>NZ_QGMP01000001.1:329847-659695 GCF_003259185.1 Isoalcanivorax indicus
GTTGCCTGTAGATGCCGCTCTGATGATTCCAGGCCAGCGGTAGCCTTTTCCATCTCCCGCCTATCACGCCATTTAATACGCATTGGTCATGATACCGAATTTTTTCCGGGTGAGTGCGAATGAATTCCCTGGCCGCTGCGGGGATTCCTTCGCTCCGCCATGCGTCAAGGTCCACGAGCAGAACGCCGGAATTGAAATAATCAGCCTGGTCAAGGCCGGACTGGACGTATGCGTTTCGCGAGATATTTTCAACCGCGCCAAGAGGGAGGCCATCAAGGCTGATATCCCATAGCTCACTGATGTCGCCGAGGACGATAGTGTCGCAGTCCAGATATATGGCTTTCTTGATAGAGGTGTCCAGAAGGTGCGGCAGCGAGATTCGAAGGTATGCAGCAGTACTGATATGTTTGCTGATTAACGCATCGGCATAGATGCTTGTGTCAGCGTCAAGAAAAGAAAATCTGACGCCAAGACCAGACAGCTTGGTATCCATCTGCCTTTTTGTCTCTTCGGTAATGCCGCCATCTATGCAAAAAAGGCGAAGCCTGTGAGGGGAGGCCGTATTCATGATCAGCGAGTAGAAAGCGACGGTCAGATACTGCGCATAATGCTGGTCACTGGCGCCGACAACCACGATATCATGATCGGGGCATGCAGGTAGGGCGGCTGAATATTGCTCCTGGATGGCCAATGGAACGACTCCCGGATGAAGCTCTGAAATGCTTGATCAGATGTTTATGTCAGATGTGCGTTGTGTGAAGGATGATATAGCGGAGGCCCGGGAAAGTACACTCGGGCCTTGAGCATGTCGGGTAATGTTGCTCGAGCTCCCGCGCCATGGCGCTGACTATGCCTTGCCGGACCTGTGTGACATACTTCGCAATACTGAATTCGGCAGGTAAGGCACTGGAACGTGAGCCATAAGCACAGACATTCGTTATCAGTTTGCATTATAACCATGAACGAGGCTGACCGCGTGCGGCGTTGTCTCGAGTCGGTGGCGGATCTGGCTGATGAGATCATTGTTTATGATAGCGGCAGCAACGACGAGACGACAGATATTGCACGGGAGTACACCGATAAGGTGCGGGTGACCGACTGGCCCGGTTTTGGTGCCCAGAAGCAGCGTGCTCTTGATGAGGCCAGGATGGACTGGGTGTTGTCCATTGATGCAGATGAAGCGCTGGATGAGCAGGCTCAGCAGGCGCTGAAAGACTTGTTGTCGCAGGACCATATCGAAGAAGTCGCATTCCGTATTCAGTGGGCAGTGATTCGCCATGGCAAGCGGCTCAAACATGGTCGCAGTGCGCGCGCTCCCCTGCGTCTTTATCGGCGCGAAGGGGCGCGTTTCACGCCCGTTGCGGTGCACGAGACCATCGAGCACCCGCCAGGGAAGGTGGGGCGTCTTCCCGGTTATCTGCTTCACTATACTGCCCGTGATTACGGCCATGCTTTGGCCAAGAACGCCAAGTACGCCTGGTTGGGCAGTCAGAAGTACTTCGACAAGGGCAAGCGCAATCGCAGTCTGCTGGTGGTGTGCCTCCGTGCGCTATGGACCTTCTTCCAGATCTATATCCTGCGTGGCGGATTCCTGGATGGCCGCATTGGCTTTATCGTGGCCATGAACTATATGCAGGGCAACTTTAACAAGCATGCGGGCCTGTGGATCCTGAGTCAGGAGGAGAAAGCCCGCAAGCGTGAGTCATTGAAGAAATAAGCTGTCTATGTAAAAGATTGCTATTTCTGCAGCTCTGGACGTGCTGCGGCGCTTCCTGCTTTCTATGCTGTTGGCTTTGATGGTCCGGGCAGGGCCTGATCAGACAGCAGACGAGAAAGGAGGCGCATGATTTCCAGCAAGGATATTACGGTCGTGGTTCAGGGGCCGGTGCACGCGTTTGCCGGTCGGCCACAAGAGGAGGGCATCACCCAACGTTGCCTTGCTTCCGTTCGGCGCTTCCTGCCCGAGGCGCGCCTGGTGCTCTCCACCTGGGAGGGGCAGGAGCTGGAGGGGCTGGACCACGATGAGCTGGTGCTGAGCCCGGATCCGGGCGGCAATATCGTCTCCTACAAGCGGGACGGGACGCCCCGTCGACTCAATCACAATCGTCAAATCGTATCCACTATGGCCGGGCTGAGGCGCGTTACGACGCCTTATGCAATGAAGTTGCGCAGTGACAATGCGTTGTCAGGGTGTGGGTTTTTTGATCTTCAGCAGCGCTACAGGCGCCGTGGCGCCGATCTGAGGTGGTTCGGTGAGAGGGTAGTCCTGACCAATACCTTTACCCGCAAATATGCGAAGGGTTGTCGCGTCCTTTTTCATGCCAGTGATTTTTTCGCGTTTGGCCGCACAGAAGATGTGCTGGAGCTATGGGATCTGCCTCTTTTTCAGGACCTCGAGCCGGACGCATCCTTCCTGTCGATGTCCCAGCCTTACTATCCGGGCGCGCCAGAGTTCGAACGAGACGCCACACAGGACATATTCCTGAGGTTTGTAAACAAGCATATGTCTGCTTCCCTGGAACATCTGCTGGATAATGACGAGCGTCGCATGCGTGAATGGGAGCAGCTTCTGGCAAATAATTTTGTGGTGGCTGAACCGGAAAGAATAGGCTTGCATCTGGGAGCCAAGTTTCTGCAGAAAGTGCGTATCGCAAAGCGAACGGGTCGTGCAGGGTTTTACACCTATCCAGAGTGGCAATATCTGTATCAGCGTTACTGTGATCCGGAATTCCGGGTAGCAGAAGATATTTCTGACAAGTTGAAGCGTCTGTTGCCACGTATTTATGGCGTATGGCTCAAGCGACTGAATGCATCGTTTTCGTTGCGAAAGCGCAAGTTGGCCTACAGGAATGCGCGGAATGTTTATGCCGGGCGCTGAGCAGTTCACTATCGATAATGCAGAGATATCGTTTGTGGTGCACGGGCCGGTCCAGGGCACACCGGACCGGCCGCAGGACGAGGGTATTACGTCAAAAAGCATCCAGAGCCTCCGTCAGCATTTTCCCGGCTCGCCAGTAATCTGCTCCACCTGGAAGGGGCAGCCAGTGGAGGGGCTCGGCGCTGATGTAACCATACTGTCTGACGATCCAGGTCCGACGATCAGTGGTTATGATCGGCGCAATGAGCCCATTATTCGCAATCTGGACAGGCAGGCCTGTTCCGTACGAAACGGTTTGGCGGCGGTGAGCACTCGGTACGCCGTCAAGCTGCGGAGCGACAACATCCTGAATTCATCCAGTATTGTCAGGGTGTATGAAAGGTACAGTTGCCCGGATCGGCGCCGTCAGGAGTATGCGCTGCTCCAGCAGCGCGTGCTGATTACCAACTACTGGGCATCGGAATACTCGCGTGGTCTGAGAGTGCCCTTCTTTTTCTGTGATTTCATCCAGTTCGGCCTCACCGAGGACCTGATGCGTATCTGGGATCTGGAGCCCTTTGATGATTATCAATGGGATGCTTCATTGTCCGGGCGGCGCCAGCATGCACGGTACCCCTGGCCCCAGCGATGTGTCGAGCAGATCATCTACTCTCGCCTGGCGCGCCGCGCAGATCTGTGTGATGAGCTCGTTCACAAGTATGACCAGGGGCGTCGCGATCGTTGCAATCAGGCCGTGTCGGATGCGGTGCTGACGGGTAATTTCATTGTTGCAGATCCTGACATGATTTCTCTGTATGTGCCTGAGAGATTGAGGCCCAAGGATAATTACAAGTACTACACCTTCAAGCGCTGGCAGCAGTTGTTCGCGCGCCATCATGAGGGGTTTGCTTATGACAGGGGTTTCGCAGCAAGGCGGTTCCTGGTGCGAGTGGTGGCCTGGCTCAAGACCGGTATGAAAACCAGATTGCGCCTGATGTCCCGCTCGATGAGGTGGAAAGCCCGAACGCGCAGGGGTTGCAGCCAGGCCATGAAGCAGAATCTGCATTGAGGGGAATTTATCGCCAGGTCAGTAGTCGCATGGTTACGCAGTAGTGTTCAGGGCAGGAGAGCCATGAAAAGGTTGGTGATTGATGTGGATGACACCATATGCCGCACCAGGCGGGGCGATTATGACCGCTCCACGCCGCGGGAGTCTGTGCTGAAAGCCCTGAGAGAATACAAGTCGATGGGTTTCCAGATCATCCTCAATACCAGCCGCAACATGCGCACTTATGAAGGCAATATAGGCAAGATCAATGCCAATACATTGCCGCGACTCATCCGTTGGCTCGAGTTACATGAAGTGCCATATGACGAGATACATGTTGGCAAGCCCTGGTGTGGACATGAGGGATTTTATGTCGATGACAAGGCTGTCAGGCCTTCCGAGTTTGCCAGCATGACCTACGAGGAGATTATTGGCCTTCTGGAGAAGGAGAAATGATTGTCCTGACGTCTGCGGCCTATATCGGTCATGAATTCAGGGCTGAATTTGGCGCCATACCGCCATGTATGCTGCCCATAGGGAATCGGCGTCTTTACGAGCATCAGTTGGCGGAGCTTGAAACAGTATTTCCCGGAGAGTCCTGTTTCGTCTCATTGCCGGAGAGCTTTCCGTTGCCTGACGTGGATGCCAGGCGTCTTTCCGAAGCCTCGGCGGAAGTCGTGCGTGTTCCGGATGATCTCAGTCTTGCCGAGGCGGTCCTGTATGTCATCAACAGTGTCGGACGTTACGACGAGACGTTGCGGATTCTCCACGGTGACACCCTGATCAATGATATCCCTCACGGCTCCGACGTGCTGGCGGTGTCGGCGACGCAGGATGATTACAACTGGGAGGTTGAGTCGATCGGCGATCAGGATGAAACGGTCTGGAGTGGCTTTTTTTCATTCTCCGATGTACGCCTGCTGGCAAAGGCCCTGACCTTGTCGCGCTGCCATTTTGGTCAGGCGGTCAGAGCCTACGATCAGCAGCTGGCCATGACGCGGGTGCCGGTGGAGCACTGGCTGGATCTTGGTCATGTCAATACCTATTACGCTTCGCGTGCCCGCATGACCACAGAGCGTGCGTTCAACGACCTGCATATTGATAATGGCAAGGTATGGAAGTCGGGCAGCGATGAGCTGAAGATAAAATCCGAGGTGTACTGGTATGCGCATGTTCCTCCTTCGATAAAGCGTTACTGCCCGCAGGTGCTCGAGTGTGGCGAGTTTGAGGGGCGACCGTTTTACTCGCTGGAGTATCTGTACTTGCCGCCGCTTAACGAGCTTTATGTGCACGGCAGAAATCCGTTGTTCTTCTGGGAGAATATATTCAATCGCGTAGATCGCTTTGTTGAAGCCTGTGCATCCGAAAGTGCTGGAGGAACGGCCGAGGCGGAGGGTCAGAGTGCAGAGTGCCTGTATGTCTCGAAGACCTGGCGGCGTCTGGAGCGTTTCTCTGCTCAGCGACGTTTCGATCTGGATCACGCATTGGTATGCAATGGTAAAGCGGTGCCCTCGCTCACGGAGTTGGCAGCGCTGTGTATTGATCGTGTGCAGAGTGCGCCCCCGATCCCCGGCGTGATGCACGGCGATCTATGCTTCAGCAATATTCTTTTTGATGGTCGTGCAGGCGATATCAAAGTGATTGACCCCCGGGGCGTCAACCCGGACGGTGACATGACGATTTACGGAGATGTTCGCTATGACCTGGCGAAACTGTCCCATTCGGTGCTGGGTCTTTATGACTTCATAGTTGCTGACGCGATGCAATTTGATTCTGATGGCATCTACGACTTCGAGCTGCATATCCGCATTGAAGAGCGTGTGCGCGAGGTTCAGAACGCTTTTGCCCGGCGGCAGTTTCTGGGTACTCGTGTGCGCACGGCGGATCTTTACCCGCACATGATTCTTCTGTTTCTGTCGATGCTGCCGTTGCATGCCGATAACGTGCGGCGTCAGATGGCTTTTGTCGCTAATGCGGCGCGCTTGTATCTGGACATGGAGGCAGCCACATGATCGTCATTCCCATGGTTGGGCAGAGCAGCCGGTTCTTCAGGTCGGGCTACAGGAAACCGAAGTACCAGTTGCAGCTCGACAATACTTCAGTTTTCGAGCATGCAGTGTCCTCTTTCTCGCGCTATTTTTCTGACGATACGTTCAGGTTCCTGGTGCGTAAGGACTATGGCGCAGCGGGCTTCGTCGCCGATGCGTTGCACAGGCTGGGGGTGCGGCATGCGGAAGTCCTGGAGTTTGACCAGGATACGCGTGGGCAGGCCGAGACGGTGTCATGCGGCTTGAGAGATGTGCCGGGTAATGAACCGCTTTATATCTTCAATATCGATACTTTCAGGCCTGGCTTTGTGAAGCCGGATATGGCGAGCGCCTGTGATGGTTATCTTGAAGTGTTCCGCGGTGAGGGTGAGCATTGGTCATTTGTGCTGCCGGGCGAGGGGGGGAGGGTATTGCGAACAACGGAGAAAGAGCGCATCTCGGATCTGTGCAGTGATGGGCTCTACTATTTCCGGAGCAAGGCAGATTTTGATGCGGTATTTGAGGAGGCCCTGCGGGAAGACGATACCGTTCGGGGAGAGTTCTATATCGCACCACTGTACAACCGGCTGATTCGCGATGGAAAAGATGTTCGCTATCATCTGATTGATCGCGATGAGGTTATCTTTTGCGGCACGCCCGCTGAGTATGAGGCGCTGTTGGCCTCGCCCGGTTCCGGGGCGGCGGTGTCAGGTCAGGGCTTCCAGTAGCCCAGCTTTTTCCTTTCTTTAAGGTTGCGTACCAGGTTGATCGGCTTCCGGCGTTGAGGGGGGCGCTCAAGCGCCCGGTCGACGGCGGTCAGCACGCGCTGGCTGGCCAGGCCGTCCCGGTAGGGGTGCAGCTGGGTGATATAGTCGTCTATGGCGCTCATGAGCGTGTCGGGTTGTGCCAGGGCGGTGTCGACCGCATTGGCCAATTGGTCTGCGTCCCTGATGTTCAGCAGGTGTTCGCGGGAGCCCTGGCTCTGATTGCGGAAGGTGACCACCGGCTTGCGCTGTATCAGGAACATCAGCATCACTGAAGACGTGTCGCAAACCATGACGTCAGCCCGGCGGAGCAGTGGCAGCACATTGTCGGTTTCGATGTAAGTCAGATTGTCATCTGTCAGGGCCTTGTAGGCGTCGATCATCGCCGGATCCATCTTCGGATGGAACTGGACCAGCCATTGCCAGCGTCCGGTATCGCGTAGCTGGCGCACGGCCTCCAGCAGATGCGGGGCGCAGCTCAGGCTGCGGGTGAAGGTGGAGCACAGCAGGATCGTCGGGCGCCCGTCAGGCGTCGGCAGCGGCGTGCTGTCGGGGTGCGTATCGGCCTCCGGGTTGAACAAGGGGTCCAGCGCAGGCCAGCCGGTCTCGGCCACCCGGAAGTAGCCGTATCTCGCGGCACGCTCCTCGAAGCCCGCCGTGGTGTTCGGCCCCTGGGTGCAATACAGGTCGAAGCAGCCACGGATATTGAAGTGCCCCCGATCGTCGCTGCGGGTCGCCTTGGCGACATTGAAGCCATGGAATACGGCCACTTTCAGGCCGGGGATAAAGCCAGGCACCATGTTGCCCGGCACCAGTACGGCCTCGGGCGCCCAGGCCCGCACGGCGTCGATGTCCGTCAGTCGCTGTTCATCCGGTTGCAGCCAGCCCGTATTGATCTCGTCGCCCGCCAGGAACCAGCGGGCTTCGCCGCCGCGTGCGCGGATCGCGGTCTGCAGGGGCCGCAGAATCGCGTAAGCGTAGTTCTGCTCGGCATACAGAAGAAAGCGCTGGGCCTCGGGCATCGGATAACACTTCCATGGCAAATGGGCTACAATCTGTTCTGGCTGGCCATGATAGCCGCCACTTGCCTGCCGCGTCATGTCCAGGGAACAGTGCATGAAAGTTTTGTGCGTCACGGACCGGGCCGACCGCCCGGAAACCGAACTTTTTATCCGGCTCGCTCGCCGTGTCGACCACCTGGTGGTGATGTGCAACACCTCGGGGCGCAACTATCCGCTTCTGGAGGCGGCTGGCGTGCAGGTGATCCCCCTGGCGGTCAAGAGCCGCTTCGACCGTGAGGCCACGCAGCTGATCGGTGAAGAGATCAAGCGCGGGGATTACGATATCGTCCAGGCGTTCAATTCCCGGGCCCTGCCGTGTGTACTGCGGGCAGCGCGCCGCCATCGCGCAAAGCTGCTGGGTTACCGAGGTGTCACCACGGGGGTTAGCTACCTCAAACCGGAATCCTGGCACACCTATCTGAGCCCGAGGCTCGACGGTATTTTCTGTGTGGCCGAGGCGGTGCGCCAGTCGCTGCTGGCGGTGTCGTTTCTCTGGTGGCGTTTCCCCGCCCACAAGGCGCATACCGTTTATAAGGGGCATGACCGGTCCTGGTATGACGTGCCCGCAGTTTCTCCAACCGAGTTCGGCGTGCCGGAAGGCGGTCGGACCCTGTGCTGCCTGAGCCGCAATAGTGCGAAAAAGGGTGTCACCGCGCTGCTGGATGCCTTCGACCGACTGCCGTCGGAGCTGAACTGTCACCTGCTGCTGGTGGGGCGTATCGACGGCAATGAGGAAGTGCGGGAGCGTATCCGCCAGTGCGCCCATCCTGACCGGGTTCATTTTGCCGGCTATCGCGATGACGCGGTGGCGATCATTCGTGGCAGCGATGTGCTCGTATCAGCCTCCGAGAGCGGCGAGGGTCTGCCGCGGGTGGTGATCGAGGCCATGTGTGTCGATACACCGGTGGTCGCCACGGCAGCAGGCGGTACCGATGAGCTGGTGCTGGATGGCGAAACCGGGTTGCTGGTGGCGCAGCGTGATCCCGACGCGCTGGCCTCGGCCATAGCGCGTACCTTGAGGGACACCGCCGCGACGGCGCAGCGAGTTGCCAGCGCCCGACAGAGAATAGATGATGTATTTCATGCTGATCAGACGGTTGAAAATACACTGAACTGGTATCGGCAATTGCTGGCCGAATGACGAGAGCCACTATGTCACAGGAAACCTTCAAGCCCGCTGAAAGTTTTCAGGCGGCGCTGGATCGACACCATGCCACCTTTGCTCGCATGCGTGATTATCTGCCGCAGGCAGAGCAGCTGCTGGTGCTGACCCGCGAATGTCTGGCCTCGGGCGGCAAGGTACTGTGGCTGGGTAATGGTGGCAGCGCGGCGGACTGTCAGCACCTGGCGGCGGAGTTCATGGTGCGTTACAAGCGCGAGCGGGGGCCGTTGTCATCCATTGCATTGACCACGGACACCTCTATTCTGACTGCGCATCCGAATGATTATGCCTTCGAGACGGTGTTCGAGCGCCAGGTGCGTGGTTTGGCGCGTCCCGGTGATCTGGTGATTGGTTTGACCACATCCGGGCAAAGCGAGAACGTGAATCTGGCGCTGGCGGCGGCCAATGACGTCGGCGCCACCAGCGTGGCGCTGACCGGACGCGATGGTGGCAAGGTCAAGGATATCGCCCGGCTGTCGATCATCATTGCCTGTGACGAGACGGCGCGTATTCAGGAGGCGCACATGTTCATCGGTCACTGGCTTTGCGAAGCGCTGGATGCGGCGCTGGCGCAGGAGGCCTGACCGATGGCGGACGTGTCACACCTGAGTCGTCTGGGCGACGCCGCCGTCCTGGTGGTGGGCGATGTCATGCTGGACCGTTACTTTAACGGTGACACGCACCGGATTTCTCCGGAAGCGCCCGTGCCAGTGGTGCATGTGGCGGGCATCGAGGACAAGGCGGGCGGTGCCGCCAACGTGGCGCGCAATATTGCCCACCTGGATGGTCGGGTCGGGCTGCTGGGCCTGATCGGCGAGGACCGTGAGGGTGCGGCCCTGCGCGATATCCTGGTGGCGGAGCGCATCCACTCAGAACTGCTGAGCGACCCTGCGCTGCGCACCATCGCCAAGATGCGCATCATTTCCCGCCACCAGCAGGTGGTGCGCCTGGATATGGAAGCGCCTTTCCCGGCGGCGGCGGCGGAGCGTCTGGCCGCGCGCAGTACTGCGCTGCTGGATGATTACGATACCGTCATTATCAGCGACTACAACAAGGGCGCCCTGCGCCGCGTGGGTGACATCATCCAGGCGGCTCGTGCGGCGGGCAAGACCGTGCTGGTGGATCCCAAACAGGCGGACTTCGCGGTCTATCGTGGCGCCGATGTGATTACGCCGAACCTGTCCGAATTCCGTCTGGCGGGCGGTCTTGTCGGCAATGACACCGAAATGCTGGCCTCGGCCCGGGAGATGTTGGCTCGAGCGGAGATTGCCGCCATGCTGCTGACGCGTAGCGAGCAGGGTATGAGTCTGATCACGGCGGACAGCCATCACCATTTCCCCGCAGAGGTGCTTGAGGTCAGTGATGTGACCGGCGCTGGTGACACAGTCATCGCGACATTGGGAGCGCTGTTGAGTGCTGGGGTGCCGCTGGTCGATGCCGCCGAGCTGGCCAACCTGGCGGCGGGCATCGTGGTCGGCAAGTTGGGGGCGGCCACCGTTTCGCCGGAGGAACTGGCGGCGCGCATCAGCCGCACCCGGCATGCGGCAGGATACACGCCGACCGTGGCCCAGGCGTTGCAGCATATCGCCTTCGCCCGCGCGCAGGGTGAGCGCATCGTCTTCACTAACGGCTGTTTCGATATCCTGCATGCGGGTCATGTGCGTTATCTGGCTCAGGCCCGTGCTCTGGGTGACCGGTTGGTGGTGGGCCTGAACTGTGATGCTTCGGTTCGCCGTCTCAAGGGCGACAGCCGCCCGGTCAATACGCTGGAGGACCGCGCCGAGGTGCTGCGCGCCCTGGCCTGTGTTGATTGGGTGCTGCCGTTTGGCGATGACCTCGCCGAGCAGGACACGCCGGCGCGCCTGATTGAACAGGTGTGCCCACAGGTGCTCGCCAAGGGGGGCGACTACACGGTGGATACCATCGTGGGGGCTGATTTCGTGCGGGCGAACGGCGGTGATGTGCGCGTTCTGCCTTTGCTGGAGGGGCGCTCAAGCAGTGCAATTATCAGCAAGATGAGAGGCTGATCCGCAAGGCGCCCTGCCTAGCGCGCCGGTCTGTACCCTTGTAGCAGTAGGCGCAGGATCCGTATTTTTCGGGCAATTCGAGATGCACGGTTGCGAACCCGATCTGTCAGCGAGCGAGTCTTTTTTTCTCTGGACTGGCTCATATCAATGCGCTCGGCCTCGATAAGGCTGGTGGAGAGGTCTTCCGGGTGGGCCAGCGTATTGCTCAGTAGCATTCTGATGCTGGTGTTGCTGAAGAATGCGCCCCAATCGTCGGCGACGCGAAGCGCGCGCTTCTGTGTGGCGATAATCCTTTCTGCTGCGGGCCTTCCAACAATATAGCAGCATGTCCGGAACATATAGCGGTATGAAAATGGAGCCAGGATATAGGGCTCCTGGCTGTTGTTTCGTTTCCCGAATTGATACTTGCGGTGGCTCAGGCCTTCCTGCCCCCCGCAAATCAATATGTCATTGTCATCCAGGCGCTCAGCGAGATCCGCAAGGTGCTGAATGTCCATGTCATTGCCCAGAATGTCATCCTCGAGCACAAGGGCATGCCTTGCATCCGACGCAAGGAAGGCCTCCAGAGCGGCAATGTGGCTCAGAGAGCAACCGACTTCGGCGGGCGACATCAGGCCTCGGCCTTCCCGCAAAGAGGCAGTGACATATTTGAAGTAGCTGCCAGCATCCAGCTTTCTGCCGTCAACCGCCGAGAGATGGACGGTGTGCGGCCATGTTTCGGGGAAGCGCTCACGAAAGACATCCCTTCGAGCAGTATCCTTGTCCAGGGAGACAAGATAAATGGTCATGGGTGACGTGTTCACTGTTCTGTTTCTCTTGGTGTTGACAGGGTTACCAGAGGGCTTTCCGCCGTCCAGGCGTCGATATAACGCGAATTCTTTCCGTAGCTGTTATCAAGGACTTCGTGGGGCTTGTCCATGAGGCATGCCAGAATATGCGCGTGCAGCCTGTCGGTCCTTACTGACCCATACCGGCTGAAACGCCTTTCGGCCAGTTTGGCGATGTGGCTGGAGTATCTCAGCCAGAGCGCGGCTACGGCGTTCGCTGTGCCGGGCGTTCTTGCGCGTTTGAACAGGCTTCGGAAGAATCGAATGATCCTTCGGTGTCGGCTGCCGAGTATGTCATACCAGTCGACTGTCATGTGGGCGGGGTGCAGCGGGGCTTCGCAAGTGGACTCGATGTCCTTTCTTAATAGAAAAAGCTGGTCTTTGGATGGTTCTGAGCGGGTTCCGATCGGGTACAGATAATGGGCCATGTCAGGTGCCATGGAGCGCCTGTCCTGCAGTGGTTCGGCAAGCTTGTAAGATGCCTTGTCCCTGACAAAAAGGTGGAGGTCGTTATGTGAAGCAAAAAGCGACATACAGCGATCCAGATTTTCCTGATGCAGGAAATGTATGCTCTGAGGAAGAATGATGATGCGATTGCCCGGGAATTTTCGAACAACCTCTTCCCTCAATGTCTGATGAATCGGGTAGATGTCCCCCAGGTTGCCTCCCCCTTGCATGAGGATGACGTCATCGGGACGAATGGCATCAAAACAGGGATTGTATGCAGAGACTGTCAGCGATGGTGGCTGGGCAAACCTTCTGAGGTACGAACAGGTGCCCAGCATGATGAGTAAATCCCCGATGTTGCCGTAAACAGGGATATCCATCAGTACAAGACGATGCCCTTTAATGAGTCGATCCAGTGCCGGATCAGGTGCGCTCAGCTTCGCCATGATTGTCTGATGAGACTGAAGGGCTTCAGCACCATCCTGCAATGATATATTCATCCATTTCCTTGTGGCATAATCGGGAATTATTCTTGGATAATAAGGTAAATGCTGTGAAATTGTTGGTGACTGGAGGGGCAGGCTATATCGGGAGCCACACCGTCGCCAGTCTTCTGACGAACGGGCATGATGTTACCATTCTTGACGACCTGAGTAACAGTACGGCGTCAAGTATCAGGGGGATCGAACAGGTTTCTGGTCGTTCGCCGCACCTGGTCGTTGGTGATATACGGGATGGCGAATGCCTGGACCGTATTCTGCGAGGCGGCGACTTTGGCGGGGTCCTCCATTTTGCCGGCCTCAAGGCTGTTGGCGAAAGTGTTCGCCATCCGGCACGCTACTATTCCGTCAATGTAGGTGGTTCAATCGAGTTGCTTGCCGCCATGCGGCGCCACAACGTCAGGCGCCTGGTCTTCAGTTCTTCAGCCACGGTGTATGACACAGAAGCCGAAATGCCCCTTCAGGAGTCGTCTCCGTCAGGGCATCCGGGCCATGCCTACGGTCGCTCCAAGCAGATGGTAGAGCAAATACTGACGGATGAGGTGGGATCGGATCCCTCGCTGGCAGTAGCGGTGCTACGTTATTTCAATCCGGTAGGCGCCCACCCGGAGGCCGCACTCGGCGAAGCGCCTACGGGCACCCCGAATAATCTGGTTCCTTACATCGCTCAGGTGGCGGCTGGTATTCGCCCGTACCTCGAGGTCTACGGTGGTGACTACCCGACCCCGGATGGTACGGGGATGCGCGATTATGTCCATGTTATGGATCTGGCGCGCGGGCACGTTCTGGCGCTCGATTTTCTATGTGCCCATGGGGGGTTGCACAAATGGAATCTGGGCGCAGGCCGGGCATATAGCGTGCTGGAAGTCGTGAAGGCTTTTGAATTGGCGCGTGGCCAACAGATTCCATACCGGATTACAGGCAGGCGTCCTGGTGATGCAGCAAGTTACTGGGCTGATGTTGGCAAGGCGGCCCGGGAGCTCCGATGGACGCCGCAGTACACACTGGAGGATATGGTCAGACATGCCTGGGCGTGGCAGCAAGTGCTCGCCAGACGGGTTTGAGTGATGCCCGGCGGGATTTGGCCGCAGAGGCCTGCCTGAGAGCTGGTGCTCGGTGTTATGATGCCGTTCGCGTAATTACGACTTCTCAAGCGCATGACCCGGACGTTCCGATGCTGCATCAGCTTCTGTCAGTACTGAAAACATCCGGCGCGACGGACTCATTGAGAGGATGCATACATTGAGCCACCCCGCACCTGACTCCATTTGCATCCTGCGTCTGTCCGCCATTGGTGATGCCTGCAATGCCGCATCGGTAGTTCAGGCGATTCAGCGGCATTATCCGCAGACCCGCATCACCTGGGTGATTGGCCGTGTCGAGGCGGCGTTGCTGGGTCACCTGCCCGGAATCGAGTTCATCATCTTTGACAAGCACCGGGGCTGGCATGCCTATCGAGATCTGTACAAGACTCTGGCAGGGCGGCGCTTCGATGTGTTGTTGCATATGCAGCTGGCCTTGCGCGCCAATATCGCCAGCCTGTGTATCCGTGCGCGTCGGCGCATCGGTTTTGACCGGGCGCGCGCCAAGGAGCTGCATGGGCTGTTTATCAACGAGCGCATCGCGCCCCGGGAGGGCATGCACGTGCTGGACGGGTTTCGTCAGTTCGCCACGGCCATCGGCGTGCCGGTGGCGCCGCCAGAGTGGGCGCTGCCCGTGGCCGAGGCGGATCGCGACTGGGCGCGCGCGCAGCGGGTGGCGGGCGCCCGAGGCCACGTGATTCTGGTGCCTGCCGCCTCGGCGCTGGAGCGCAACTGGCGTGTCGAGCGCTACGCGGCGCTGGCAGCTCATGCGGTGGCTCAGGGGTTTGCGGTGTACCTGTGTGGTGGCCCCACGGATACCGAACGGCGCCTGGCGGCCGAGATCACGGCGCACAGCAGCGTGCCGCTGGTCGATCTGGTAGGGCGTAGCAGCCTGCGCCAGTTGTATGCGCTGTTGCAGCAGGCCAGTCTGGTCGTGGCGCCGGATACCGGGCCGGTGCACATGGCGGTGGCGGCGGGTACGCCGGTGATCGGGCTGTACGGCCACAGCAATCCGGATCGCACTGGCCCTTATCTGTTTCGTGAATATGTGGTGGATACCTACCACAGCGCTCTGGCTGCCCAGCGCGGCAAGACTGCGGAGCAGACGCGTTGGGGCCAGCGTGTCTACGGGGATGATCTGATGGATGCCATCACGGTGGAACAGGTCACGGCGATGTTCGACCGGGTGGTGGCGGAGCGAGGGCTATGAGCGCAGGCCAGGGTGTCCGGGCGGCCTTTCTGGATCGCGATGGCGTGATCAATGTGGATCATGGCTACGTGTACCGGCCGGAGGATGTGACCTTCATCGACGGTGTGTTCGAGGCCTGCCGGCATTTGCAGTCACTGGGCTATCGGCTGATTGTTGTCACCAATCAATCCGGCATTGCCCGGGGATATTTCACCGAAGCAGATTTTCATGCGCTGTGTGACTGGATGCGAGCACGTTTCCAGGAGCAGGGCGTGACACTGGATGCCATTTATTTCTGCCCGCATCACCCGGACAAGGGGCAGGGCGAGTATCGCCAGCAGTGTGATTGCCGCAAACCGGCGCCGGGCATGCTGTTGCAGGCGATTCGTGAGCACGGTATCGACCCGGCGCGCAGTCTGATGCTGGGCGACAAGGGGGCTGACATGCAGGCGGCGGCGGGGGCCGGTGTCGGGCGGCGCATTCTGGTGCGCTCCGGGCAGACCTTCAGCCCCGAGGATGCGGCGCTGGCCGATGAAATCTGGGACAGCGTCGGTGATGCGGTGTCGCGGGTACAGGACGAGGGCTGAGCCATGTATCGCTTGCTCTATTCCGTGCTGCTGATACTGCTGTCGCCGCTGGTGCTGGCACGCATGCTCTGGCCGCGCCGGGGCAAACCGCATTACGGGCGCCGCTGGAACGAATTGCTGGGGGGCGGCCCGGTCACGCCCCCGGGGGGGCTGTGGTTCCATGCGGTCAGCGTAGGGGAAGTGGTGGCTGCAACGCCGGTGATCCGTCGCCTGCGCGAGGCTTTTCCTGCGCAACCGATCCTGTTGACCACCACCACCACCACCGGAGCAGAAGCCGCCCGGGGATTGCTGGCCGATCCCATGATTCGCCATGCCTATGCGCCCCTTGATCTGCCCGGTGCTGTCGCCCGCTTCCTGCGCCGCCACCGTCCGACGGCCCTGCTGCTGATGGAAACTGAGCTCTGGCCCAATCAGCTCGCGGCCTGTGGTCGGCGGGGGTTGCCGGTGGTGCTGCTCAATGCGCGCTTGTCGGAGCGTTCCTGCCAGCGTTATGCGCGCTTCGCCGGTCTGTTTCGCAGCCTCAGCCAGCACCTGACCCTGCTGTTGTGCCAGCACAACGACGATGCGGCGCGATTCGCGCTTCTGGGGGTGGCGCGCGAGCGGCTGCATGTCACCGGGTCGGTGAAGTTTGACATCACGTACGACGATCAGGTGTATGCGGCGGGTGCGGCGTTGCGCCAGCAGTGGGGCGCGCAGCGACCGGTATGGATTGCGGCCAGCACGCATGCGGGCGAGGAAGAGCAGGTGCTGGCGGCCTTCGAGCAGGTTCGCGTGCAGCATCCTGAGGCCTTGCTGGTACTGGTGCCGCGCCATCCGCAGCGCTTTGATGACGTGGCCGGGATATGTCGCAGTCGCGGGCTGGCCATGGTGCGGCGCACCGAGGGGCGGCCGGTCAGTGCGGCGACGCAGGTGTATCTGGGCGACACCATGGGCGAACTGCCGGTGATGTTTGCCGCCGCCGATCTGGCATTTGTGGGCGGCAGCCTGGTGCCTGTAGGCGGGCACAATCTGCTGGAACCCGCTGCGCTGGGGCGGGCGGCGCTGACCGGGCCGCATTACTTCAATTTCAGTGATATTACGGCTCAGCTTTGCGCCCGCGGCGCGGTGCGTGAGGTCGCCGACGCAGTGATGTTGGCGCAGACGGTGTCCGCGCTGCTGGGTGACCCGGCCGCGAGGGCAGCGATGGGCGAGGCGGGGCAAGCCGTAGTGCATGCCAATCAGGGCGCTCTGGAGCGGACGCTCGCAGCCCTGACAGAGGTACTCGGGTAGGCTGTGCTCAGGCGAGAGCCTACAAGGGGAAGGTGTCGGCGTAGCCTTTCAGCAGGTGCGCCACGTCGTCATGCTGAACATGCCAGTGCGCATGCAACCCGGCTTCCTTGCGCAGCGAGCGCTGCAGTCGATCCAGATTGGCCTGTTGCCAGCGCCCGGGGGCGCGCTCACGGCACTTGTCGAAATCGATCAGCCAGACCCGGTCCTGCGCATCCAGCAGAATGTTGTGGGCATTCAGGTCTGCATGCCAGATTCCCGCAGTATGCAGCCGGGCAATGACCCGGCCTGTCTCGGCCCAGACGGCGGCTGGCAAGGGGCCTTCCTGCAGCAGCGCCACCAGATCCCGGGCATCGGGGATGCGCTCGATCATCAGCGCGGCTCGGTAGGTCAGCAGGGTGTCCGGCAGCAGTGCGGCGGCGCAGGGGCGCGGCACGGGCAGACCGGCATCACGCATCATCGCCAGCAAACGGAATTCGCGCATCGCGCGGGTGCTGGCCTCGGGCTGGCGCAGATAGCGGTCGCCCAGCAGCGGCGCCAGCAGCCCGCCGCGACGATAGTGGCGCAGCACCATGTGCCGGTCGCCATCCTGCACGAACCAGGTGGTGCCGCGTCCGGTGGCGGTGCCGGTGACGGCATCGCGGGCGTACCAGTGTTCCGGGTCGAAGCAGGCGGGTGAAAAGTCACTGAAGCAGGCCGGGTCATACAGGAAGCGGTTCCTGCCTGCCGTCAGCCGTTGCAGCGTCGCTGTGGCGGTCATGGCCGCGCTGCCTTGCGATAGGGGTTGTGGCCATCGGGCTGATGCTTGAAGCGTCGATGGACCCACAGATACTGCTCCGGTGCCTTGAGGACTTCAGCTTCGATCAGGGCGTTGATATGAGTCGCGTCGGCCTCATCGTCCCCGCTGGGGAAATCGCTCAGGGGGGCACTGAAACAGATCCGGTAGCGGCCCCCGGGCAAACGGAAGTGCGACACCATCACCACGGGCGAACCGCTCATGCGCGCGAGCCGCGATGTCGCCGTGATCGTGGCGGCGGGCACACCGAAGAAGGGCGCGAAGACGGCATGCTTGAGGCCGTAGTCCTGGTCCGGGGCGTACCAGAGCACGCCGCCGTTGCGCAATGCGCGAACCATGCCGCGAATATCCTTGCGGTCGATATAGGCTTCGGTGGTGCTACCCGCGCCCCGGCCCCGGCTGATCATGCGTTCGAGCACCGGGTTATTGTTGGGCCGGTGGACCGCGCTCAGCGGCACGTACCGGGGAATCAGGCGGCTGCCCACATCAATGGTGTTCATGTGCATGCCCACCAGCAGGACCCCTTTGCCCTGTGCCTTGGCGGCCTGGATGTGCTCCAGCCCCTCGATTTCCAGGCGAGCGTCCAGATCAATGCGGCTGTTGGCGTAGGTACCGGCGATCTCCAGCATGGTTTCGCCGGTGCTGATCACCGCCCGGCGGGCCAGATCACGACGTTCGGCCTCGGGCAGGTCAGGAAAGCACAGATCGATATTGGTGCAGGCGATATGCCGACGGTTGCCGCCGATTCGCCAGACCAGTCGGCCAAGGCCCCGGCCCAGTGCCAGCAGCGCATTCCAGGGGAGTTGCCCGATCAGCCAGATCAGGCCGACAACGCACCAGGTGCCCCAGTAACGCGGGTGGGCCAGTGAGGTGGGGCGAGGGTTCGGCTGCTTCATCAACGGGTTCCGGCATGCAAAGCCTGCAAGTGTACTGACCCGTCTGCGGGGCTGCCACTGGCCGCGTGACGACAGCGCCTGTGCTATCCTTGCGGTCCTGTCATGGATGCAGACGATGGACCGTAATGACCCGCCTTGCCTATAGCCTGCTCTGGTATCTGCTGCTGCCCGCCGTGCTCTGGCGGCTCTGGTGGCGAGGCCGTCGGCAGCCGGCGTACCGGCGTCGCTGGGGCGAGCGCCTGGCGCTGGGGCTGGGCCGCGACCGTTGCCCGGCGTCCATCTGGGTGCATGCCGTGTCGGTGGGTGAAATGCTGGCCGCTGAAGCGCTGGTGGAACAGTTGCAGCGCCGCTACCCGGACATGACGGTGGTGCTGACGACCACCTCCTATGCCGCCTCGGCGCAGGTGCGGGCACGCTTTGGTGATCGCGTGCTGCACGTCTACTGCCCCTGGGATCTGCCTGATGCCCTGCGGCGATTTTTCCGTGCCTTCAATCCGCGCCTTGTCCTGCTCATGGAAACCGAGCTGTGGCCGAACATGATTGCTTTGGCACGCCAGGAAGCGGTGCCGGTGTTGCTGGTCAACGGGCGCCTGTCGGAGCGTGCTTTCCGTGGCTACCGGCGGTTGCCGGGATTGACGGTGCCGATGGTGACCGGGTTGTCCGCCGTGCTGGTGCAATCGTCCGCCGATGCCGCCCGGTTCCGGGTGCTGGGCGCGCACCCCGAGACCATCTCGATCACCGGCAGCATCAAGTTCGATACCGATCTCACCCGTTTGCGACCCGTGTCGGAGGCCCTGCGCGCGGGCTGGGCCGGGCGCCCGGTGTGGATTGCGGCCAGCACTCACAAGGGCGAAGACGAGCAGGTGCTGGCGGCGCATCAGGCGGTGATGCGCACCTGCCCCGAGGCCCTGCTGGTGCTGGTGCCTCGCCACCCCGAGCGCTTCCCGCGTGTGGCGGCGCTGGTGACGGCAGCCGGTTACCGCATGGCCCGGCGCAGCGCGAGTGAGCCGGTCAGCGCGGTCACCCAGGTCTATCTGGGCGATACCATGGGGGACTTGCAGGCCCTGTTCGGAGCGGTGGACGTGGCGTTTGTGGGCGGCTCCCTGGTGCCTGCGGGCGGGCACAACCTGCTCGAGCCAGCGGCCTGGGGCAAGCCGGTACTCAGTGGGCCAGGGCTGGATAATTTCCGCGCCATTGCCGCCTTGCTGGACGAGGCGGGTGCCTTGACCCGGGTGGGTGATGCGCAGACGCTGGCGGCGGCGGTCAGTGCCTTGCTGGCGGATCCGGCGCGCCGTCAGCGCCAGGGCGCCGCCGCAGCGGCCGTGGTGGCCGCCAATACCGGCGCGCTGGCGCAGACGTTACGTGTGGTCAACGAGCAAGCGCAGGATCAGTTGTTGAGCGGGCTCTCGTCGCGAACCCGGTCCAGCTCCACCTGATTCATGGGTTCCAGCCAGTTATTCACCTGCTGAATGTCCTGTTCTTCCAGCACGCCAGCCAGGGCTTTCAGCCCCAGGCTGTCGATGATGTAGTCGTAGCGGGCGTTGGCGTAGTCACGGCGTGCTGCGAACAGGGTCCGCTGGGCATTGAGCACATCCACGATATTCCGCGTACCGACTTCATAACCGGCCTCGGTGGCTTCCAGTGCCGATTCTGCAGACCGGATGGCCTGGGCCCGGGCGGTGATGCGCTGGGCGTTGGCGCTGACCATGCGGTAGGTGGCCAGCGTCTGCTGGCCGACATCGCGCCAGGTCTGCTGGTAGATGTCCTGGCTGGCGGCATGGCGCAGGGCCGCCTGCTTGCGGCGGCTGTTCAGCCCGCCGCCGGCAAACAGCGGCATGTTGACCTCAATGCCGTAGGCGGTGCTGTTGATGTCCTGGCCAGTCGTGCCGAGCCCGCCCGGTAGGTCAAGGTCGGTCCTGTAGCGCTGGTGCTGCGCCACCAGATCCACGGTGGGCGCCATGGCAGCGGTTTCCTGTCGGGCCAGGTACCGGGTGGCCTCGCTCTCGTGCAGGCTGGCCAGAATGCCGGGATTCTGTTGCCGTGCCAGCTCGACCCACTGGCTGGGCTCTGCGGGTTCCGGGCCCGACAGCGGCAGTTCCTCGCGCAGCGCCGCCAGGCTTTGCCAGGTGCGCCCGGTCAGGGCTTCCAGACGGTCACGGGCAATGTCGAACTCGGACTCCAGCACGATCAGTTCCACCCGGGTCAGGTCATAGGCGGCTTCGGCCTCGTAGACATCGGTGATCGGCACCAGGCCGACATCGAAGCGCTCCCGGGTCTGTTCCAGCTGGCGGCCGATGGCACGTTCTTCGGCGCGAATCGAGGTCAGGTTCTCCCAGGCGCGCAGCACACCGAAGTACTGCTCCGACACCCGCAAAAAGAAATCCTGGCGGGCCTGCTGGAAATTGGCGGCGGCCACAGAGGTGGCGGAATCCGCCTGCTTGTAGGCATTCCAGGCGCCCGGGCGGAACAGCGGCTGAGCCAGGGTGAAGGTCAGCGTCTGGTCAGTGGAATCCTGGGAAGGGATGCCCAGGTCGGGGAATTCCCGGCGGCTTTCCAGCCAGCTGTAGGAGGCATTCAGGCTGGGCAGCAGCCCGGCCCGGCCCTGTGTCACGTTCTGTTGCTCGGCTTCCCAGGTGCGCAGCGCGGCGCTCCACTGGGAGTCCGCCTGCCAGGCAGACTCCAGCACATCGGCCAGCGTAGCGGCACGTGCGCCGACGGCGCTGTTCATGAGCACCAGTGCCACGAGGGCAGCAAATAGACGGTATGGACTGCGCATGATTCGTGTTTCCTGTTTTCAGCGACGCGCCAATGGTAGCCTCTGACCGGGGCAAAGGACATCTAATCTGCCCGACCACAAGGTCATTATCTGTACGCCTTTCAATGCCTGTTGGCGCGCCCGTTTGTTGACATTGTCTGTATACATGACCACGGCTTCGGTTGTGGCCCTTCGCGTGGCTGGCGTATAGTGAAGCAGCCGCTGAACCCCGCATTTTTCTGGAGAAAATCCGTGCCGGACGATTACCTGGGCGCCGCATCCGGCGCCATCGAGGAAGCCTGCCAACCCATTACCGGTTCCCGCAAGATCTACGTGACCGGCAGCCGTGCCGATCTGCGCGTGCCCATGCGCGAGATCGCCCAGCATCCGACCCTGCTGGCCAGTGGCGCCAGCGAGGAAAATCCGCCGTTGGCAGTGTATGACACCTCGGGCCCTTATACCGATACAACGGCGCACATCGACATACGCAAGGGGCTGGCGCCGGTGCGCGCTGCCTGGATCGCCGAGCGAGGCGATACGGAGCAACTGGAGGGACTGACGTCCGAATACGGCCGTCGTCGCGCCCGGGATGTGGCCACTGCCGGGCTGCGCTTCCCCGATGAGCGCCGCCCGTTGAAAGCCCGCGCGGGCGCCAATGTCACCCAGATGCACTATGCCCGTCAGGGTATTGTCACGCCGGAAATGGAATACATTGCCATCCGCGAGAACCAGAACCTGGCAGCAGCCCGTGCCGCCGGGCTGCCGGTGAACCAGCATCCGGGCCAGTCGCTGGGCGCGTCCATTCCTGCGGAGATCACGCCGGAGTTCGTGCGCGATGAAGTCGCCCGTGGCCGGGCAGTGATTCCAGCCAACATCAATCATCCGGAAATCGAGCCGATGATCATCGGCCGCAACTTTCTCACCAAGATCAATGCCAATATCGGCAACTCGGCGGTGACCTCGTCCATCGAGGAAGAAGTGGCGAAGATGACCTGGGCCACCCGTTGGGGCGGTGATACGGTGATGGATCTGTCCACGGGCGCCAACATCCACGAGACGCGAGAGTGGATCCTGCGCAATTCGCCCGTGCCGATCGGCACGGTGCCGATCTACCAGGCGCTGGAAAAGGTCAACGGCGTAGCCGAAGACCTGACCTGGGAGATCTTCCGCGACACCCTGATCGAGCAGGCCGAGCAGGGGGTGAGCTACTTCACCATCCATGCTGGTGTGTTGCTGCGCTACGTGCCGCTGACCGCGAAGCGCGTGACTGGCATCGTCTCACGCGGCGGCTCGATCATGGCCAAATGGTGCCTGGCGCACCACAAGGAAAGCTTCCTCTACACCCATTTCGAGGACATCTGCGAGATCATGAAGGCCTATGACGTGACCTTCAGCCTCGGTGACGGCCTGCGTCCCGGGTGTATTGCGGACGCCAACGACGAGGCCCAGTTCGCCGAACTGCGTACCCTGGGTGAACTCACCCAGGTCGCCTGGAAGCACGATGTGCAGGTGATGATCGAAGGGCCGGGCCATGTGCCCATGCACATGATCAAGGCCAACATGGAAGAGCAGTTGAAGTGGTGCCACGAGGCGCCGTTCTACACCCTGGGGCCGCTGACCATTGATATTTCGCCGGGCTACGACCACATCGCCAGCGCCATCGGTGCCGCCATGATCGGCTGGTACGGCACGGCGATGCTCTGCTACGTCACGCCGAAAGAGCACCTGGGTTTGCCGAACCGGGAAGACGTGAAAGAAGGCATTATCGCCTACAAGATCGCTGCCCACGCGGCCGACCTGGCCAAGGGGCACCCGGGCGCCCAGTTGCGCGACAATGCGCTGTCCAAGGCGCGCTTCGAGTTCCGCTGGGAGGATCAGTTCAACCTGTCCCTGGACCCTGACCGCGCCCGCGCCTACCACGACGAAACCATGCCCAAGCAAGCCCATAAGGTGGCGCATTTCTGCTCCATGTGCGGGCCCAAGTTCTGTTCCATGAAGATCAGCCAGGAAGTGCGGGACTACGCTGCGGCTCAGGAAGAGGCAGAAAGCGGCATGCAGGAGAAGGCTGACGAATTCCGCCGCAGCGGCGCGCAGTTGTACCACAAGGCGGATGGCTGAGCGGCCGGGCGCGCACGGCTTCGGCCCGCAGGATGTGGAGATCCTGTCGCGGGAGAGTCCCTTCAGGGGCTTCTTCCGGCTGGATCGCCTGCGCCTGCGGCACCGGCTGTTTGCCGGCGGCTGGAGTCGTGAGCTCACCCGTGAGCTGTTTGTCCGCACCGAGGCCGCCGGGGTGCTGCCCTGGGACCCGGTGCGCGATGAGGTGTTGCTGATCGAGCAGTTCCGCGCCGGGGCGCTGGATTACCGGGATACGCCCTGGTGCCTGGAAGTGATTGCCGGTATTGCGGATCAGCAGGGCGAGTCCCTTGAAGACATGATTCGCCGGGAAGCGCAGGAAGAGGCGGGCCTGACCCTGGAGGCGCTGATCCCGCTGCCGAGCTATCTCGTCAGCCCGGGTGGCAGCAACGAGCGCATGACGCTGTTCTTCGCCGTGACGGATCTGTCTGCAGCAGGCGGCCTGCACGGGAATGCGGCGGAAGGCGAGGATATCCGGGTGCTGCGTGTGCCGCTGGCGGAGATCCCGGCGTTGATGGAGGCCGGCCGGCTGGACAATGCCCCGTGCCTGATTGCCCTGCAGTGGCTGCAGCTCCATCATGCCGCGCTGCGGCGCCAGTACCTGTCCGTGCACGACACTTGCCCTGACTCGCCCCTTGCAGGCGGCCCCCGGGAGAACAGATGAGCACTATGACCCGGCGCCAACGGTATCGCGTCGATCTGCGCGAGATGATGGTGCAGTGCGAGACCAATTACCTGCACCTGATGCGGTTGATGCCGCTGCTGCAGGAGCGGGACGCCGTGCACCTGACCCTGCCGGCGTCAGACCAGTCGCCGCGAGGCGTGGCGGTGCGGGTGCTGGAGCGCTGCCGTTATACCACGGTGCTGGAACTCGAGCCCGAGCGCCTGCATGCCCTGCTGCCGGTGCCCGCCCTCACGATACGGCTCTACCATGATGCACGCAGCGCCGAGGTGACCGGCGCGCGCCCCTGGCAGCGGGTGCCCGCCCGGCACGACTATCCAAATCCGGGCATGCACCAGCAGGACGAGAAGCTGCAATGGAATCGCCACCTGGCGGAATGGTTGCGCCATGTGAACGATCACGGTGGACTCCGGCCTGAGACCCGGAGCACGCGTCAGCAAGCCTGAATCCACCCGGTGGGGGCCGGGTGTGTGGGCTGGTCGCTGGAAATCGGCGCGAGCTTTGGTTTATAAGAAGGCTGAACGAAAAGGGAGCGGGGATATTGACGCACGTGGGTGAAAACAGGCCCCTGCGCGTGGTGCAGTTATCAGACTGTCACCTGTTCGCGGACGAAGCCGGCAAGTTGCTGGGTCTGGAGACACAAGACAGCCTTGAGCGGGTGCTGGCGCTGGTCCGTGCCGAGCAGCCGCACATGGATCTGTTGCTGGCTACCGGGGATCTGTCACAGGATGCCTCGCCGGAATCCTATCGTCGTCTGCGCCGGACCCTGGACGAGAAGCTGGCGCCGCTTGCGGCGCCGATCTACTGGCTGGAGGGCAACCACGACAAGCCGGCCCCGATGCTGTCTGCCTTGCAGGCTGACCCGTCCCATGTCAGCCCCTGCGTGGCCCGTTTTGGTAACTGGACCTTCGTGATGCTGGATTCGACCATTCCCGGTGAAGTGCCCGGTGAGTTGTTCGAGGCCGATCTGGCGTTCCTGGATCAGGCGCTGGCGGCCGCGGGCGAGGACCATGTCATGGTCTGCCTGCATCACCATCCGATTCCCATGGGCTGCGCCTGGCTGGACACCCAGGTGGTGGCCAGCGCGGACCGTTTCTTTGCCGTGCTCGACCGCTACCCCCGGGTGCGGGCGGTGATCTGGGGCCACGTACACCAGGAGTACGCGGGTGAGCGTCACGGCGTGGCCCTGTACTCGGTACCTTCCACCTGTGTGCAGTTCAAACCCGGCAGCGAGGATTTCGCTGTGGACGATACCGCCCCCGGTTACCGCTGGTTCGATCTTTATGCCGATGGTCGTATCGAGACACAGGTGTCCCGTGTCGAAGGCGTGCACTTCGAGGTGGACTTTTCGGTCAAGGGTTACTAGTGTCCGTGGCACCCCTCGCGGGGAGCTGATGCCACCGCACAGGAAACCCGATTATGGCCACCTCATCGCCATCACTGGTCTATATCCACGGCTTCAACAGTTCGCCGGCGTCGCTCAAGGCGCGCCTGCTGGTGGACTGGTTTCGCCGTCATGGCGCCGAAGACCGGATTCATGTGCCCGCGCTGCCGCCGGAACCCAAGCGGGCCATGGCGGTGCTGGAAAGTACCCTCGCCGGGGCCGGGCCTGCCGCGTTGGTGGGGTCCTCCCTGGGCGGCTTCTATGCCACCTGGCTGGCGGCACACCATGACCTGAAAGCCGTACTGATCAATCCCGCCGTGCGTCCCTGGGCCTTGCTGGGGGACTATGTGGGCGACATGGCCAACTACCATACCGGCGAGCCGTTTCACCTGGAGCAACACTGGGTGGATGAGCTGCGTGCCTATGAAGTGCCGCAGGTGGATGACCCGGAGCGTTTGCTGGTGCTGATGCAGACTGGCGACGACACGCTGGACTGGCGTGACACCTGGGACTTTTACGAAGACTGCCATCTGTACCGCGGATTGGGCGGTAGCCACGGATTTGATGACTTCGACGCCTTTATTCCGCTAGTGTTGCGGTTCTGTGGCATTGCCCTGAACTCCTGAGCAGGACATACATGAGCAACAATTATACAGCCGAGAATATCGAGGTCCTTTCGGGCCTGGACCCGGTGCGCAAACGCCCGGGCATGTACACCGACACTACCCGCCCCAACCATCTGGCCCAGGAAGTCATCGACAACAGCGTTGATGAAGCCCTGGCGGGTCATGCCCGCAGCGTCAAGGTGGTGCTCTACAAGGACGGTTCGGTATCGGTGGAAGACGACGGCCGCGGCATGCCCGTGGATATGCACCCGCAGCTGAAGAAACCCGGCGTGGAGGTCATCCTGTCCACGCTGCATTCCGGCGGCAAGTTCTCGAACAAGAACTATCAGTTCTCCGGTGGTTTGCACGGTGTCGGTGTGTCGGTGGTGAATGCGCTGTCGCGGCAACTGGAAATCACCGTGCGTCGCGACGGTCAGGTGCATCGCATGACCTTCGCCCATGGCGAAAAAACCAGCGATCTCGAAGTGATCGACACCTGCGGCAAGCGCAATACCGGCACGCGTCTGCATTTCTGGCCCGATGAACGCTATTTTGATTCGCCAAAAATTGCCGTGCCCCGACTGCGCCACCTGCTGCGCGCCAAGGCCGTGCTGTGCCCCGGTCTGGCGGTCACACTGGAAGACCAGATCAACGGCGAGAACGAAACCTGGCAGTACGCCGATGGCCTGGTGGAATACCTGGATGACGCCACGCGGGGCTGGGAAAAGCTGCCCGAGGCGCCCTTTACCGGCGTCATGCGGGGCGACACCGAAGCGGTAGACTGGGCGGTGCTGTGGTTGCCGGAAGGGGGCGAACTGGTGACCGAGTCCTACGTCAACCTGATTCCCACCCCGCAAGGAGGCACCCACGTCAACGGCCTGCGTGCCGGCTTGCTGGATGCCATGCGCGAGTACTGCGAATTCCGAAACCTGTTGCCGCGTGGCGTCAAACTGTCGCCAGAAGATATCTGGGATCGCGCCTGTCACGTACTCAGCGTCAAGATGCAGGACCCGCAATTTGCCGGGCAGACCAAAGAGCGCCTCAGTTCACGCGCGACGGCGGCGTTTGTTTCCGGTGTCGTCAAGGATGCCTTCAGCTTGTGGCTGAATCAGCACACGGACGAAGCGGGGCGACTGGCGGAGCTGTGCATCAGCAATGCCAACCGGCGCATGCGTGCGGCCAAGAAAGTGGCGCGCAAGAAGATCACCAGCGGCCCGGCGTTGCCTGGCAAGCTGGCGGACTGCGCCAGTGATGATCCGGCACGTACCGAGCTGTTCCTGGTGGAAGGGGATTCTGCAGGCGGTTCGGCCAAACAGGCCCGCAGCCGCGAGTTCCAGGCCATCATGCCGCTGCGCGGCAAGATTCTGAATTCCTGGGAAGTGGACTCCTCGGAAGTGCTCGCCTCGCAGGAAATTCATGACATCGCCGTGGCGCTGGGGATCGAACCCGGTTCGGACGACCTCAACGGTTTGCGTTACGGCAAGGTCTGCATTCTGGCCGACGCCGACTCTGACGGGCTGCACATCGCCACGCTGTTGTGCGCCCTGTTTGTGCGGCATTTTCCGACGCTGGTGCGTGAGGGACATGTGTTCGTGGCCATGCCACCGCTGTACCGCATTGATGTGGGCAAGGATGTCTACTACGCGCTGGACAAGGATGAGCGCCAGGGCATTCTGGATCGCATCACCGCCGAGAAGAAACGCGGCAAGGTGCAGGTGACGCGCTTCAAGGGGCTTGGTGAAATGAATCCGTTGCAGCTGCGTGAAACCACCATGGCGCCGGATACCCGCCGCCTGGTGCAACTGTCCATCGATGGGACCGACGATACCCATCAGATCATGGACATGCTGCTGTCGAAAAAACGGGCCGGGGACCGCAAGACCTGGCTGGAAGAAAAGGGCAATCTGGCCGAGATATAAGCCTCGGTAGCGAGTAATCCATGGCAGACGATTTCGAAAAAGTATCCCTCAAGGACTACACCGAGAAGGCATATCTGGACTACTCCATGTATGTCATTCTCGATCGGGCCTTGCCGCATATCGGTGATGGTCTGAAGCCGGTGCAGCGACGCATTGTCTATGCAATGAGCGAGCTGGGCCTGAAGAATACCTCCAAGTACAAGAAGTCCGCGCGTACCGTGGGTGATGTGCTGGGCAAATACCACCCGCATGGTGATTCGGCCTGTTATGAGGCCATGGTATTGATGGCGCAGCCATTCAGTTACCGCTATCCGCTGGTGGATGGGCAAGGTAACTGGGGCTCCACCGACGATCCCAAATCTTTTGCCGCCATGCGTTACACCGAGTCGCGCCTGGCGCCTTATGCAGAGGTGCTGCTGGCCGAACTGGGTCAGGGCACGGTGGAGTGGGTGCCGAACTTCGATGGCACCATGGATGAGCCCA
The DNA here is from genome assembly GCF_003259185.1 of Isoalcanivorax indicus. NCBI lineage: Bacteria > Pseudomonadati > Pseudomonadota > Gammaproteobacteria > Oceanospirillales > Alcanivoracaceae > Isoalcanivorax > Isoalcanivorax indicus. The sequence goes on from NZ_QGMP01000001.1 coordinate 358,345, forward strand.
AACTGCTGCCGGCGCGGTTGCCCAATGTGTTGCTCAACGGCACCACGGGTATTGCTGTGGGCATGAGTACGGATATTCCGCCGCACAACCTGCGCGAAGTGGCGAGCGCCTGTATTCATTTGCTGAAAGACCCCGGCGCGTCGCTGGATGATCTGATGGAGCATATCCAGGGGCCGGATTTCCCCACCCAGGCGGAAATCATCACGCCGCGTAACGACATCATCCGCATGTATGCCGAGGGCAAGGGCTCGGTCAAGCAGCGGGCGGTGTGGGAACGCGAGGAAGGCGACATCGTCATCACTGCGCTGCCGTACCAGGTATCCGGCGCCAAGGTGCTGGAACAGATTGCCGATCAGATGCAGAAGAAGAAGCTGCCGATGGTCAGCGATCTGCGCGATGAGTCCGACCATGAGAACCCGACGCGACTGATTATTACACCGCGCTCCAGCCGGATTGATGTCGAGCAGTTGATGGGGCATCTGTTTGCCACCACCGACCTGGAAAAGAACTACCGCATCAACCTGAACATGATCGGCATCGATGGTCGCCCCCGGGTGAAGTCGCTGGACACCATTCTCAATGAATGGCTCCAGTACCGCATGATCACCGTGCGCCGCCGGTTGCAGCATCGCCTCGACAAGGTGCTGGATCGCCTGCATATCCTGGAAGGTCTGCTGGTGGCCTTCCTGAATATCGATGAAGTGATTCGCATCATCCGTTATGAAGATGAGCCCAAGGCCGTGCTGATGGAACGCTTCGGCATTTCCGACCGGCAGGCCGAAGCGATCCTGGAACTGAAACTGCGTCACCTCGCCAAGCTGGAAGAAATGAAGATTCGCGGCGAGCAGGATGAGTTGCAGAAAGAGCGCGAAGGGCTGGAAGCCACGCTGGGCTCCATGACGAAGATGAAAAATCTGGTGGCGCGCGAGTTGAAGCAGGATGCCGAGACTTTCGGGGACGCGCGTCGCTCGCCTCTGGTATCGCGCGCCGAAGCCCGGGCGCTGGATGAAACCGAGCTGGTATCGGCCGATCCGGTCACGGTGGTGTTGTCAGAGAAGGGCTGGGTGCGTGCCGCCAAAGGGCATGATGTGGATGCGGTGGCCCTGAGTTACAAGACCGGTGACGGCTTCCTGTCTGCGGCACAGGGCAAGTCGAATCAGGCGGTCTGCTTTCTCGATAGCACGGGCCGCAGTTATTCGTTGCCCGCACATACCTTGCCGTCGGCACGTGGTCAGGGCGAACCGCTGTCTGGCCGGCTCAACCCGCCCAGCGGGGCGAGTTTTGTCGCGGCACTGATGGGCCAGGACACGTCGGCCTGGTTGCTGGCCAGCGACGCCGGTTACGGCTTTATTGCCAGGCTGGGTGATATGCAGGCGAACAAGAAGGCGGGCAAGACCGTGCTGACCGTGCCCAAGGGCGCGCGCGTGCTGGCGCCGCAGCCGGTACGCCGTGTCGAGGACGACCTGATTGCAGTCCTGTCCAACGAAGGGCGCCTGCTGGTGTTCCCGGTGAGTGAGCTGCCGGAGATGCCGCGAGGCAAGGGCAACAAGATGATGTCGATCCCGTCGGCGCGGGTGCAGGAGCGGCTGGAGTTTGTGGTGGCAGCGCAGGTGCTGGCGCCGGCGGATACGCTGCTGATCTATGCAGGCAAGCGGCACATCGGTTTGCGAGCGTCGGACCTGGAGCATTACTTCGGTGAGCGGGGTCGGCGTGGTGCCAAGTTGCCACGTGGTTTCCAGAATGTGGACCGCATGGCGGTAGAGCGCAAGGACGACTGAACAAGGAGTGAAACCTGCCGGGCTTCGCGGTGCTCAGCCCGGCAGGTTTCTACTCAGGCAGAACCTGCCTCAGAAGCGGTAGCTCAACTGCGCAGATAACCCGTGCACATCGGTACTGAACGTACCGCTGTACCCGGGCCGCAGGGCCGCAGGGCCGGTGCTGTCTTCCTGTTCCACGGCCGCGTCACTCTCCCACAGATAGGCATAGCCCAGATCCAGTGTCAGGTCCGGATTCGGTGACCAGCCGGCGCCGATGGCCAGCACCTTGCGGTGACCGTAGGGCACGCGCACGCTGCGGTCCTGGCTGGTGGCCGGTGATTCATCCAGTGCAAACCCGGCGCGCAAGATCCACTGTTCGTCGAGCTGATAGGACGCGCCGAACGACACCGCCAGCGTGTCGCGGAAGCGGATTTCTTCAGACGTTACGGCCAGTGCGCCCTGGGCGCCCTCATTTTCCACATCGATACGCTGCAAGCGGCTCCAGCGGGTCCATACTGCGCCACCATGCAGCGTCCAGCGCTCGTCCAGCGCATGGCTGACCGAGGCGGCCACATGCTCTGGTGTGGTGAAATCCAGCTGCGCGTCGTAGCGGCCGTTGACCAGGCCGAAAGCGGCTGCGGCAGGGTCCATGTCTTCCAGCGTGGTGTGGCCTTCGAGGGTGTAATCCACCTTGGAATAGTAGGTGAGGCCTACCGTGGTGCCGTCGAGGACGTCGGCCATCACGCCCAGGTTGTAGCCGTAACCGTAGTCGTCACCTTCGCTGGTCAGTGTAGCGTCCGTCAGATTGGTGCCGCCCGAGATCGTGGCGTTGCTGAAATTATTGCTCAGCGTGCCGTCGATGCGATTGAAAGTAATCCCCGCACCGACGGAAATACGATCATTGAAGCGATAGCTGATGGTGGGCTGCACGGTGATGACACGGACTTCGGTCTCCAGCCCCTGGTAGCGGCCCTGGAAGGTGTCTTCGTAATCCGCATGGCCGCCAAACGGGGCATAGGCACCAATGCCGAAGTGCCAGTTGTCGTCGATCGGCGTGACGTAATAGCCGAACGGAATGGTCGAGGTGGGCACCATGTTGCCCTGATTGGTGCCGGGCGCGTCGCCTTGTGCGTCCTTGATATCGACATTCGGTGCCAGCACGGCGAGGCCGCCGCTGACCTGGGCACGGTTGAGGCGCGACATGCCGGCCGGGTTGCCGTACAGGGTGCTGGCGTCCAGTGCGGAGGACGCTCGGCCCGCATAGGCGGTGCCCATGCCGCTGGCGCTTTGCTCATTCAGCGACAGGCCGCCAGCGAGACTCTGGCCACTGGCCAGGATCAGGGCGCCGGTCAGCGCGGACAGGGAAAAAGGATAAATTCTGGACATAAGGCTCTCCCAGCGCCTGCCTGCGAGCAGGCGCACTTCTGGTCATTATCTAGAGACGACATCGCGAGATACCGCGAAAAAAATGTCGATGTGACGTGCAGAAACAGGCTGCACAAGAATCACAAGGCACTCCGGCCTTAAAACGTTGTAGCGCTCCAGCATGGCATTGTTCTACGACTCAGTCCCTGAGTGTTTCACATTGTAACCGACCAAGCGCATGACCGGGCGGTTTCCTGAGGGGTAACTGTAAAAAACAGGGAAATGTGAACCGTGTCTGACTTACCGGAACGCGTCGATTTCGCTGCGGCCGAGCGCGCGCCAATGGCCTTCCGGCAATTCGGCATCCAGCTCGACCGCCCCGATGGCCTCGCGGTGCAACGCCACCACGTGGTTGCCCACGGCGGCCAGCATGCGTTTCACCTGGTGATAGCGGCCCTCGCTGATGGTCAGGCTCAGCCGGGTGTCATTCAGCGGTGTGACCACGGCAGGCCGGGTCGGGGTGGGGTCATCGCGCAGCACAACGCCGGCAGCGAGCTGCGCCAGTGCTTCGGCGGTCAGTGGCCGTGCGGTATCCACGCGGTAGCGCTTCGGGCAATGGCTGTTGGGGGAGGTGATGCGATGCGACCACTGGCCATCGCTGGTCAGCAGCACCAGCCCGGTGGTGTCCAGATCCAGCCGCCCGGCACTGTGCAGGTCGCGGCGCAGCGCAGCGGGGATCAGGTCGAGCACGGTGCGATGGCCCGGATCGTCGGTGGAGCAGACGACCCCGGCGGGCTTGTGCAGCATCAGATACTGATGCCCGGGCAGTGTCAGGGGGGCATCATCCAGATACACGGTTTCACCAGAGAGCTTCAGGTTGGCGCGCACGCGCGGCTGGCCGTCCACGCGCACCGCGCCGCGGCGAATCAGATCCCGCACCTGACTGCGGGTCAGGCCGGTGGCATGGGCAACGAAGTAATCCAGACGCATGGCGCGGAGTGTAATCTCTGCATGACCAGGTGTCTGCTCACGACGTCATCAAGGGTCATTGTGGCGGGTAAAGGGGGAGCGGTAGTCTCTGTGCACGCGCGACGCGCCAAACCTGATCAGGAGAGAGACCCATGGCCACTGCCTACATTGTTGATGCTGTTCGTACCGCCGGGGGGCGCCGCAACGGACGCCTGAGCCGCAAGCATCCCGCCGATCTGGGCGGTATCGTGATCGATGCGCTGCTGGACCGCACCGGCGTGCCGCCGGAAAAGATCGACGATGTCATCTATGGCTGCGTCAGCCAGATCGGGCCCCAGACCTTCAACATTGCCCGCACGTCGATTCTCAGCTCGAAGCTGCCGGAATCCGTGCCCGGCGTGTCCATTGACCGTCAGTGTGGTTCGTCCCAGCAGTCCATTCACTTCGCCGCGCAGGCCGTGCTCTCCGGCACCCAGGACCTGATCATTGCGGGCGGGGTGGAATCGATGAGCCAGGTGCCTATTGGCGCGCCACTGACCGTAGCCAAGGAGCTGGGCAACCCGTTTACCGGCGAAATCGGCAAGCGCTATCCGGGTGAAACCTTCAGCCAGTTCGTCGGTGCCGAGCGCATGGCGAGCAAGTACGGCGTGACCCGCGAAGAGCTGGCGAAATTCGCCTACGCCAGCCACGTCAATGGTGCGGCTGCCACCAAAGCGGGCAAGTTCAAGGAAGAGATCGTGCCCATCGAGGTGGATATCGAGGGCGAGAAACTGGTGCATGACACCGACGAAGGCATTCGCTGGGAACCGGACTACGAGGCCATGCTGAGCCTTGAGCCGCTGCAACCCGGCGGTGTGATTTCAGCGGCCTTCGCCAGCCAGATTTGCGACGGCGCTTCGGCGGTGCTGATCGCCAGCGAGGCGGCGGTGAAGGAATATGGTCTCAAGCCGCTGGCGAAGATCCACACCATGGCGGTAGTGGGCAGTGATCCGACGATGGTGCTTGAAGGGCCGATCCCGGCCACCGAGAAGGTGCTCAAACAGGCGGGCATGACCATTGACCAGATCGACCTGTACGAAGTGAACGAAGCCTTCGGCTCGGTGCCGCTGGCCTGGGCCAAGGCTATCGGGGCTGATCTGGACAAGCTCAACGTCAACGGCGGCGCCCAGGCGCTGGGGCATCCGCTGGGCGCCACCGGCACCAAGCTGATGGCCACGCTGGTGCATGAACTGCGTCGTCGCGGTGGCCGCTATGGCCTTCTGGCCATCTGCGAGGGGCTCGGCACGGCCAATGCCACCATTATCGAGGTGGTATAAGGTCCCCGGATCGAGAGATTGTTTCAGGAAGGACTGAGCCCATGACCGTTGCATTGCCGCTCGCCGCTGCGCACCCCCTGCGCAGTGGCACCGTGACCACGCCGCAAGGCATTGAACTGTGCTACGACGAGCGTGGCCCGGAGGATGGCACGCCGCTGTTGTTTGTCATGGGCCTGTCAGCCCAGATGGTGTTCTGGCCCGCGCCGCTGCTGGATGATCTGGCGGCGCGCGGGTTTCGCGTGATTCGCTTCGATAACCGCGACGTCGGCTTGTCCACGAAGCTGCGCGGTGCCATCCGGCACTCGCCTGCTGCCGCCATCGCCCGCGCCACCCTGGGCCTCAAGGTGCATGCGCCCTATACGTTGCACGATATGGTGGACGATACCTGCGCCGTGCTGGATACCCTCGAGATCGAACGTGCCCACCTGATCGGCGTGTCCATGGGCGGCATGATCAGCCAGTTGATGGCGGCTACCCGGGCGCAGCGGGTGGCCAGCCTGACCTCGATCATGTCCGGCACCAACAGCCGCTGGTTGCCACCGCCGAAACCGGCCGCGCTGAAGACTCTGGTGGCGCCGCGTGTGCGTATCGAGAACCGCGAGCAATACATCGCCTTCGGCCACGAGATGATGAAACGGATTGGCGGCACCCTTGATCCGGGCGCGCAACTGGTCGAGCAGATGTTCGGCGAAAGCTGGGAGCGCGGTCTCTACCCGCGCGGTATTCGCCAGCAGTTCTTTGCCATCCTGGCCACCGGCGACCTGACGCGCTATGTGAAAACGATCCGCTGCCCCGCCACGATCATCCACGGTGCCGAAGACCCGCTGATCCGGCCCGCTGGCGGCAAGGCCTCGGCAAAGCATATCCCCGGCGCCCGCCTGCACATGATTCCGGGCATGGGCCACGACCTGCCGGAAAGCGTGCTGCCGCAGATCGCCGACCTGATCGAGGACACCGCCGGCAGGGTTTCCGCCTGACCGCTCACTCAAGCCGGGGCGGTTGTCCGTAGCGGCGCCGCTCTGCGATCCACTCCACCTGTGTCTGGGCGGCGCGTTCGCCATCCATGGCGTCAAGGATCTCGAAGTAATTCTGACGAAAGCGATCCGCCATCACCGTTTCGCGCGGGTTGATGCGCACCGCGTAAACCGTTTGCACGTTCTGGTGATCGAAGGCGCGCCACTGTTGTTCGTCTTTCAGCAGGCTGTAGCGATGGCCTTCCAGGGCCGCGATCAGACGCTCACTGTCGAAGCTGCGGGCCCGTTCAACGGCGTCGCGCCATTGGTAAACGATGCTGTAGGCCGAGGCGGCCGACGTGGACGGGTAGGTCTCGTAGCGTTCGGCAAAGGCATTCACAAAGGCCTGTCCGCGCGGGTAGTCGTAGTGGAAGGGTACATTCCAGGTCCAGGGCGAGGCGCCCAGCACCCCGGCCATGATGCCCGGGCCGGCCTGCTCCACCATGCTCAGGGTCAGGTTGGGCACCACGATCTGCATGCGCCGGGTCAGGCCCATTTCATGGGCAATGCGCATCGCGGTCACCATCTGGTTGCCGAACAGCACCATCACCAGCACCTCGGCTTCGCTCTCGGCCGCTTCGGTCAGTGCGGCCTGGATCTGCCGATAGCGACCGCCGGGGAAGGGGATCATGGTGCGACCATGATCCCCTTCGCTTTCGGTGTCGGTGAAACGGCGCATCGACGCTTCGGTGGTGTGGCCCCAGGTGTAATCGGCAGTGATGTAGAAATAGCGCTGGTCGGCAAAGTGCTCGCGCAGATGTTGCCCCAGCACCCGTGAGGACATCCAGGCGTTGTAGCACTCGCGGAACATATAGCGGTGGCCGTCCTTGCCGGTGGTGTCATTGGAGTAGGTGAGGGTGCCGAAATAGAGCAGGCCCCGCTGGCGGGCGCGCTGACCGGCGGCCACGGCGACCGCGCTGGAGGAGCCACCGAACAGCATGCGCGCGCCCTGGTCGGCCAACTGGTCCACATTGTCGGCGGCCTGGGCCGGGCGTGAGGCGGTGTCGGCTTCCAGCAGCGTAATGGGGCGCCCCAGCACGCCACCCGCGGCATTGATTTCATCGATGGCCATCAGCGCGCCGCGCATCTGCATCAGGCCTTCCTGGCTGTATTCGCCGCTACGTGGGTAATTGATGCCGATGGCCACCGGCGGGGCGGCGCTGACGGTCAGTGAGGCAAGCAAGGTCACGCCGGCACACAGCAGTGTCGACAGACCATGGCGGGCATGGCGCATGGTGATTTCCCCCGTTCTTGTTGTATCCATGCTCAACAAGTACCACGCGCGCTCCCGGCGTCAGTATTAGTCGTTGGTAGGGGGATCAGGACGAGGATCAGGTCAGTATCAGGCGATATCGCCGGGGAAGGCCAACACCTCGCGGATACTGGTGGCGCCCAGTTGGCACATCAGCAGGCGGTCCAGACCGAGGGCGACACCGGCACAGTCGGGCAGGCCTTGCGCCAGTGCCGCCAGCAGATGAGGGTCGCCTTGCATGCTCGGCAGGGCCGCCGCGTCACGTCGTTGCTGATCTGCGTCGAAGCGCCGCGCCTGTTCGGCCGCGTCGGTCAGTTCGTGATACCCGTTGGCCAGTTCCATGGCGCCGTAATAGATCTCGAAGCGCTCGGCGACGAGCTCGCCGTCGTGGTCCGGGGTGGTGCGCGCCAGCGCTGCGGCCCAGCCGGGGTAGTGGCTGATCACCGTCAGTGTATGGGCGGGCAGGGCGGCCTCGATGCGCGTGGCCATCAGGTAATCCACCAGCGCGGCGCGGTCCAGATGCGCAGGCAATTCCTCTGCGCTGGCACGGTACAGCGCATCCAGCGAGGCCTGCACAGGGTCCAGGCCGGTCACCGCCTGGAACAGATCACGGAACCGATGTTGCTGTACCGGGGGCTGACGGAGCTGCGCCGCCAGCAGGGTCACCGTTTCGTCGATCAGCGCTTGCAGGTCAAAGCCGGGGCGATACCACTCCAGCAAGGTGAACTCCGGGTTGTGGCGTTGCCCGGCTTCGCCGTCACGGAAGGCGTGGCTGATCTGATAGAGCGGGCCACAGCCGGCGGCCAGTAGCCGCTTCATATGGTATTCCGGCGAGGATTGCAGGTAGCCATAGCCCGGGACGGCGATGCAGGGAATATGCGGATCGGTCACGCCGTGGGCGGCCAGCACCGGGGTGCTGACTTCCATCACCTCGCGTGCGGCAAAAAAGGCGCGGACGGCCGCATACAACTGCGCCCGGGCCTTGAGAGCCCGGGCGCTGCCAGTGGGTCGCCAGCGGTCGTCGGTCATCAGCCCTTGACGCGGTTGACGTACTCGCCGGTGCGGGTATCGACCTTGACCACTTCGCCGGTCTGCACAAACAATGGCACCCGTACGGTGGCGCCGGTGGACAGCTTGGCGGGCTTGCCGCCCGTGCCCGCAGTGTCGCCCTTGAGGCCGGGGTCAGTCTCGACGATTTCCAGCTCGACGAAATTCGGCGGCAGCACGGCCAGCGGCGCGCCGTTGTACAGGGTCACGGTGCACAGGTCTTCTTCCTTGAGCCATTGAATGGCGTCGCGCACGGCGGATTCATCGGCGGGCAGCTGCTCGAAAGATTCGGGGTTCATGAAGTGCCAGAACTCGCCATCGCTGTAGAGGTACTGCATCTCCACATCCATGACGTCAGCGCCTTCAAGGCTCTCGCCGGACTTGAAGGTGCGCTCCCAGATCTTGCCGGAACGCAGATTGCGCAGCTTGACGCGATTGAAGGCCTGGCCCTTGCCGGGCTTGACGAATTCGTTCTCGACGATGGCGCAGGGATCGCCGTCCAGCATCACTTTCAGGCCGGACTTGAATTCGTTGGTAGAATAGCTCGCCATGTAGACACCCACAGTGAAACGCGAATAAGGGCGGCAATGATAACGCAGCAGAGGCAGACTTGGCAGACCATGACGACAAGCCAGTGGCGCGGGGCGGTATGACCGCTGAAGACGCCCGCCGTATCCGGCTCCAGGCCGAGGTGTCGCCGTCCTGGGAGCAGGCTCAGGCCGATACCATCACGGCGGTGACAGAACTGCTGGCGGGACTGGGGCTGGTGGCCGCAGACCTGCCGGCGTCGTTACGCGCTGCGGCCGATTTCCCGCTGCGCGTGCCGCGCAGCTATGCCGCCCGCATCCTGCCGGGCGACCCCGATGACCCGTTGCTGCGTCAGGTGCTGGCAGCGCCGGAGGAGGTAGAGGCGGTACCGGGTTACACCCCGGACCCGTTGGCGGAAGCGGCGCACACCCCGGTGCCGGGCGTGCTGCACAAGTACCACGGGCGTGTGCTGCTGGTGGTGACCGGTGCCTGCGCCGTACATTGCCGCTACTGTTTTCGGCGGCATTTTCCCTACAACGACCATATGCCTACCCCGCAGCGGCTGTCGCAGGCGCTGGACTGGCTGGCGGCGCAGCCGGATGTCAGCGAGGTGATTCTCTCCGGCGGTGACCCGTTGAGCCTGAGTGACCGCCGCCTGCTCGGGCTGCTGGATGCATTGGCTGGCATGCCCCATCTGCGTCGGTTGCGTATCCACAGCCGTCTGCCGGTGGTGATTCCGGGGCGCATGACGCCCCGGTTGGTGCAGGCGCTGGCTGACCCGCGCTGGCAGAGTGTGCTGGTGTTGCATGCCAATCATGCCCGCGAACTGGCGGCTGGCCTGGGGGATGAGCTGGCACCACTGCGGCGCGCGGGGGTCACACTGCTGAATCAGGCCGTTTTGCTGCGAGGGGTGAACGACAGCCTGGCGGATCAGGTGGCGCTGAGTGAGGCCCTGTTTGCGGCCGGGGTGCTGCCTTACTACCTGCATCAACTGGACCGCGTGGCGGGTGCGGCGCATTTTGCGGTGCCCGACAGCGACGCGTTGGCGCTACAGCAGGCGTTGCGTGGTCGCCTGCCCGGGTATCTGGTGCCGCGGCTGGTCCGCGAAGTCGCCGGGGATGCCGCCAAGACGCCGCTGCATGAGGCGTTATAAGCGGTTCTGGCACCTTGGTCATAAAATCGTCAATTCGTTTACAACTTGTGCACCAGTACCTTAGAGTCGGAGACGTGGAGCACAAAAAAGCCATAAGCATAAGAACACGATAGCACCGCAACGGGCGCCTCTCTCAAGGGGTGCCGATTTGGGACAGTCGGGGATACTGGCATGCAATCTGACGCAGAGCGCATTCGCCTCAAGCTGCCTGAGCAGGACCTCACAGCATTGACGCTGGGCCATGCTCAACCACGCAAGCTGCAGGCCTGGGTAGAGCAGCTGCCGCTCATGAACATGGGCGAGACCTCGCGCCAGCTCTATCAATATATTCAGGAACTCAATCGTCTGCGCATCGACACGCGCACCCGTTTCCAGTTACTGGAAATCCTGCGGCCGGTGCTGCTGCATGTCACCGACAGCCTCGGCAAGCATTATCTGCGTCAGTCACTCGTGCTGCCGGAGAAGGCGCGCCGTGTTGCCAGCCTTGCCCAGGCCTTGCAGGGGCATCTGGCCAACGGCTACAAGCTGGTGATAGCGCGCGGTTTGCGCAAGGCCGAGGATCGCGAGGTGCGCGATGCCCTGGCCATCGCCCTGCACCGCGCCATCACGGCAATGGGCGATACCTTGCTGCGCTGTTATCAACTCTATTTCCCGACGCCGCGCCATGTGTGGCTGGAGCTGCACCAGTTGTTCCTGCTGGCCGAGCGGCATGAGCTGGAGGATCGCGTTGTCAGCGACCCGCTGTTGTCTGAAGGTGCGGCGGACACCACGGTCGCCCAGGCCTATATCCGCAGCCTGTTGCTGGCCACGGCAAAACCGAACCAGTTGCGGCAGCAGGAGCTGGCGACGGTCTACGCACTCGCGCGTGCCGGCGCTGTGCTCGTGGACGTCCGATCTGCGGCCGGGGAAGACGATCTGTTCGTGTTCGATCTGCAAGTGGACCGGCCACCGACCTATCGCACCCATGTGTCCGTGGCGCGTGGCAGCTGCCGCTACATCGATGCCCAGCGGCTGGTGGCGGAACTGGGGCGTGACGGGTCGGAGGGTGCCGCTGTGCTGGCGCGGCCAGCCGGGCTGTCGGAATCCCTGACGGTGCATCTGCGTCAGGCCTGGGGGGCGCTGACCGAACGCACCTTTTCGCGTGTTGCCCAGCGTGTCTCTCTGGATATCTGTTTCGGCCTGGGTGCACTGCATCATTTTTCTTCGGAGGGTGCCGATTTCGCCACCCAGATAGGCGCGGCCCGGTTGCGGGTTCTGGAGGGCGACGGCAGCAATCCCTTCTCCGGCCAGGTGCGCCGTGCCTCTTCGGCCGGTATGCAGCCGTCGCTGCGCGAGGAGGACCCCTGGAGCCAGGCCCCGGATGCCGGTGACTATCGCATGGCCGACAGCACGGACATCGAAAGCATTGATCTGTCCGGTATCACCGCTGCCGTCCAGGCACGCCAGGGCGATGGCGGGCGTGTCGCCTTCACCAGCCACCGCTGTGAAACAGTGAATGTCAGCCCCGGAGGCTATTGTCTGGCCTGGGAGGGGGAAACACCGCCCCAACTGCGTACTGGCGAGCTGGTGGGTGTGCGTGAGCAGGATCACCATGAGTGGACGGTGGGTGTGGTCCGCTGGGTGAAGCAATTGAGCCATCAGGCGGCCCAGTTCGGGCTGGAGTTGCTGGCGCCCCGCGCCTTGCCCGCCGCGGCCCGCGTGCTGAAGAAGACCGGTGACCCGTCCGAGTTCATGCGTGTGCTGGTGCTGCCGGCGCTTCAGGCCATTGGCCAGGATGCGACCCTCCTGGTACCCGCCGTGGGGTTTCACAGTAACGCCCGGCTGGAAATCATCCGCCAGGGCGTGACAGAGCGAGTGCTGCTGACGCGGCGCCTGACCGGCACCGCCAGTTTCAGTCAGTTCGAGTTTCGCGGCCAGGAACAGAGCCAGCGAGGCGGGGCCGGACAGGACGACGCTGCGGGCGATGACTTCAAGTCGATCTGGTCTTCACTCTGACCGGGGCGTGATTTGTGTCACAATTCCAGTGTGATCACTGAAAGGCCCCGCTCCCCCGCTTGATTCCCGGCAGGCACCGGGCAAAATGAGCCGCGCGCCACGACGCTTCGAGATCCTGCATGACCTACAAACTGGATACCATTCGGCTACTGATCGCCCACGACTCCCAGGACGATGCAGAACAACTGATGAACGCCCTGCGTAATGCAGGCCGGGCCACCCGGGCGGAACTGGTGCTCGGAGAGGATGATCTGTTGCGTGCCCTGAAGTCCGGCAGCTGGGAGCTATTGCTGTGCCGCCCGGCCTTCGGTGGCTGCACGCTGGATCAGACCATGGCGCACATGCAGCGCCTGGGCAAGGCGGTGCCCACCATTGCGCTGGTGGACGAGTTTGATCAGGACGCGCTGCTGGCGGCCATGCAGGCGGGCGCCCGTGCCATGGCGCCCGTGGCCAATCGAGACCTGATCATGCTGCTGGTGGATCAGCAGTTGCAGCATCTGCAATTGCGCAAGGAGCGTCAGCAGCTCGAACTCGCCCTGCGTGATGCAGAGAAACGGTTGTCGGTCCTGATGGACCAGAGCCGCGACGCCATCGCCTACGTCGTGGACGGCATGCATATCCACGCCAACGATACCTATCTCGAAATGTTCGGCTACGACAGCGCCGATGATCTGGCCGGGGTGCCGATCATGGATATGGTGTCTGCCGCCGACCATGAAAAACTCAAGAAACTGCTGCGCAGCCGCGCCCAGGATGAGAGCCAGACCAACGAACTGGAATGCCGTGGTGTGAATACCGGCGGCGACGAGTTCGATGCCACCTTTGTATTTTCCCCCTCTACCTATGACGGTGAAACCTGCACCCAGATCGTGATTCGCAGTGCTGCGGTGGACGAATCCGCGCTGCAGGAAAAACTGGATGAAATGAGCCGCATGGACCAGGTCACCGGCCTGTACAACCGGGGCTGGCTGATGGAGCAGCTGGATGCGGCCTTGTCCGAGGCGGTGAAGCAGGGCCAGATGAGCGCCGTGCTTTATCTGCGTGTGGACCAGTTCGAGCAGCACCAGAGTGTGGTCGGTATCGAAGGGGCCGACGAGGCCCTGGGGCTGGTGGCGGAAGCGCTGCGCGGTGCGATTCAGGGGCCGGTGCCATTGGCCCGGGTGGGCGATGAGGAATTCGCCTTGCTGCTGCCGGTGGATGACCGTGATGTGGCGCGCGACCAGGCCGAGGCCTTGCGCAAGGTGATCGAAACCCTGATGCCGGCCGTGCAGGGCAGAACATTGCATCTGACCGCCAGTATCGGTGTGGCCTTCGTCCAGGAAGACAGCCGCAACAGCCAGGCGGTCATGACCAAGGCGCTGGATTGCTGCAACAAGGCGCAGAAGGCGAATAATCAGCAGGGCAACAACGTGCATGTGCACGACCCGATGGATGACGTGGCCGCCGGCTCGTCGGAAGCGGTGCTGTTGTCGATCCGCCATGCGCTGGAAAACAACAGCTTCCGGCTGATGTACCAGCCGCTGATGAACCTGTCGGACGAAGGCGATCACCTGTTCGAGGTGTTTGTCCATTTGCCACAGAAGGATGGCGAAGACCTGAAGCCGGACGCCTTCATGCCGGTGGCCGCAGAGCACGGGCTGGCGGGCAAGATCGACCGCTGGGTGACGCTGCATGCCATGCGCGCGGCGGCGTCGCAACAGGGGCGGGTCAGTCTGCTCATCAACCTAAGTGGGCATTCGCTGCAGGAAACCGATCTGGCGCCGTGGATTGGCAAGGCCATCAAGGCGGCGCGCTTCGACGGCAGTCGGCTGCTGTTCCAGCTCTCCGAAGCGGACGCCAACAGTTTCCTCAAGCAGGCGCAGGTCTTTGTCGAGCAGATTGCGGTGCTCGGTTGCGGCCTGTCGATCAGCCGTTTTGCCGGCGGCATCAACCCGTTCAAGCTGTTCGAGCATCTGCCAGCGGCCATGGTCAAGTTCGACGGCAGCTTCACCCAGGAGCTGAGCAAGGCGGAGAGCAAACAGAAGTTTGCCGACCTGATCAGCACGGCCAGTGGTCAGGGCCGCAAGGTGGTGGTCGGTTTTGTGGAATCGGCCCAGCAGATGCAGGTGCTCTGGACCCTGAACGGCATCAACTACCTGCAGGGATATTACCTGCAGGCGCCGGGTCCGGAGATGCAGATCAACGAAGAAAGCTGAGCCGCTGGCTCAGCCCTCCCGGGGAAGCTGGAAACCGGCGGCCAGCAGCTCCGCCTGATCGCGGTCGCGTACGCCGATCAGGTACAGGATGCCGTCCAGTCCCAGCGTCGAAATCGCCTGCTCGGCACTTTCCTTGACCAGCGGCTTGGCGCGGAATGCAATGCCCAGCCCGGCGATGCCCAGCATCGGCAGATCATTGGCGCCGTCGCCCACCGCAATCACCTGTTCCAGACTGATGCCCTCGTGGGCGGCAATCTCGCGCAGCAGTTCTGCCTTGCGCTGGCCGTTGACGATGGCGCCCACGACGCGGCCGGTCACCTGGCCATTCTCGATTTCCAGCTCGTTGGCATGCACATGGTCAATGCCGAGCTTGGCTTTCAGGTAATTGCCGAACCAGGTAAAGCCGCCGCTGAGAATGGCGGTGCGGTAGCCCAGGGCTTTCAGCGTACCGATCAGTCGCTCGGCGCCCTCGGTGAGGCGAATACGCTGCTGCACCCGTTGCAGGGCGTCGGCGTCCAGACCTTTCAATAGCGCCACGCGTTCGCGGAAGCTGTCGTTGAAATCCAGTTCTCCGCGCATGGCGCGTTCGGTGATGGCTTCTACCTGCTCGCCGACACCCGCTTCCCGCGCCAGTTCGTCGATCACTTCAGACTCGATCAGGGTGGAATCCATATCGAACACGACGAGGCGACGATTGCGGCGGAAGGCGCTGTCTTTCTGGAACGCGATATCCAGATTCTGTTCGTTGGCGATACGCAGGAACGCGGCGCGCATGGCTTCCGGATTGCTCGGTCGTCCGCGCACGGAAATCTCCACGCAGGCGCGGGCATCTTCGTCGGGGCGTTCCTCGCCCTCCAGATGCACGCGGCCGGACAAACGATTGATGCTGTCGATATTCAGCGCGTTGTCCGCCACCACCGCCGTCACTTCGCCCAGTTGCGCCGCCGTAATGCGGCGCGACAGCAGGGTGATGATGTAGCGGTCCTTGCCCTGGCCCGCGACCCATTCATCGTAGCGGTCATGATCGATCGGCAGAAAGCGCACAGACACTTTCAGTTTGTGTGCTTCAAACAACAGATCCTTGAGCAACGCCGACGATTCGGCCGTGGCCGGGACCTCCACCAGGATGCCCAGCGACAGGGTGTCGTGGATCACGGCCTGGCCGATATCCAGAATATTCAGATGGTACTGGGCGAGGATGCGGGTGAAAGCCGCTGTCAGGCCGGGGCGGTCGCCACCGGACACCTGGATAAGAATGATATCGCGCAACGGAGCGGTCCCCTGAAACAGTGTGAGCCTCTGCAATGGCGTCTATTGTGAGTGATTTGTCGGGCAATGGCGAGGCCGTGGGCGCGTCCCCGGGTTATACTGCGCGCCTGTCATACCGAATCAGAGACTGAATGAAATCGACTGCCTGGGCGCGCTGGCGTGCCCGCCTCAATCACGAGCGTCCGCTGTTGCGGGAACTGGCCGTGCTGCTGTTGGCCTGCCTGATGGTGGGGATCTATTTTCTCGAGCATCTGGATGCGCGTCTGGCGCAGAGCCGCATCAGTCATCTGGAGGCCCTGGCGCGGCAGACCGCGCATGCGGCCGGGGACTATATCGTTGGCGGCAATCTGGTCAGCCTGAATGTCATCGCCCGGCAGACCGGCTCGCTGGCGCCGGTGGCGCGGGTGCAGCTGGAAGATGCCGGAGGGCGGGTGCTGGCCAGTCACGGTGACGAGACGCACGGCCCGCAGGTGTCGCAGCCGGTCCGGCTGGGCGATCAGGGGATCGTCGGCAACGTGACCCTGTGGAGTGCTTCCCAGCAAGCGACGCGCCAGCAGGTGGAAGCCGGTTTCGTGCTCATCGTGCTGTGCCTGCTGGGGCTGCGCGTGGTGGCAACACTGGTTTATCGGCGCCTGAACGGCGAGCCGCTCTGGGCCGCGCCCGAGGAGGTCGCGTCCGAGGCGGCGGTGCCGGGCGTGGCGAGCGAGGCCAGTGAAACCGGAGAGGCAACGGAGACACCTCCGCTGGCGGTTTTGCACCTCACTGTGGTCAATCTGGTGCACTGGCAAGCGCGCTATACCGAGGAGCGCTGGCGCAGCATGCTGGCGCCCTATGATGCCCTGCTGCGTACGGTGACCGGCCTGTACGGCGCGCGCCGGGAATCCGGGCTGGCGGACGGCGCTGTGCTGTCGTTTGCCGCCGATGCGGAAACGGTCCTGCCGCGCGAGGCGGCGTTCCACGGCGTTTGCGCCGGGATGCTGTTCCTGCGTGTGGCGCGCCGTCTGGGTGAGCAACGCAAGGAAGCGGGCGAACCGGCGCTGGAGTTCAAGGCGCTGGTTACCACCGATGTGAACGGCCTGGGCAGCAGCGCCTGTTGTGAGGCGGGTACGCCGGGGCGGGTGCATGTGCCGGAGAACGAGCTGGTGGCGCTGGAGCTGGACACGCGCTCACTGTATCGCCCCGAGCAGGCGCTGACGGTGCAGCGTGGCGAGGACGACAGCTTCCGGCTGCAGCCCCTGGAGCAACTGGCGCAGCGCTACCAGAAACTGATCAACGACCAGGCCGCGCGGATCCACGCGCACTGAGGTCGGCCGGTGATCGCTCAGGCGCGCTGCTGTTGTCCGGGGGGTGGGGCCGTGTCGCCGAACAGATAGCGCCGGGTCGCGTCCGCCACCTGCCCCGCCAGGCCGGGGATGCCCTGGTGGCCGAACAGGCGATTGAACTCCAGCAGCATCGGTGTGCCCTCGACCATGGCGATGTCGAAGCCGGCATGGTCGATATCCAGATACTGGCTCAGACTGAGTACGAAGTCGGTGGCGACAGACGGCACCGGCAGTTCCAGCCGGACCACGCCGCCGCGTGACACGTTGTTGTGGAAGTCGGCGCCTTCGCGCCAGTAGGCCGCCACGATCTCACGCCCCACCACGACGATACGCAGGTCCCGCTCTATGGGCAGGCGCTGCTGCACATAGAGCACCTCGTTCTGCTGCGCGTAGGCCTCGAATTGCGCCGCATTGTCGATCAGATAGACGCCCAGCCCCTGGCTGGCACGCACTACCTTGGCCACGAAGGGCAAGGGCCAGCGTTGCAGGACATCACGAACATTTTCCGGTGTGCTGGCGAGGATTTCCGTGTGCGGGACATGCTCCGGGCAGGCCACCTGAAAGGCGCGTGTCATCTCCACCTTGTCGTGGCCCAGATGGTAGGTCACCGGGCTGGGGAAGATACGTTGGCGCAGCACATAGTGCAGGGTGTTGAGCTGCCAGTACCCGGGAAACAGCAGGCAATCTGCCGCGCGGATGTCCGCCAGATGCCGGTTCATCAGCTCCGGTTTGATATAGCGCACGCCGGGCAGGCCCAGCGTGCGAAACGGATCGAAGGTAATCAGCCGCATGGCAACCCGGACACTCCGCCGGGAGATAGTCGATGGCGCCGCCAGTGTCGGGCCGGTACGCCATCGTCGTCAACAGAATTCGCGCGCCGCGCAGACCCTGATTCAGCTGACCTTGCCGAGGGCCTGCCCCATGCGTACCGGGGTGTCTTCGCCCAGGCCGTCAGCCCATTGGCAACGCCCCTCCGGGAACAGCATGACCACGGTAGAGCCGAGCAGGAAGCGGCCCAGTTCGTCACCTTTTTCCAGCCGGATCGGTGTGCTGCGGTCATAGCGGGTGCGGGTAATGGTACTCGGCTGCGGGGTCACCTGACCGGCAAACACGGTTTCGATTCCGGCCACGATCATGGCACCCACCAGCACCACGGCGACGGGGCCCTGATCGGTGTCGAAAATGCAGACGGCACGTTCGTTGCGCGCGAACAGGCCGGGCACCTGGCGCGTGGTGGCCTGATTGACCGAGAACAGCCGCCCGGGCACATAGATCATTTCCCGCAGGGTGCCGCTGACGGGCATGTGCACGCGATGATAATCCCTGGGCGACAGGTAGACGGTGGCGAAATGGCCGTTGACGAATTCACTGGCCAGCTCGGCGTCACCGCCCAGCAGCTCGAAGGCGGAATAGTAGTGCCCCTTGGCCTGCAGCACGTCACTGCCGCGCAACTGGCCGATCTGGCTGATCCCGCCATCTGCCGGGCAGGCGATGCTGTCCACAGCGGGGTCGATGGGACGCGCGCCGGGTTTCAGGGCGCGGGTGAAGAACGCATTGAAGCTCGCAAAGGCGTCGGCGTCCTCGATCTCGGCTTCTTCCAGCGTGATGCCGAAGCGCTTGCTGAACAGGCGAATGAAGGTGGTCTTGATCCACGGTACTTCACTGCGGGCCAGCAGGCCGACGCCGCGCGACAGCAGATGATGCGGCAGGATGTACTGCAACAGCACGAACAGACGTTCAAGGAAAGAAACTTTCACGCAGGCATGTCCTTTTCAGCAGGCGTATCCGGATGGTTGCCCCATTCGGACCAGGAGCCGGGGTAGCCCCGGATATTGTCGAACCCGAGAACGCGCCCCACCAGCCAGGCCAGGCTGGAGCGGTGATGGGTCTGGCAGTAGGCAATCACTTCCTTGTCGCCCGTGATGCCCTGGTCGGCGAGGTCGCGGCGCAGTGCATCCGGCTCGCGCAGCCGCAGGTTGCGCGCCTTGTCCATGGCATCGGTCCATTCGAAATGCACCGCGCCGGGGATATGGCCGCTTTTCGGCGCGTAGGCACGGGTGCCTTCATATTCTTCCAGCGAGCGTGCATCCCACAGCACCACATCGGCATCGCGATGGCGCTTGAGCACATAGTCGATATCGACGGTGGGTTGCAGATTGATCTCGCCCAGGCGGTACAGCGACGGGCGTGGTAACACCGGCTGGCTGTCAGTGGGCAACCCGGCCGCCAGCCAGGCGTGGATGCCGCCGTTGAGATAGCTGTAACGGGTATGGCCAGCGATCTCCAGCAGCCACAGCAAGCGGGCGGCCCAGCCGCCGCCTTCGTCGTCGCAGGCCACCACATGGGTGTCCGGCGTCAGACCGATGTCGCAGAACAGGGCTTCCAGTTCGTCGGGTGGGGGAATCAGGCCGCTGACCGGCGGCGCGCCGTGTTGCAGGCGGCGAAAATCAAGATGGATGGCGCCGGGAATGTGGGCTTGCTGATAGATCTGCGTCTTGCCGAGATCCACGATCAGCAGCCGCGCATCGCCGAGGCGGGCATTGAGGTCTTCCGGTTCAAGCAGCAGCGGCATGTCGCTGGGCTGGCTGGTCGTGGCGCGGGTCATGGCGAGAGGTCCTGACAATCACGGGCGGGCTCCGATTCTACCGAAAGCCCGCCCGGATTGCAGGAGGTGTCAGTGCATGGGGTTATTCGCGCAGGCGCTTGAGGCTGATGCGTTCAGCCTCGATCTGTGCGCGGGTGTAGGGCACCCGATGCCAGTTGCCGTCCGCATAGGCCTGGGTGTAATCCGCGTAATGCGGGCTGGCCGGATCCGTGGACTGGGACGGTGCCAGCAGCGTGTAGGCGCGCACCGGTTCACCCTCGGGGAAATCCACCACATGCATGTAGGTGTTGCGCAGCACGGTGAAATAGCCTTCGCCGCCTTCGCCACCGTAATGCGGGATGGTGTGCCCGGCCTTCGGATACGGGCGCAGATCGCCCAGCTGCGCATCGAAGTCGACGCCACTGTTTGCCACATCGACCACGGCCTGGGCAAAGGCGCTGTTCAGGGCGTCGATGACATCACTGTCGGCGGTGTTCAGGTCGGCCGGGGTGTCTACCGCATTGCCCGCATCAAACGGTGTGGCAAACAGCCCTTCGATGCTGCGGATGCGTTGCCATACAGCGGTCCAGACGTGGGCACCGCGGGCATCGGCGCTGCCGGTGTTGTCCCAGGCGCTCAGCGCCGCACAAGCCGCTTGTTCGTCATCGCTCGGGTCGCCATTGCCACAGACCACATTCAGCAGGTCCTCCTTGAGCAGTTCGGCGCTCAGGTTGCGGCTGTTGAGGACGATCTCGCGAAGGGTGTCGCTGGTGGCCTTGTCGCCGCCGAGCCCATCGCTGCCGTCCAGGCGTTCGCGTGCAAGGATGTGGCCCATACGGGTACGCAGGCTCTGCTGGTAGTCCTCCCGGCCGATGATGCCGGCATAGCCGGTCAGCGGTTCGTCCGGATTGCTCAGCCAGTAGCTGTCATTCATGTTGGCCACATAATCGTTGCGCAACAGGTAGGGCAGGTTGTCCGGGCCAAAGGCGCCGGGCTGGGCGGAGTCCTCATCGGTCAGCCAGTCGCAGTTGGATGTCCAGCCTTGCAGCAGCGGCAGGCCGGGCACCATTTGCAGCACCGCCGGGCCGAGGGTCGGCACCAGGCAGGCATCGCGATGGGCGTCCGGTACGTTCGGCACGGCGGTGATGTCGGAGTACAGGGCCCGGTCATCGTGTCGTGATACGGCCGCCGTGTTGACCCAGGGAATGGCGACATGGGTTTTGGCGATATCCAGGAATTCTTCCAGCGAGGCTGCCTGGCCCCACTCGAAGAAGTTGCGGAAGGTGCGGGTGTTTTCCAGATTCACATCACGCAGGGTGAAGGCCATGTTGTTGGCGCCCCAGGCGGGCAGGCCCAGGCCAGCCAGATTGATCATCGGGCCGTAGTGGGAGCGATACAGCGTGCGGGTTTCGGTGGCGAGGCTGTCGTCTTCCTGCTTCACCTGGATACTGATCTCAACCGCTTCCATGTCACGGGGGGCACCATCGAACACATACTGTGTCGCATCGTTTTCGTTCAGCATCAGGCCGTAAAGTGTGAAACGCCGGGCGGTGGACACGGTGTGCGCCCAGGCGATGTCGTCGTTGAAACCCATCAGCACCATCGGCGTGCCCATGATGGTGGCGCCGGAAATATCCATGCTGCCCGGCAGGGTCAGCTGCACCTGATAAAAGCGGTCCACGCCATCCAGATACCAGTGCGGGTTGGCGAAGTTCAGGGCACTGCCCTCGGTGGCGTCGGTGCCGAAGGAATAGGTGTTGCTGCCGATGCCGGCCTTCTGGCCCACCGCCACGCGGTCGGCGTCCAGGGTGGGTTCGCTCAGCGGCATGCTCAGCCCTTCGCCACCGGCGGGCGGTGCGGCCGTGGCGATTTCACTGACCCAGTTGGCGGCGCTGGCGGCCAGATTCAGGGCTACCAGGCGACGGAATACATCCTGCTCGTCGATCTCGGCCAGCCATTCGGCGTCGCGGCAGCTCTGGTGGCGTCCGGCATGCTCGCCGCCCTGGACCTCACGGACATAGCGGCTGAACCCGGCGGCAAAGCCGCGCGACAGGTCGCGCAGGTCCTGGGGCTGGTCATCGCGATAGGTGTTGACCACGTCATCGTTGACGACGAAGCGGAAGAAGTAATCCGCGTTGCGGTTGTTGGGGGTGCCGAAGGTGCCGCCGGACGAGGCCGCGGCCGTGGGCCCGAAATAGCGCGAACGCTCGCCACGGAAGGTCACGTAGGCATCGGCGAGGGTGCAGAGATTGTCTTCGGCAATGGCGTAGCCGTGGCCATAACCCAGCCCGGCATAGTTGTCGGCGGTGATATGCGGCACGCCATAGGTGGTGCGCTCGATCGTGGCGCTGTACTGGGTGCCGCTGCGCGAGCTTGAGCTGCCGCCACAGGCGGTCAGGGTGACGGCCCCGGCAAACAGGCAGGCCACAGGTAGCGCGCTCCGGCCGAGGTTCAACAGCATGGTTCTGTCCACGGATTTCTCCCGGTTCTTGTTTTAGGCAACCGGAGACTAGAAAGGTGCCCGGGTCGGGCACTTGAACGAAAGTGCTAAGCAGACAGATTTTGCTGGCCATGCCCGCAAAATCCTTTTTTCGGACTACAGGTGTACGCCGTTATTCGTAGCGCTGTCTGGCGTCCTCATCGAGTGTATCGGCGATGCGGAAGAAGTTGTCCAGGCGTTCCTGGCTGATGGCACCGGAGGCTGCCGCCTCGATCAGGGCACAACCCGGCTCGTGCCGATGGGAGCAGTTGCGGAAACGGCAGTGGCCGGCCAGTGGCGCCAGGTCCACGTAGCCACTGAGCAGTTCTTCTTCATCGATATGCCAGAGGCCGAACTCGCGGATGCCAGGGGAGTCGATCAGGTTTCCCCCGGCGGGCAGGTGCAACAGCTGGGCGGTGGTGGTGGTGTGCTGGCCCAGACCGGAGACATCCGAAAGCACATTGGTGGCGATGTCCGCATCGGGCAGCAGGGCGTTGACCAGGGAGGATTTGCCCACACCGGACTGGCCGACAAACACGCTGGTATGGCCGTCCAGCGCCGCGCTGAGCGCTGCCAGGCCCGCCTCGTGGGCCGTGCCGGTATCGGTGGCCGAGGCTTCGATGACCGGGTAACCCAGGTTGCGGTAGATATCGCACAGTGCGGTCAGCGCCGCGCGATTGTCGTCGGTAATCAGATCAGCCTTGTTGAGCACCAGTGCCGGGCGAATGCCGGACAGCTCGGCGGCGACCAGGTAGCGATCCAGCAGTTGGCTGGACGGCGTCGGCGCAGGCGCAAACACGATCAGCATCAAGTCCACATTGGCCGCCACCGGCTTCAGCTTGCCATAATTGTCTGGCCGCTTGAGCACGCTGGTGCGCGGCACGATGGCCGTGACAACGCCGTCTCCCGGCCCCTGCGCAGGTTGCCAGAGCACCTGGTCACCGACCACCAGCTGCTCCAGGTTGGCACGGAAATGGCAGCGCTGGCGGACACCGTCGGTGCCGCTGATCTCGACCTTTCTGCCATAGTGCGCGGTGACCAGCCCTGGCCGGGCGTCGCCCAGCTCGGCGGCGACATCGGCGTCCAGCTGCGCCTGGCGCTTCTGCGAACGGGCGACGCGCTCGGCCTGGATCTTTTCGATGCGCCAGCGTTGACGGCGGTTGAGATGGCGTTTGCTCATGCGATGGATGACACGCTACGTCCGGGGAACAGGGCTGCTACTATACCGGCCAGTATCAGGCAAACGCTAACAGGGAGATGAAGGATGTCGGACTCGATGACAGGGAAGACGGTGCTGATTACCGGCGCCAACAGCGGGATTGGCCTGGTGACGGCCTCGGTGTTGGCGGGCATGGGCGCACGGGTGGTGCTGGCCTGCCGCCGGGCGGAGGCCGCAAAACAGGCCATGGCGGAGATCCGCCAGCGCTACCCCGATGCGCGGCTGGAGACCGTTTCGCTGGATCTGGCCTCGTTGCAACGGGTGCGGCATGCGGCAGCCGAGGTGCGTGAGCGCTTCCGGCGCATTGACGTGCTGATCAACAACGCTGGCCTGGCCAGCATGCAGCGCGAAGTGACCGTGGACGGTTTTGAAAAGACCTTTGCCACCAATCATCTTGGCCCCTTCTTGTTCACGCATCTGCTGCAGTCGGTCATCACCCCGGGCAGCGGGCGTATCATTAACGTGGCCTCCGAAGCGCATCGCATGGGGCGCATGCACTGGGATGACCTGCAACTGGAACAGGGCTACTGGGTGATGAAGGCCTATGCACAGTCAAAGCTGGCCAATATCCTGTTCACCCGCGCCCTGGCACGCCGCCTGGCAGACACCGGCATTACCGTGAACGCCCTGCACCCCGGTGCGGTCTCCACCCATATCTGGCCTGAGCGTACCTGGTACGAGCGCGCCTTCAGCCGGCTGCTGAAGCTGTTCCTGATCAGCCCCGAAAAAGGCGCGCGCACGACCATCTGGCTGGCGTCCGGTGTGGAAGGTGGGCGTAGCCAGGGCGGCTATTTCGAAGGCTGCAAGGCCCGTAAACCCTCGGCCCGCGGGCGCAATGACGACGACGCGGAACGCCTGTGGGAAATTTCCGCTGCACTGACAGGAACCGACGCATGAGTGACCGCAAGGAAAACCTGATCTGGATCGACCTGGAAATGACCGGACTGAATCCGGACCAGGACCGGATCATCGAGATCGCCACCATCGTGACCGACAAGCAGCTCAATGTGCTGGCGGAGGGGCCCGTGATTGCCGTGCATCAGCCGGATGACGTGATGGGGGGCATGGATGAATGGAATACCACCACGCACACCGCTTCGGGGCTGGTGGAGCGGGTCCGGCAGAGTACCCGGGATGAGCGTGCTGCGGAGGCAGCGACCCTGGATTTTCTGCAGGACTGGGTAGAGCGTGGCATGTCACCCATGTGCGGCAACAGCATTTGCCAGGACCGCCGTTTCCTGTGGCGTTACATGCCAGGGCTGGAAGGCTGGTTTCACTACCGCAATCTGGATGTGTCCACCATCAAGGAACTGACACGGCGCTGGGCGCCGGAGTTGCTGTCCGGGGTGAAGAAGGACAGCAAGCACCAGGCGCTGGATGACATCCGTGATTCCATTGAAGAAATGCGTTACTACCGCAAGCAGGTGTTCTCGATCTGATCCTTGCCCTTTAGCGCTTGCCCGTTAGCGCGAGACGAGCAGTGGCACCTCGGCGCTGCGGAGCAGGCTGCTGGTGGTGCTGCCGACGAAGAACTGGCGCAGGGCCGAGTGGCCAAAGGCGCCCATCACGATCATGTCGATGTCGTTATCCCGCTGGTAGCTGCGCAGGGCGCTGTCCACATGGCCTTGCAGCAGGCTGGCCTGTACCGACAGGCCCGCGCCGCGCAACTGATTCGTGGCTTCTTCCAGCAGGTTCCGGTTTCGGGCATTGTCCTCGCCCACGGTGACCAGATGGCAATCGAGCCCCATGAACAGCGGGCTGCTCGCAATCAATGCCAGCCCCTTGCGTGTGGTCTCGCTGCCGTCATACGCCATCAGGATGCGCCGCGGCGCGCGGAAGCTGGCGGGCGTGAGCAGGATCGGCTTGTGCAGGGTGCGGATGACACGTTCCACGTTGTTGCCCACATGGGCGCCGACGCTGTCGCCGTCTTCGCCCTGGCGGCCCATGACCAGAATGCGGATCTCGCCTTCCATGTCCGCCAGGGTATCCACCAGATCGCCGTGGCGCTGGCGCGTCGTGCTCTGGGAGAAACCCGTTTCGGCCACGCGTTGTTGTGCGGCCTCCAGCATCAGTCGCCCCTGTTCCAGCGCCATGCGGCTGCGCCGGGCATCCAGCTCGGCCATTTCCTCCAGCAGTTTCTGGCTGCCGCCGAGGCTGATACGGCCGGTGAAGTTCTTTTCCGAGGGGAACTGCTTGCGATCCAGCACATGCAGCAGACTGAGCGGCGCGCCGGTGCGGCTGGCCGCCCAGGCGGCGTAATCGCATACCGCCGGGCTGGCGCTGGAGCCATCAATACAGGCCATGATCTGTGACATGAACATACTCCTCAGTGGGCGCTCAGACGCTTCAGTGCATCGGGCTTGTCATGGACGCCGAACTTGTCCACCAGCGTAGCACTGGCTTCGTTCAGGCCGACAATCTCGACCTCGGCACCCTCGCGGCGGAACTTGATCACTACCTTGTCCAGTGCACTGATGGCGGTGATGTCCCAGAAATGGGCGCTGTGCAGATCAATCACTACCCTGCTCACCGCTTCACGGAAATCAAAGGCAGCAACGAACTCTTCCGCCGAGCTGAAGAACACCTGACCGATAACCCGATACTCGCGCACCTGGCCGGATTCATCCAGTGTCGAGTTGATATACATCAGGCGACCGACCTTGTTGGCGAAGAACAGTGTGCTGAGCAAGACGCCTGCCAGCACGCCGATGGCAAGGTTATGGGTCAGCACCACGATGGTGACGGTGGCGATCATGACGATATTGCTGCTCATCGGGTGCGCGTGCAGATTGGTGAGCGAGCTCCAACTGAATGTGCCGATGGAGACCATGACCATGACGGCTACCAGAGCCGCCATGGGAATCTGCGAGACCCATTCGCCCAGGAAGACCACCATCATCAGCAGCACGACCCCGGCCACCAGACAGGACAGGCGCCCGCGCCCGCCGGACTGCACGTTGATGACAGACTGGCCGATCATGGCGCAGCCTGCCATGCCGCCGAAGAAGCCGGTCACGATATTGGCGACACCCTGGCCCTTGCTCTCGCGCTGCTTGTCACTTTCCGTATCGGTCAGATCATCAACGATATTGGCGGTCATCAGGGATTCAAGCAGACCGACCACGGTGAGCGACAGGACCGTGGGCAGGATGATCATCAGGGTTTCAAGATTCAGCGGGACATCCGGGAAGAGGAAATAGGGCAGGCTGTCTGGCAGCGCGCCAGTGTCGCCCACGTTGCGAATTTCCAGACCGAAATACATGGCGATGGCCGTCATCACCAGAATGCACACCAGCGGGGACGGCACGATACGGGTGAACAAGGGCAGGATATAGATGATGCCCAGACCGGCGATCACCATGGCGTACACCGCCCAATGCATGAATTCGATAACGGGTATGTTGATGCTGGTGTCGCCCACCTGCATGGGCTGCCAGGAGAGGGTGCCCAGTTCCTTCAGCTGCGCCATGAAGATCAGGATCGCCAGGGCGTTTACAAAGCCGGTCATCACCGATCTGGAAACAAATCGCATGACCCGGTGGATGCCGAGCTGGCCCAGAATCAGCTGGAAAACACCGGTGAGGATGGTGGCCGCCAGCAGATATTGCAGGCCATGCTGGTCCACCAGGTTGACCATCAGCAGCGCCATGGCGCCGGTCGCGGCAGAGATCATGCCGGGGCGGCCGCCAATGATGGCGGTAATCACGGCAATGCAGAAGGAGGCATACAGCCCCACTTTGGGTGGCACGCCAGCCAGCACGGAGAAGGCAATGGCTTCAGGGATCAGCGCAAGCGCCACGACGATGCCGGCGAGCAGATCGCCGCGCACATTGAAAAACCAGGTGTTCTTCAGTGATTGAAGCATGGACAGTTTCCAGACAGCGATTTCAGATAACCAATAAGGATGGCCACGGTACGCGCAGTACGTGACGGGATGAGAGCGTGAACAGAATTCGTGCCCGGAGGGCAGGTCGGTGTCCCGCAGGAGCGCGCGCTAGGGTGGCGTCAGCGCCATCGGGGATAAGGAAACGTTGCAGATCATCAGCGTTGGTCAAGCCAGGAAAGCGCGCGAGTCTAGCAGGCCGGGGGGCGGATGAACACCGCAGCCCCCCGCTTGTCGGTCAAGGCGACCGGGCCCGGGGTCAGGCGCTGCGCTGCATCTGTGCCATGGTCTGTGTCCCCAGAATGATCATGCGCACCATGGTGACGAGTTGGTCGATGATTTCCGGATGCTTGTCTTCCGGTTGGTCCATGGCGGTGGCGCCCATGGTGAACACCAGCCGGGTGATGGCTCTGGCCACCACCTCGGGACGATGGATGCCGGTGTGACGTTCTTCGGCCAGTCGCACCAGATCCCGGCACAGCTCTTCCTCGAAATAGCAGAGCTGGGTCTCTACGGCCCCCTTGAAGGCATCGGACCCCACGGTGCCCTCGCGCAACAGCAGATGCAGGTGCTTCTGGTCGCCGCGCAACTGCTCCATGAAGGCCTCGATGGAGCTTTGCACCACGCTGCGTTCTGCCACGGCCCGGGTGCGGGCCTCACCGATGATCTGCCGCAACGCCTCGCCCGCCTGGTTGATCAGCGCCACGGCCAGCTCGTCCACATCGCGGAAATGCCGGTAAAAGCTGTTCGGCGCGATCCCGGCGGCGCGGGCCACCTCGCGCAGGCTCAGGGTAGAGACGCTGCGATGCGGGCCCACCAGGGTCAGGGCGGCGGCAATCAGGTCTTCCCGTGAAATCACAGCACGCCGCCCTGCATGGGGGCGGCTGGTGTCGGGGCTGGCGTCCTTGACGGTCGAACTCATCCGGGGGCTCTCTGCGGGTCGATGCTGGTGCGGCCATGATAGCCCATGAAACGCAGGACGGCTGTATAGACTGATATATATACATGTGTATAATAACGCCGAATTCATGATCGAGACCCCGTACCATGCCCGCCACCGGTGCCCTGAAACGCCTGATGACCCCGCTGATCAACCCGGCGGCCTTTGACTTCTGGGTCGGCCAGGTCAGCCCGTTGCTGGCCTGGGAGCGGCCGCTGGCGCGTATCGTGGCGCGCGAGGTCAGCGCCCGCGACACCGTGACCCTGGTGCTCAAGCCGAATCGCCACGTGGCGCCGGTCCTGCCCGGCCAGCATGTGCCGGTGACGGTTGAAGTGGGGGGGCGGCGACTGACCCGGCAATACAGCCCCACGCAGACCGGCAAGCGCCTGGCGATCACCGTGAAACGCGTGCCCGGCGGCGCCGTCAGCACGCACCTGACCCGCGATGCCCGGGTGGGGGATGTGCTGGAACTGGGCGCGCCCTTCGGCACGATGCGGGACGATCCGGCGGTGTCGGCGTGGCTGTTTGCGGCGGCGGGCAGCGGCATTACCCCGTTGATGAGCCTGCTGCGCGCCCAGGCGGCGCGGGGCCAGGTCAACACCACCTTGCTGTACTGGGCCAGAACGCGCGCTGACCTGTGCTTTTTGCCCGAGCTTCAGCAGATGGCGCGTGACTGGCCCGGCATGACGTTGATACCGGTGCTGACCCGCGAAGCCGTTCTGGCCTCAGGTGAGGCGTCCGGCCGACCTGAGGCGGCGCTGCTGGCGCGCCATGTGCCGGATCTGGCAGACCGTCATGTCTACGCCTGCGGCCCGGCGGGGTTTGTTGCACAACTGGAACAGCTCACGGGCGACACGGCCCGCAGCGTTCTGGGTGAGGCCTTTACCCCGCCCGAGCGCGTCAGTGTGGTGGGCGCGCCGGTGCAGGTGACGCTGGCTCGCAGTGGTCGCGTGCTGGAGATTCCTGCTGGCGAAGCCCTGTTGCCTGCGCTGGAAGCTCAGGGGGAAACGCCTGCCTTCGGCTGTCGCATGGGGGTGTGCCACACCTGTGCCTGCCAGCGCCTGGACGGGACCAGCGAAGACCTGTTCAACGGCCGTCAACACAGCGAACCCGGCATGCTGCGCCTGTGCGTCAGCGCCGCCCGAAGCCACCTGACACTGGATCTGTAAATGACTGCGCAACAGCCTGCTCCGACATCCCTGTCTCCGGTCGCACGCGGCAATATTGCCCGGCGCCCCCTGACGCGCGCCGAGGTCGAGGCCTTCGGTACCGAACTGGATGCCCTGCGTGATCGCACTCTGGCCGACATCGGTGAAGCGGATGCGCGCTATATCAAGCGCATCTACGCGGCGGTGCGTTACACCGAAGCGCTGGGGCGCGGGCTGCTGTTCTTCGGCCTGTTCCCGCCTGCCTGGGTGCTGGGCACACTGCTGCTGGGCGTGTCCAAGATCCTGGAAAACATGGAACTGGGCCATAACGTGATGCATGGCCAGTACGACTGGATGAACGACCCGCGCTTCGACGGCAAGACCTATGAATGGGATGTGGTGGGCACCAGCGACAGTTGGCGCAAGACGCATAACTTCCAGCATCACACCTATACCAACGTCAAGGGCATGGACGACGACATCGGTTATGGACTGCTGCGCCTGTTTCCCGAGCAGCGCTGGCGCCCCTTTTATCTGTTTCAGCCGATCATTGCTGTGATTTTTGCGCTGATGTTCCAGTGGGGGGTGGCCATCCAGGATCTGCGCCTGGGTCGTTACTTCGCGGGCAAGATGACCCGTGAGGAACTGGCCGAGCAGTTCCGCCCGGTGGGCCGCAAGATGCGTCGCCAGTTGCTCAAGGATTATGTCTTCTTCCCGCTGCTGGCCGGGCCATTCTTCCTGCCGGTGCTGCTGGGCAACCTGGTGGCCAATGGCCTGCGTAATCTGTGGACCTACATGATCATTTTCTGCGGCCACTTTACGGCCAACGTCGAAGTGTTCCCGAAAGAGATGGTAGAGAACGAAACGCGTGGCGAATGGTATCTGCGCCAGTTGCGCGGCTCCTCCAACCTGCGTGGCGGCAAGCTGTTTCATATCATGTCCGGCAACCTGAGCCACCAGATCGAGCACCACTTGTTCCCGGACATTCCTGCGCGTCGCTATGCCGAGCTGTCCAGGGATGTGCGCGCCATTTGCGACCGCTACGGCATCTACTACAACACCGGCTCACTGGCCTCGCAGTTTGGTCAGGTGGTGTGGCGTATCCTGCGTTACGCCTTCCCGAGCAAACCGGTGAAGCTGGCGGGCAAGACGCTGGTGGCGGACTGACCCCGGTCGATACGTTTTATGCGGGGCGCTGTTGCAGCCGGTGCAGCGCCCAGCGTACATGGCGCACCACCATGGCAGACGGAAAGTCCAGGCGCGCCTGCAACGCCGTGATGGCGGCGGCGCTGGCCGGGCCGTTCCCCAATCCCACGGCAAGATTTCTCAGCCAGCCTTCGTAGCCTGTGCGGCGAATGGGTGATCCGGCGGTGTTTTCCAGAAAAGTGGCTTCGTCCCAGTTGAACAGTGTCACCAGATCCGCCTGATCCAGGGCGTGGCGTGGCTGGAAGTCGGCTTCGCCGGTGTGCTGCGCGAAACGATTCCAGGGGCACATCAGCTGACAGTCGTCACAGCCGAAAACACGATTGCCCATCAGCGGTCGCAGTTCCTCAGGAATATCACCGCGGTTCTCGATGGTGAGATAGCTGATGCAGCGGCGCGCATCCAGTTGATAGGGCGCCACGATGGCATCGGTGGGGCAGACGGTGATGCAGGCCTTGCACTGGCCGCAGTGATCCTCCACGGGCGCATCCACCGGCAACGCCAGGTCGGTATAGATCTCGCCAAGAAAAAACCAGCTGCCCGCTTCGCGATTCAGGATCAGCGTGTGCTTGCCCTGCCAGCCAAGCCCGGCTTTGGCGGCCAGCGGTTTCTCCATGACGGGGGCGCTGTCGACGAAGGCGCGGCCCAGGTGTGAGGTCGGTGCGGCCTCACGAATCTGCTGGGCCAGTCGTGCCAGTCGTTTGCGAATCACCTTGTGGTAATCGCGCCCCAGTGCGTAGCGTGAGACATAGGCTTTTTCCGGTTGTTTCAGCCGCTGCACCGGGCGCGTATCCGGCGGCAGGTAATCCATGCGCACGGAAATCACCCGCAGTGTGCCGGGTTCCAGCTCGGCCGGGCGGCTGCGCTTGTGGCCGTGCGCCTGCATCCAGTCCATGTCGCCGTGGTAGCCCTTGGCCAGCCAGTCCTGCAGGCGTGCCTCGGCCGCGCTGAGCTCCGTGTCGGCGATGCCCGCCTGCTGGAAGCCCAACTCGCGGGCCCAGCGCTTGATGTCGCGGGCCAGTTCAACGAGCGTTGTGTCGGTGGTCGGGTCAGTCATCGAAGTCGCGTATACTCGCGGTACTGGTCTGCAGCACAGGAAAGCGTCGCCGTCATGCTAGCACAGCTCCCCCGTACCCCTGATCCGCACTGGTCGCGCCTGGACAGCGCCGATGGCACCCGGGCGCTGGACCGGTATGCCATCGAGCAGGCCGGCATCGCCGGTGAAACCCTGATGCAACGCGCGGGTGAAGCGGCCTTTGCGCTGCTGCGCCAGCGCTGGCCCGAGGCCCGGCGTCTTCTGATCTGCTGTGGCGGTGGCAATAACGGCGGCGACGGCTATGTGGTGGCGGCCCTGGCGCGCCAGGCGGGCCTGTCGCCCATGCTGCTGGCGATGACGCCGCGCGATGCGCTCAAGGGCGATGCCCGCACCATGGCTGACCGCGCCGCAGAGGTGCCGCAGGTCAATCTGGCGTCGCTGCCCGCCGCCCTGCGCGGCGCGGACCTGGTGGTGGATGCCCTGCTCGGTACCGGCGCCGACAAGCCGGTGCGTGAGCCACTGGCGGCGGTGATCGACGCCATCAATGCCAGTGCCCGCCCGGTGCTGGCGCTGGATCTGCCCAGCGGCCTGCATGCGGACAGTGGTCGTCCCCTGGGTGTGGCGGTGCGCGCCAGCGCCACCATTACCTTTATCGGCGTCAAGCAGGGGTTGCTGACGGGGGCCGGGCTGGATCATGCCGGTGCGCTCTCGTTCAATCATCTCGGCGTGCCGCTATCGGTGTATCAGCGTGTGCCACCGGCGGCGCTCTGCCCGAACCCCTCCTGGTTGCCTGCTCTGTTGCCGCCGCGTCTGCGTGCCGGGCACAAGGGGTTGTATGGCCATGTCCTGGTGATCGGTGGCGATCACGGTTACGCCGGGGCCGCGATGATGGCCGCCCAGGCCGCGCTGCGTTGCGGGGCCGGTCTGGTGTCGGTGGCCACCCGCGCGCAGCATGTGTCGGCCTTCCTGACCCGCCAGCCGGAGTTGATGGTGCGGGGGGTGGACACCCGTGACGACCTGCAGCCGTTGCTCGACAAGGCCAGCGTCCTGGTGGTGGGGCCCGGCCTGGGTCAGGACAAGTGGGGGCAAGTGATGCTGGACGCTGCCCTGGCCTCGGGGTTGCCGGCCGTGCTGGATGCCGATGCCATCAACCTGCTGGCCGGGCACAGCGAGCGGCCGCAGCGTGCCGATCTGGTATGGACCCCGCACCCCGGTGAGGCGGCACGTTTGCTGGGGCAATCCGCTGCCAGCGTGCAACAGGACCGTTTTGCGGCGCTGGACGCCCTGTGTCAGCACACTGGCGGTACGGTGCTGCTCAAGGGCGTGGGCACCCTGATCAACCATGCCGACGCAAGGCAGCCGCCGGTGCTCATTCGCCAGGGTAATCCCGGCATGGCCAGTGGCGGCATGGGCGATGTGCTCAGCGGTATCATCGGTGCCCTGCTGGGGCAGGGGCTGAGTCCGCGTGAGGCCGCCGCCGGGGGCGGCTTGCTGCACGCCCTGGCGGGCGATCAGGTGGCGGCCCGGCAAGGCGAGCGCGGCATGGCGGCGACGGATCTGCTGGCGGAGTTGCCAGCACTGATCAACGACCAGACCCACGGGCAGGGTGCAGCATGATGTCGACATCAGCGCCGACAGAAGAACAGTATCTGGCCGATGACGCAGCGACCGAAGCACTGGGCGCTGCACTGGCTCGGGAATTTGCGCGCGGCGGCGTGGTCTTTCTGGAAGGCGACCTCGGTGCGGGCAAGACCACGCTGGTACGTGGCTGGTTGCGCGCACTGGGGCATTCGGGGGCGGTCAAGAGCCCGACTTACACCATTGTGGAACCCTATGAGCTGGGCGGGCTTGATGTCTATCATTTCGACCTGTATCGCCTGGCCGATCCGGAGGAGCTGGAATTGATGGGCGTGCGCGATTATTTTGCTCCCGGCAGCCTGTGCCTGGTGGAGTGGCCGCAGCGCGGTGACGGCATGTTGCCGGTGCCGGATCTGACCGTGCAGTTGCGGGTCGCGTTGCCCGGTCGCCATGCACACCTGATTCGTACAACATGATACAGTCGCCACAGAAAGGTAAAGCAGGACGGTTCATGCCAGCGCAGTCGATGACCAGACCGCAAGACAGAGTGCATGCCGGTGCCCTGATGCAGCGTGCCGCGGGTGGACTGTCCCTTGCATTGACCCTGTTGTTTTCCCTGTTTGCATCGGCCTGGGCCAGTGCCCAGAACATCGAATCCGTGCGTTTGCATCGTGCCCCGGACCACACCCGTATCGTGTTCGACCTCAAGGGTCCGGTGGATCACAAGATCGACCGCCTGAGCAATCCCGACCGGATCGTCGTTGACCTCACCGACGCCCGGCTGGATTTCGACATGAACAGCCTGTCGTTGTCGCGCAGCCCCATCAATGGCATTCGGGTGGGGCGCCATGAGGCCATGACCCGCGTGGTGTTCGACCTGAATGACAGCGTCCGCCCGCGCAGTAACCTGCTCAAGCCGATCGACCCCCACGGCTGGCGTCTGGTGATCGACCTGTTCGATACCGATCCCGAGCCGGTACGCAGCATGGAAAAGATCGTCGAGCAGCAGGAAGGTCCGCGCCCCATGATTGTGGCCATCGACCCCGGTCATGGTGGTGAGGACCCTGGCGCCATCGGCCCCGGCGGTGTGCGCGAAAAAGATGTGGTATTGCAGATAGCCCGGCGCGTCTACCGACTGATGGATGCCGCACCGGGGATACAGCCGGTGCTGGTGCGTGATGGTGATTATTATGTGCCGCTGGCGGAGCGCCGCCGCATTGCCTCCGAGCAGCATGGTGCGGATGTGTTCATTTCCCTGCATGCGGACGCGTTTACCGACCCGCGTGCCAATGGCGCCTCGGTCTTTGCGCTGTCAAACCGTGGCGCCACCAGTGCCCGCGCGGCCTATCTGGCGCGCATGGCCAACGATTCGGACCGCGTGGCCGGGGTCTATGAGGAAGAAAAGGACAATAGCGGCCTGATGGGCGTGCTGGCGGACATGACGCTCAGCGGTTCCATGGCCCACAGCCTGTACATGGGCAAGGAACTGATCGAGGAGATGGGCAGCTTCACCCGCTTGCACGGCAACCGCAGGCAGGTGGAACAGGCCAACTTTGCGGTGCTGCGCGAACCGAGCATGGTCTCGGTGCTGGTGGAAACCGGCTTTATTTCCAACCCGGAAGAAGCGCGCAAATTGCAGACCGCCGAGCACCAGGACCGTATCGCGCGCGCCATCCTCAACGGCGTGCGCCGTTATTTTGAACATCACCCGGCCCCGGGGAGCTGGTTTGCCGAGCAACGCCGCAATGGCGGCGGCAGTGTGGCCAGTCACCGCATCCAGCCCGGTGAAACCCTGTCTGCCATTGCCCGCCGTTACAGCGTCACCGAGGCCGCCTTGCGCGATGCCAACAACATCAGTGGTGACCTGATTCGCGTGGGCCAGGAACTGAAGATCCCATGACACGTATCAATCAGCTCGACCCCCGCCTGGCCAACCAGATTGCCGCCGGGGAGGTGGTCGAGCGGCCCGCGTCCGTTCTGAAAGAACTGCTGGAAAATGCACTGGATGCCACCGCCAGCAATATCGTGGTGGATGTCGAGCAAGGTGGTGTGCGTCTGGTACGGGTGCGCGACGATGGGGGCGGTATCGAACGCGATGACCTGCCTCTGGCGTTGTCACGTCATGCCACCAGCAAGATCCGCGCCGTGGAAGATCTGGAAGCCATTGGCAGTCTGGGTTTTCGCGGTGAAGCGTTGGCGGCCATCAGTTCGGTGTCTCGCCTGACGCTGACCAGTAACGCGGGCGACAGCGAAGAGGGTGCTGCCTGGCAGGTGCAGGTGGCCGGTCGTGATATGGCTCCGGAGGTGAGCCCTGCCGCGCATCCGCAGGGCACGACCGTGGAAATGCGCGACCTGTTTTTCAATACGCCGGCACGACGCCGTTTCTTGCGCACTGAAAAAACCGAGTTCGGCCATCTGGAAGAAGTCTTTCGTCGTATCGCCTTGAGTGAATTCGATACCGGCTTCCGTCTGTCGCATAACCAGAAGCCGGTGCACCAGTTGCCGCCCGCCAGGGATGCTGCCAGCCGCGCTCAGCGGGTGGCGCGCCTGTGCGGCAGCGCGTTCATGGAACAGGCGGTGGCGGTGGATATGGAAGCGGCGGGTCTGCGCCTGCATGGCTGGCTCGGCTTGCCGACCTTCTCCCGTGCCCAGGCCGATCTGCAATATTTTTACGTCAATGGCCGGGTGATTCGCGACAAGGTGGTCAATCATGCCGTGCGGCAGGCCTACCGCGATGTGATGTACCACGGCCGCCACCCGGCCTATGTGCTGTTCCTGGAACTGGACCCGGCGCTGGTGGACGTGAACGTGCACCCGACCAAGCACGAAGTGCGTTTTCGCGAACAGCGCATGGTGCATGATTTCCTGTTCCGCTCGCTGCACCGCGCCATCGCCGAGATGCGCCCCGGTGAGGGACCGGTACCGCAGGCGCGCGCTGTTGAGGCGCCACTGGAGGCGGGCGCCGACACCGCTCAGGCACCCCGACAGGGCAATATGATGCTGGCGCCACCACGTGCCGCGTCACACGCGCCGCAGCAGGACGGCCACGCCCAGTCTCAGGCCTACGCCAGTCTGTTCAGCACCCGTAACGATCTGGAGCGGCAGGTCAGTGACACGCTGGCGGGCTGGCCTGCAGCGGCGCCCGATCAGGCCGCTGCCAGCCCCCTCCCGGACAGTCGCGATGACGGCATGCCCCCGCTGGGTTTTGCCCTGGCGCATCTGCACGGCATCTACATTCTTGCCCAGAACGCCGAGGGTCTGGTGCTGGTGGACACCCATGCCGCCCATGAACGCATTACTTACGAAGGTCTGAAGCGTGCCTGGGGCGAAGCGCGCGTGCGCGCCCAGCCACTGCTGGTGCCGCTCTCCATGGCGGTGTCTACCCGCGAAGCGGATTTTGCCGAACACCAGCCCGATACGTTTGCCCGCCTCGGCTTCACCGTGGAGCGTGCCGGCCCGGAAACCCTGGTGGTGCGGGAAATTCCGGCCCTGCTGCGTGGCGCTGATGTGGAGGCCCTGGTGCGTGATGTGCTGTCAGACCTGGTGATGCAAGGTAGCAGCGAACGCATCGAACAGCAGATCGACGAACTGCTCTCCAGCATGGCCTGCCACGGCAGCGTGCGCGCCAACCGGCGCCTGACGGTGGATGAAATGAATGCCCTGCTGCGGGATATGGAAGCCACCGAGCGCAGCGGTCAGTGCAACCACGGCCGCCCCACCTGGATGCAGCTGAGTATGAAAGAACTCGACCGTCTTTTTTTACGCGGTCGTTAGGTGCCCCGGGTGGGCGTATCGCTGCCCACCTGAACAACGATCTTCCCTCTGGCCCGCCCGCTTTTGCTGTGCTGGTAGGCGGCGTCCAGATTCTCCATCGGGTACAGGCTGTCGATGACCGGCGTGATCCGGCCTGCCTCGATCCACTGGGTCAGCGTTTCCAGATCGTGTGTCCAGGACTCCACGATAACCAGCTTGGCCTGCACGCCCCGGCGTAGCAGTTTGCGGCGGGCGACGTTCAGGTAGGCGTGCAGATAACCGCCCGTGGTGACAAAGATGCCATCCGGCTTCAGCAGCGAGGCGCAGGTGTCGGGGCTTTCGTGTGATGTGGCATCGAACACCACATCGAAGTCGTCGTCGCGGCGCAGGTAGTCCTCGGCGGTGTAGTCGATCACGGCGTCTGCGCCGAGTTGACGCACCAGTTCGAGGTTGCGATGGCTGCATACGCCAGTGACTTCTGCGCCCAGCGCTTTGCCAATCTGTATGGCGAAGGTGCCGACGCCGCCCGAGGCGCCAATGATCAGCAGCCGCGTGCCGCTGCCCACCCCGGCCTTGCGGAAGGCCTGCAAGGCGGTCTGGGCGGCCAGTGGCACCGCAGCGGCCTGTTCGTGGCTCAGGTTGGCGGGCTTGTGCGCCACACGGCGCTGGTCAATCACCGCGAACTCGGCACAGGCATTGGTGCGCAGGCGCATGTCCATGCCGTAGACGGCGTCACCGACCTTGAAGCCGGTCACGGCCCGGCCTTTGTCCACGACAATGCCGCTCAGGTCATCGCCGAACAGGTGGGTGCGCAACGCACCGCCCAGCCGTGGCACAACGGCGGCAATGTTGCGGTTGAGTTTCCAGTCCTTCGGGTTGACGGAGGACGCCTGCACGGCCACCAGCAGATCATTGCGGCCAGGCCGGGGGCGCGCGACATCACCGATCACCAGCGGGGCGCGGGGCCCGAGCCCGGACGTGACAATGGCTTTCATGGCCAGCTCCTGACGTGCAGCGGGTCAACAGACCCTTCGAGCGACATCATGGCGCAAGGGGGCAGGGCATGTCGATCAGCGCGTCGCGGTCATGGGCCGGAGCAGGCCGATCTGTGTCCGGTCATGAGGGGCTGAACTGTTTTCCCGGTGGCAGGGCATAGCGGAAAATCTTTCGCCATACGCTGAACAGTTGCGCACCCAGAGGGCGAGCGTTGTAGCGAATCCCGTAGCGCGCACACAGGGCGCGGATTTCCGGGGCAATCTCCTGGTAGCGTCGGCTCGGCATCGAGGGGAACAGGTGGTGCTCGATCTGGCAGCTCAGGTGGCCGCTCATCAGATGCATCCACGGCCCGCACTCGATATTGGCGGAACCCAGAATCTGGCGGATATACCAGCCCGACTTGTCTTCGTCTTCGATGTCGGCTTCCTCGAAATCCTCGACGTCATCGGCGAAGTGCCCACAGAAGATCACGGCATAGGCCCACAGGTTGCGAATCAGGTTGGCGCCCATGTTGGCCAGGAAGACCTGAAGGAACCAGGGGCCAGCCAGCAGCGGGAAAAGCAGATAGTCCGTGCCCAGTGACCTGGCAATCTTGTTTCTCAGTGCGTGCAGCTTGTGCCGGATCGACGCTTTACTGCGTCGGCCGGCGCGCCAGTCTGCCAGTTCGTCGTCATGGATGGCGACGCCCCAGTTGAAGAACAGCGCCATCATCAGGTTGGTCACTGGCTGAAACAGATGCGAGCGTTTCCAGGGCTGCCGTGCACTGACCCGCAATGCCTCATAGCCGAAATCACGGTCGCGACCGATCACGTTGGTCCATTTGTGGTGGATCATGTTGTGGGAGCGCTGCCACTGGCGTGCCGGGCAGACGCCGCCCCATTCCCAGGTGCTGGAATGAATTTTCGGGTCGCCGAGCCAGTTCCATTGCCCATGCAGTACGTTGTGGCCAATTTCCATGTTGTCGAGGATCTTGGCCAGGCCGAGGACGA
Source organism: Isoalcanivorax indicus (assembly GCF_003259185.1). Lineage (NCBI taxonomy): Bacteria > Pseudomonadati > Pseudomonadota > Gammaproteobacteria > Oceanospirillales > Alcanivoracaceae > Isoalcanivorax > Isoalcanivorax indicus. Next base: position 397,334 of record NZ_QGMP01000001.1, read on the forward strand.
TAGCGCCGACGAAAAAGAAGGCGGGATGAAGAATGCCAGCGAAGATGAGCAGGCGCCCGGAGATTTCGGCTGCGCGGTGCGCGGCCAGCAGTCGGCGGAAGTAGCGCGCGTCCTGTTCGCCCAGGTCGCTCATGACCCGATGGCCGATACGCTTCACTTCGGCGCCGAAGGACTGGATTTGTGCTTCCGAAAGGTGGCGTGCCCCGGCGACGCGGCGTAGCCCGCGGTTGCGCTTCTGGCCTGTAGCTGTCGTGTCCACCCTGTACTCCCTGATTCGCTGATGGGTGGGTCGGAGACTACCGGCCCACCGAAGGGAGAGTGAATCAGGCGTCTGCACCATTCCATTGTCAAAACAGGACGTGGGTGATTGAGCATGGCGCGATGTGCCAACTGGCGGGGCGTTTCAGGCGTTATGGCCCTCGCTGGACCGGTTGCTGACCTGGAGCCAGCCGCCCATCTTTTGCTGATGATCGAACCGTTTTCGGGGTAATGTTGATGGCAGGCTGATGTGGCGATGTGACAAGAGACAGCACTGATGACGAGACGGTATTCCATCAAGCCGCTGGGTGCGGATGATCTGATCCTGATGGGCGACATGCTGGGGTTGTTTGGCAAGGCGTTCGGACAGCCGGACGTCTACGATGAAAAACGTCCTGATGCGGCCTATCTGCGGCGGTTGCTCGGCAGCGACACTTTTGTGGCGCTGGTGGCCGAGCAGGACGGGGTCGTGGTGGGCGGCCTGGCGGCCTATGAACTGGTCAAGTTCGAGCAGGCGCGTAGCGAGATGTATATCTATGATCTCGCTGTAGACGAGTCCTGCCGGCGCCTCGGCATTGCTACAGCTTTGATTGAAGCGTTAAAGGGTATTGCCGCAGATCGCGGTGCCTGGGTTATCTATGTGCAGGCCGATACCGGGCCCGAAGATGAAGCGGCGATAGCCCTTTATTCAAGGTTGGGTGTGCGTGAGGAGGTGTTGCACTTCGATATTCCTGTGTCATGAGGTGGCCCCGGCGGTTGCTTCCGCCGGGGCCTTTGGTGATGGCGTCAGTCCTCGCTGAGCAGCAGTGCGCAGCTGGCATTGTCGCCTTGGGCATGGTTGCCCAGGGACAGCCATTCGCTGGCCACCGGCAGCAGCGCGATGTCCCAGGCATCAAGGCTGCCGGTCAGGTCGAAGCCGATGCTGGTCAGGTTGTTGCTTTCCCCTTGCCCCGACGCTACCTGCGCCCAGTCGAGCTGTAGTACCTGGTGGTATGGTGCGCCCGGCAGCAGGTTCAGGTTCAGTAGCAGACTGTTGTCATTGAGTCGGCTCCACTGGCCGGATACGTACAGCGGGTCGCCGAACAACTGTTGCTGGGGCAGGGTGCCCACTTCTTCGTAACGCAAGCAAGCTTGCAACGTGCCGCCATCGAGCGGCGCGCCGCCGGAGGCCGGGATCAGACGGAGCTGCACGCGACCGTTGCCTTTGGCGGGGTCGTCGTATCGGATATCGATGACGTGGCTGCTCAACCCGACCAGCGTGGCGTCGAAGAAGTCCTTGTCGAGCAGAAAGTCGCCCAGCGACGTGTTTTCCAGGTCGCGATCCAGATCGTTGAGGAAGGCAGCCAGGCGAGCCAGATTGATGGTCTGGTTGTTGTTCTCGGCTTCCTCTGCCAGTGCGATCAGGCTTTCAAGTAGCACATCGAACTCAGCGCTGGTAAAACTGTTGTTCAGGTCTTCGTCGTCTTTCAGTGCATTGATCAGCCACTGTGAGAGCCTGGACAGCGGGTTGTTGACCTGTGGATCCGGATCAGAAAAGAGGTCCTGATTAACGAAGAAGCTGGCTTCGATCAGTTGACTGCGCGTTGCTGCCGAGGTGGTGTCAGTGTTGGGTGGCATCAGGCCCAGCTCGATGGCTGCACTCAAGTACTCGCTGGCCCATTGTGCGATATCGTTCGGGTCAGTGGGCGTGACGCCACCGAGGGTCCTGGTGAGCAGGATGGCCATCTCTTCGAGCGATATGGATTTGTTGGGCGGAAATTTTCCGTCCGTCTGTTCCGCCAGCTTGCCGGCCTTGAAATCAGCGAGATAACCGGCAGACCATAGGTCGCCGCTGATGTCGGGGAAGCTGCCTTGGCTGGGGGGGTCGGTTGGCAGCTTCAGGATTGCTGCCAGAATCTTGCTGACTTCGGCGCGGGTCAGCTTGTCGTCGAGCTCTTTGCTGTCGTCCAGGCCGGTGAAGATGCCTTGCGCAACCAGGGCGTCGAATTTCGCCTGGGCACTGAGCTCGCTGTCTGACATGGAGCGTCCCATGGGGACCAGCATGAAGGGCGCTACATTCTCGATATGCACCTGGTAGAAAGCGTCGATGATGCCGTAAAGGATGTCGAGACTGTCTTCGCTGTCGGCGATGGCGGAGACCATGGCCAGCGCGCCATCCAGGTCCAGGGTGCGGCCGCGCAGGGCATCTACCTGAACATGATAGCGATACACGCTGTCGTTCTGTTGGCCGGTCACCATGTCGACGCCGCCATAATAGAACACCGTGACCTCGTCGGGCAGGTTGTCCAGCGAGGGCAGGCGCAGGCAGTGCTGGCGATGCAGGGGATTATCGCTGCGGCAATAATTGATCCGTGTGATCGGGTTGTAGCCGAAGAAGCCCTGGCTGTCGGTATAACCGATGGGCTCGTCATCGTCGTGGCTGTCGGAGCCGTTCATGTCGACGAAAATCGTGGCGCCTGCCAGGCCGCCATTGATGGTGATGCGCCCCTCGGTGCCCGATGCGCCCTGACGTGAACCGTCCTGGCTGCTGGTGCCACCGCAAGCCGCCAGCGTGACGGCGGCGAGCGAGATCAGTGGCCATTTTATGCTGTTCATCATGTTGCCCCCCTTGCTCAAATTTTTGGTGTTGCTCAGAAACGGGATTGCCAGCCCAGGCTCAGTGCGGCGGTACGTGGCAGGGAACTGCCGTCGATCTCCACTTTTTCGAGGCCGATAAGCGCATCAAGTGTCAGGCGGTTGAACCAGGTCATGCCGACGCTGAGGCTCGACAGTCGGCTGCCGCGCTGGTTGGCGTGATAACCGCCGCGCACCCCCGGCAGCCAGACATTCGGTAACTGATAGCCCGTCACCAGCGACAGCATCTGTTCGCGGTCACCGGTGGGCGTGTTGGCGTCGGTCAGGTCGTAGCTGAAGCCGGCCATGCCGCGCCCGTTGCTGAAGCTGTAGCTGCCATCGACGGTAGCCTGACTGGCCAGCACCCATTTCTCATTGGCAGCGATACGACCCTCCTGCACGAAATAGTCAGCGGTCAGGCAATTGGTCTGTTCCTGCGATCCGGCCTGCAGGGAGGCACAGCCGATGCCGACGGCGCCATAACGCAGTGACGGTTCATTGATGTTTTTCAGGGTCAGGCCGCCGCGCCAGTTGTCCTGTTGAAACGCCACGCCGACATCCAGGCCGAGGGTGGAGCTGGTGCGCTGGTTGGTGTCGTACTGGTCCGAAATGATATCGCCGATGTCGTCGTCGTCATCATTGGTGGCGGCGGCTTTCATGTTGACCACCTGCTTGCTCAGGGCGCCGTGGATCAGGTTGACACGCGCGCCGCCGGTGACCGACCGGTTGTCCTGGCGCCATAGCTCATCGGCCCAGCCCACGCTGACTTTCGTCAGGGCCGCCGATTTCAGGTACAGCGAGGTCCGGGTGCGCAGTTCCTGATTGATGGCGTCGTAAGTGACAGCGTCGTCGAGGATGCTGGCACGCACTTCCAGATCGGCTTCCACGGAGACGCTGAAGACGCCCGCCGCCGTTCTGAACGCAATGGGTGTCAGCGGTGCCTGCAGGCCGGTATTGACGCGCAGGTAGCCATCGCGCCCCAGAATTTCCACCAGTTCATTGGTTTCGTTGGCGAGTGCGATGCCCTCGGCCACGGTCAGGTTTTCGCGCTCCAGGTTGTCCAGTACGTCATCGGCACGATCCAGAAAATTGTCGAGCTTGCCGGCTTCATAGCCCAGACTGAAAGCACCCGCACGGCCCAGGCGGAGTGTGCTGTCTTCGCGGAGGACATGAAGGCCGTGCGCCGGGTTGCCGGAGAGGCTGTGCAGGTTCACGCCATGGCTGTTATGACCGTAGGTGACGTTTGGGCCTTTGCCGACAGTGCCCGGCAGCGCCAACGCAGAGGTCGACGCCGCCGCCACGCAAATGGCCACGATGGATCGTGTGAACATTGTTGATACCCCCAAAAGAGAACGGCTTCATGTTTTTATTGCAGCCAGTATAGGTGGCGCTTCGATTGGCTCACAAGCTAATTCAGGTGTGTCCCCTGAACGAGGGACAGCAGCGGTGCGGGGCGTCTGTTGTTTCAGATCAGGTAGAGGGAGGTGCTCGCGAGCAAGGTGCCGATGGCGAGGGCGGCGAGGACATCGCTGGGATAGTGCAGCCCCAGGAAAACGCGCGACAGGGCGACGCTGATGGCGAACGGCACCAGCAGGATCGCGAGCATCGGGTAATAGGCCAGGGCAACCAGTGTGAAGACCGTGGCGTGCAGGGTGTGCCCGGACGGAAAACTGAATTCATCCAGGGGGGCGACCCAGGCGTGAATGCGACCGTCGTGGGCGAAGGGGCGCGGGCGCCGTGTCCAGCGTTTCAGGGTCTTGTACATCACCAGTGCCACCAGGCCGGTGGCCAGCATATGGGCGGCGGCCATCAGGCCATAAAAACCATCCACCATCACCATGGCGAACATCAGCGTGTACCAGAAGACGCCGTCGCCGAGTCGGCTGACGCTGGCAAAATAGTGGCGCAACAAATGTTTTTCGCACCAGCGGTTGGCGCGCAGACACCAGCCGATGTCGCGCAGCAGAATCACTTCACGGGATAGCGGTTGCATGAGACCTCCTCCTCGCGCGCAGTGGGAGCGGAAAGCCCGCCGAGCAGTGCATCGAATGCCGCAGCGACCTGGTCGGGGTGCAGGCGTTGCATGGCGGCGCTGGCGGCCTGACTCTGGTGCTGGCGTGTCGCGTCATCGGTGGCCAGGGCAATAGCTGCATCAATGAAACCGGTGTCGTCGTCCACGCAGGCACCGTGCAGGCCGCTGCGCAAATGTTCGCGCGCGGCGCCGTAGTTGAAGGCCACTGTGGGCACGCCGCTGGCCATGGCCTCCAGGGTCACGTTGCCGAAGGTTTCGCTGCGGCTCGGGAACAGGAACAGGTCGCCGCTGGCAATATGCCGTGGCAGCGCCTCGCCCTGTTGCAGGCCGCAGAACAGGAAGTCCGGGTTGGCCCGTTCCAGAGCTGTGCGTTGCGGGCCGTCGCCGATCCAGATGAAGCGGGCGTCGGGGCGGCGCTGCTGAAGGGCGCGAAAGGCGCGTATCGCCAGCCCCAGGTTTTTTTCGGCAGCCAGACGGCCCACGTAGATGACGGCCAGGTCGGTGTCGGTCAGTCCCCAGTTGGCGCGCAGGGCGCGATCACGCCAGCGTGGGCTGAAACGGACCGGGTCCACGGCACGCGCCAGATGCACCGGTCGCCGGAAGCCGCGCTGGGCAAGAGCGTCGCGCAGCTCCGCCGTGGGCACCAGCGTGGCGCCGGCGCGATTGTGGAACCAGCGCATCCAGGCAAAGGCCAGGCCGGCGAGGGCGCCCAGCCCGTAGTCGCGCATGTATTCGTCGAAGCGAGTGTGCAGGCCAGTGGCCACCGGGATGCCCAGTTGCAGGGCTGTGCTGACCGCCGACAGTCCCAGCGGACCTTCGGTGGCCACGTACAGGGCCGCCGGCCGGTCGACCCGCCATTGCTGGCGCAGGGTGCCAGCCGCGGGCAGGCCGAACTTGAGGCCCGGGTAGCGGGGCAGGGCCAGGCCGCGTACCAGCGTATCCTGCAGGCCGGGCTCATCCCGCAGGTCGGCGCGTTGCCCGTACGGGCGTAACGTTTCATGATCCTGTCGGGGGCGTACCAGGGATACGCGGTGGCCGCGTCGGGCCAGGCCCCGAGCCAGATTGCGAACCGTCAGGGCGACGCCGTTGATCTCCGGCGGGAAGGTTTCAGTCACGATGGCGTAGTGCTTGGATGTGTTCATACCGCCAAGGGTGCGTGCCGCCGATGACCGCTCTGTGTCAGCTTTGTGACAGTTCATTGACGAGGGGCTGCTGGCCGATACGCCCCCGCCGCCTTACCATGGCGCTCCCTGAGGTCCGTACAAGTCCGTTGCCATGCCCGCTCACCTGCCCCCTGTCCTGTTCCTGATGGGTCCGACCTGCTCCGGCAAGACGGCGCTGGCGGTGGAGCTGGTGCGGCGTCAGCCGCAACTGGCCATCATCAACGTCGATTCCGCACTGGTCTACGAAGGGCTGGAGATCGGTGCTGCCCGCCCGGAGCCGGAGGTGCTGGCGATGGCGCCACACCGCTTGCTCGGTTTTCGCGACCCGGCCATGCCCTATTCCGCGGCGGATTTTCGTGAGGATGCGCTGCGTGAAATCCGCGCGCTGCATGCCGAGGGTCGCATCCCGCTGCTGGTCGGCGGCACCATGTTGTACTTCCGTGCCCTGCTGCAAGGGCTGGCGGAGCTGCCCGCCGCAGACGCCGCCGTGCGCGCGCAACTGGATGCCCGGGCGGCAGCGGAAGGCTGGCCAGCCCTGCATGCCTGGCTGGCCCAGGTGGATCCGGAAGCGGCCGCCCGCCTGAAGCCGAATGACCAGCAACGGGTGCAGCGGGCCCTTGAGGTCTACCTGCTCACCGGTGAGCCCTTGTCCGCGCATCATGCTCGCCAGCAGGGTCGGGAGGGAGGGGGCATTGGTGGCGGCCCGGCCTTCCCTTATAATGTGACGCAGTTCGCACTGATGCCGGGCGACCGGGCCCTGTTACACGCGCGTATCGAGGTGCGTTTCAGAACGATGCTGAATCAGGGGCTGCTGGAGGAAGTGCGGCGGTTGCATGCGCGGGGCGACCTGCACCCCGGGCTCCCGGCCATTCGCGCGGTGGGGTACCGTCAGGTGTGGGGCTATCTGGACGGTGAGTACGATGAGGCGGAGATGGTTCGCCGGGCGATCGTGGCCACCCGGCAGCTGGCCAAGCGGCAGTTGACCTGGTTGCGTGGCTGGCCAGGGCTGATCCCGCTGGAGGCCTCGCATTCCCTTGAAAGCCTCAGCGAATCGGTGTTTAGTAGCCTCCAGGAACCTTTTTACCCTGATGCATGACGAAACAGGCGTGGCGCCCGGCTTGGGGCCACGAAGAAGGCTGCTGCGGCGATGGGGTGCGCGCCGAGGAGGGGGGCTTGAAAATCCGCCTTGAGGACGCATTACAGAGAGCCGTGACAGGTCCGGGCCTTGCCCGGTTATTGCGCTGATTGCCCCGGGGACGATGCGCTGGCGGTTTGCTGGCGACATGTTCTTGTAGGGCGTTACTTTTTACCCAGGACGTCAAGGAGAACCACCATGTCGAAAGGGCACTCGCTACAAGACCCTTTTCTGAATGCACTGAGAAAGGAACGGATTCCCGTTTCCATCTTTCTGGTCAATGGCATCAAGCTTCAGGGTCAGATCGAATCGTTCGACCAGTATGTCGTGCTGCTGAAGAATGCGGTCAGCCAGATGGTTTACAAGCACGCGATATCCACCGTTGTGCCGGCACGCAACCCTCGTGCGGCGGGCCCGGCAGGCGGTAACCCGGCCATGGGTCAGCCCAATGGCGACAGTTTCCCGGGTAATGCCTGACGTCGAACTGGCCATCCCGGCAGCGTTTTGCTGCCGGGATGGTGTTTTCGCCCGCCTTGCCGGTTGACGCCTCACGCAGACCCCCCCATTACAACCGGTATTTCATGGAATTTTTCGAACGCCCCGATAATGCTGATGGTCCCGTAGAGCGGGCCGTACTCGTGCACCTCGAACTTCCTGATGCCGCTGGCCAGGAGGATCTGGACGAGTTCCATCATCTGGTGGTGTCCAGTGGCGTCACGCCGGTGGCAGAAGTGACCGGTCGGCGCGATCGGCCGGAGCCGGCGACCTATGTGGGCGCAGGCAAGGTCGAAGAGATCGCGGCGACAGTGCTGGAACACGAGGCGGACGTGGTGCTGTTCAACCACGCCCTGAGCCCGGCTCAGGAGCGCAATCTCGAGCGCGCCCTGAAGTGCCGGGTGCTGGATCGCACTGGCCTGATTCTGGATATCTTTGCCCAGCGCGCCCGCACCCATGAGGGTCGCCTGCAGGTGGAGCTGGCGCAGCTGCGTCATCTGTCCACCCGGCTGGTGCGTGGCTGGACTCACCTGGAACGGCAGAAGGGCGGTATCGGTCTGCGTGGCCCGGGCGAAACCCAGCTGGAAACCGACCGGCGTCTGGTGCGCGAGCGCATCCGCGCCATCGAGAGTCGTCTGCTCAAGGTGCGCAGCCAGCGTGCTCAGGGGCGCCGTGCCCGCGAGCGTGCCGAAACACCGCTGATTTCGCTGGTGGGCTACACCAATGCCGGCAAGTCGACCCTTTTCAATGTCCTCACGCAGGCCGAGGTATACGTGGCGGACAAGTTGTTCGCCACGCTGGATCCGACCTTGCGTCGGGTGCGGGTGCCGGGGGTCGGGCCGGCGATTCTGGCCGACACGGTGGGCTTCATCCGGCACCTGCCGCACCGGCTGGTGGATGCGTTTCGTGCTACGCTGGAGGAAACGCTGGGGGCCAGTCTGTTGCTGCATGTTACGGACAGTGCGGCTGAGGAGCGCGACCGCAACGTGGCCGCGGTGGACGAAGTGCTGGCAGAAATCAGTGCCGATGAGTTGCCTGTCCTGCACGTCTACAACAAGACGGATCTGGCGGGTGAGGCGCCGCGCATCGAGCGTGACGAGCAGGGCCGCCCCTGGCGGGTCTGGGTGTCGGCGCGCACCGGCGCGGGTCTGGATCTGCTTTACGAGGCCATGGCAGAACGCCTGGCGACGGGTTGGGTGGACCGCTGGGTGCGGCTGCCTGCAGATGCCGGGCGCTTGCGGGCACGTCTGCATGAGGCTGGCGAAGTGCTGTCCGAAGACACGGATACCCAGGGTGGTATGTTGTTGCGGGTGCGGGTCAACCGCATTCATTTTGAACGACTTTTGCGTGGCGAGGGCCTCTGCGAGGCTGATGTGGCCGTCGCCGCGCCGGTTGCAGGGGACGATGCCCCTTCCTACAATCCTTCCCGCCCGCGCGCAACGGGACGAGACTGACGGAGATTTCGATGGCCTGGAACGAACCCGGCGGACAAAAGCCCCGCGACCCCTGGGGGGGCGGCGGTGGTGGCAACAAGAATGATCAGGGACCCCCTGATCTGGACGAGGTAATCCGCAACCTCAAGGACAAGTTGGGTGGCGCCTTTGGTGGCAAGGGCGGCAACAACAGTGGCGGTGGTGGCAGCAGCGCCCCGTCTGGTGGCATCGTGGCGATCGTGATCGCGGTGCTGATCTTCGTGTACGGCTTCTGGGCCTTTTTCCAGGTGGACTCCGCCGAGCAGGGTGTGGTGCTGCGCTTCGGCGAGCTGCATCGCATCGTGGATCCGGGTCTGAACTGGCATCTGCCGCCGTTCGAGGAGTACAGCAAGGTCAATGTGACTCAGGTGAACAGCCACCGCATCAGCGAGGAAATGCTCAGCGGGGACACCAATATCGTCAGTGTGACGCTGGATGTGCAGTATCGCGTGCTGGACCCGGCCGCCTATCTGTTGAAGGTGTCCAACTCCGAGCGTGTGCTGCGCAATGCGACCGAGAGTGCGCTGCGCCACGTGGTGGGTAGCAAGACCATCAACGCGGTACTCAGTTCAGAGCGGGAGGCGCTGCGTTCGGAAGTGCAGCTGCGTTTGCAGGAGTATCTGGATACTTACTCCACCGGTCTGCTGGTGTCCGCCGTGGTGCTGGACAGTACTCAGGCGCCTGCCGCTGTACGCGATGCGTTCCAGGACGTGACGCGTGCCCGAGAGGACGAGGATCGTTTCCAGAAAGAAGCCGAGGCGTATGCCAACGCCGTGATCCCGGAAGCGCGCGGCCGCGCCCAGCGCCTGCGTGAAGAAGCCGAGGCCTATCGGGCCGAGGTGGAGGCCAGGGCGACCGGTGAGGCCAGTCGCTTCAGTGCGTTGCTGACCGAGTACCGTCAGGCACCGGAGGTGACCCGCGAGCGTCTCTATATCGAGACCCTGCAGGAAGTGATCGGCCGCAGCAGCAAGGTGCTGGTGGACGTGCAGGGTGGCGACAGCCTGATCTACCTGCCACTCGACCAGATCATGAAGCAACACCGCGAGCGTGATGCCTCGCCGGACACCAGCAGTGACCGCAGCAGCGGCAACCGCGACAGCGGAAGCAGTGGCAGCGGCAGTGCGTCCGGCGCTAACCAGCAGCCACGCAGTCTCTATGGCCGCACCAGGGAGGTACGCTGATGTCCCCGAGAAGCCTGATGGGTCTGGTAGCCGCCCTGTTCCTGGTCATCGTGGCGCTGGATTCCTATTTCATCGTCAATGAAACCGAGCGCGCGGTACTCAAGCGATTCCAGGAGATTGTGCGCACCGATATTCAGCCCGGTATTCACGGCAAGATGCCGTTTATCGACCAGGTGCTGAAGGTCGATGGTCGTGCGACCGCCTATGAGTTGCCCGCGCAGTCCTACCTGACCTCCGAGCGCAAGCTGATGGATGTCAGTTCCTTCGTGATCTGGCGAGTGGATGATGTCCAGAAGTACGTCACGGTGATCGGCGGTGGGGGAGCCAATAACTCCGAGCGCATGCGCGAAATTGCCCAGCAGCGTCTGAATGCGCGGGTGGCCGAGCGGCTGCGTAATGCGGTGGCCCAGCGCACGGTGCAGCAGGTGGTGGCGGGCCGTCGGGAAGTTATTGTCGACCCGGACAGCCTGGTGGAAGGTAACGGTGGCGCCGGGCCCCGTGAAGTCGGGTTTGGTGACGGCACCGGTGAGGGTGACGAGCCACTGGAAACCATCAGCGCCGAAGAAGCATCACGGCTCGATCCGCAGCAGGATGCGCGTGAGCAGCTGATGGTGGCCGTGCTGGCCGAGGTCAAGGGTGATGCGCTGGAGGATTTCGGTATCGATGTTGTGGATATCCGCCTCAAGCAGGTCGACTGGCCGGATGAGGTGCGCGAGCGGGTGTTCGAGCGGATGCGGGCCGAACGGGCCCGGGATGCTGCCCGGCACCGTTCCGAGGGTCGCGAGGCCGCGGAAATCATCCGCGCCCAGGCTGACCGGCAGCGCACCGTGCTGCTGGCGGATGCCTTCCGTGATGCCGAGCGCACCCGGGGTGAGGGGGATGCCACGGCCGCGCGGATCTACGCGGATGCCTACAACCGTGATCGCGAGTTCTACAGCTTCTACCGCAGCCTGCAGGCTTACCGGGAGACCTTCCGCGATAGCGGTGACGTGATGGTGCTGGAGCCGGATGGCGACTTCTTCCGCTACCTGAAGAGTTCCTCCGGCAACTGACGGGCACGGGCGGGCGGCAATTATGCCGTCCGAAGCGGCCCGGGATGAGTGCCTGGGCCGCGCCAAAGTGCTACCATGCGCAACGCCGAGCCATAATGGCTCGGCGTTTTGCTGTCTGGGTTTCCGCCAGGGCGGGCTGTGATGGACTGGTCTTTGCTGTTCAAGGCGCTGTGTCTGGTGCTGGTGATCGAGGGAATGCTCCTGTTCGCCGCCCCGTCGCGCCTGCGCGAGGCCGCACAGCTGCTGGCCCGGCTGGATGACCGCACGCTGCGACTGATCGGCCTGGTGGCCATGCTCGCTGGCGCCGCCCTGATCAGTCTGTTCCGGATATAGGTAATGATGAATCGCGAAGAACAGTGGCTGTTGCCAGAAGGGGTCGAGGAAGTCCTGCCCGAGCGTGCTGCCGTCATCGAAGGGTTGCGCCGCCGCTTGCTGGACCTGTATGACCGCTGGGGTTACCAGTTGGTGTTTCCGCCCCTGATCGAGTTTCTGGAATCGCTGCTCAATGGCGCTGGTCGTGATCTGGAGCGCGAAACCTTCAAGCTGACCGATCAGCTCAGTGGCCGTTTGATGGGGGTGCGTGCCGACATCACCCCGCAGGTAGCCCGTATGGATGCCCACAGCCTGCGCCGCAGCAGTCCGACCCGGCTGTGTTACTGCAGCACCGCGCTGCGCACCCGTGCGGCCCTGCCGGGCGGATCGCGGATTCCTTACCAGATCGGTGTCGAGCTGTTTGGCCACGATGGCGTGGACAGTGATGCCGAAGTCATCAGCCTGATGCTGACCACCCTGGGCGAGGCCGGGATCAGCGGCATTACCCTGGATCTGGGCAATGTGGCCCTCTACCGTGCGCTGGTGGCTGCGGCAGGACTGAGTGAGGTCGACGAGGCCACCTTGTCGGATATCTATCAGCGCAAGGCACGCACCGAACTGGAGGCGTTCCTGGCGGCCCGTGACCTGCCTGCGCCGATAAGCCGGGCGCTGGCCGCGCTGCCCTGGCTGGCGGGTACGCAGGCGTTTGCCGAGGCGCGCCCGCTGCTGGCCGAGACCGGCGAACAGGTGCTGGCGGCGCTGGCGCAACTGGAGGCGCTGGCCAGCCGCATCCAGACCCTGTTCCCGGCGGTACGCCTGCACCCGGATCTGGGTGAATTGCGCGGTTACCACTATCACACCGGCTGCACCTTCGCGGCCTACCGTGACGGGCAGAGCGAGCCACTGGCCAAGGGCGGCCGCTACGATCATATTGGTGAAGTGTTCGGTCGCGCGCGGCCGGCCACCGGCTTCAGTGCCGATCTCAAGCTGCTGGCCGATTGCCAGCCGCAGCCGCCAGTGCGCGGCATTCTGGCGCCAGCGGGGTCCGATGTGGCCCTGCTGGCGGAAATCGGCCGCCTGCGGGCGGCTGGTGAGCGGGTCGTACAGGCCTTGCCGGGCGTCGATAGCGACCCGGTGGAATTGGGCTGCGACCGGCGCCTGGACGCTGACGGCGATCGCTGGCAGCTTGTGTCTTTCCAACATCGCGGATCAGTAGAGCACTAATGGGCAAGAACGTCGTTATTCTCGGCACCCAGTGGGGTGATGAAGGCAAGGGCAAGATCGTGGATCTGCTCACCGATCAGGTGGGCTGTGTTGCCCGGTTCCAGGGTGGTCACAATGCGGGCCATACGCTGGTGATCGACGGCAAGAAGACGGTGCTGCACCTGATTCCCTCAGGCATCCTGCGCGATGGCGTGCAGTGCCTGATCGGTAATGGTGTGGTGCTGGCGCCGGACGCCTTGCTGCGCGAAATCCGTGGCCTGGAAGACAAGGGCGTGCCGGTGCGTGAGCGCCTGCGCCTGAGTGCCTCCTGCCCGCTGATCCTGCCGGTGCATGTAGCGCTGGATCAGGCCCGCGAGCGCGCCCGGGGTGAGGCCAAGATCGGTACCACCGGTCGTGGTATCGGTCCGGCCTACGAAGACAAGGTCGCGCGCCGTGGCGTGCGTCTGGGCGATCTGTACCAGCGCGAGCGGTTTGCCGCCAAGCTGGGCGAGTTGATGGATTACCACAACTTCGTGCTGCGTAATTACTACAACGCCGAGCCGGTGGACTTCCAGCAGACCCTGGACGAGATGATGGCGTACGCGGAAGAGCTGCGCAGTATGGTCACGGACGTCACCGAAATCCTGCATGCCAAGCGTCGTGCGGGCGAGAGCATCATGTTCGAAGGTGCCCAGGGCACCCTGCTGGATATTGACCACGGCACCTATCCCTATGTGACCTCGTCCAACACCACGGCGGGTGGCACGGCCACCGGTTCCGGTTTCGGGCCCCTGTATCTGGATTACGTGCTGGGGATTACCAAGGCCTATACCACCCGTGTCGGGTCCGGCCCGTTCCCCACCGAGTTGTTCTGTGATGTGGGCGAGCGTCTGGCCGAACGCGGTCATGAGTTCGGCTCCACCACCGGCCGCGCCCGCCGCTGTGGCTGGTTCGATGCGGTGGCGCTCAAGCGCGCCATTGAGATCAGTTCGGTCAGCGGCCTGTGCCTGACCAAGCTGGATGTGCTGGACGGACTCGACACCATCAATATCTGTATCGGTTACAAGGATGCTGACGGCAACAGTTTGTCTGCCGCCTGGGATGCCGATTCCTATGCGCTGATGGAGCCGGTCTACGAGACCCTCCCGGGCTGGAAAGAGTCGACCCTGGGTGCCCGCACCCTGGAGGCACTGCCGGAAAATGCGCGCGCTTACATCCGCCGCATCGAAGAGGTGACTGGCGCGCCGATCGATATCATTTCCACCGGCCCGGACCGCAACGAAACCATTATGCTGCGTCACCCCTTCGCCTGACCTCACCTGGCCGTCACGGGCTCTTGCCGCCCGTGACGGTATCCTCCGAATTTACAAAATAATCCGGTTCTCCGTTGCCGTGCCTGCCGGGCTTCGGTAAAGATGGAGGTACGGCGGCAACGCCGTGCAGCCAGGGAGAACAGGACATGGACATCATCCGTATCATTTTCGCCGTATTGCTGCCGCCACTGGGCGTATTCCTGCAGGTGGGTATCGGTGGCGCCTTCTGGCTCAATATCCTGCTGACATTGCTGGGTTACTTTCCGGGTGTCATCCATGCGGTATATATCATCGGCAAGAAGTAGCGCGCGGCCGCGGGCGCGGCGGCAGTGCACTGAACATCAAGGGGAAGCGCTGGCATGACAGAAGACGCATACGCCGAAAAAATGAAGGCGCTGCGGCTGCAGTACCTGAAGACCCTGCCCGAGCATGCCCGCGTGCTGAACGAGCACTGGCGCCGTTTGCGCCATGTCAGCTGGGAAGCGCAATCGGTACAGGCCATGTACCAGGCGGCTCACAAGCTGGCGGGTAGTGGTGCCACCTTTGGTTTCAGTGACATCACTGACAAAGGGCGTGCACTGGAACAGCTGCTGGTGCCCATGATTGAAACGGGTGAGGTGGCGGCGCCCGCACGGCGGGAGGCCATCCACAATGCCTTGAAGGCACTGATCAGTGCCATGGAAGCCGCCCTGCGGGGTCGCCGCCCGGCTGAGCCGGCCGCACCGGTGGCGGCCGTGCCCGGCGCCGCCGCCCGCGGTGCGCGGATTGCCCTGGTGGAAGATGACGAGATGGTGGCGGGTCAGCTGCGTCTGTGGCTGGAGGAAGCCGGTTACGATGCCATCTGGTTTACCACGCCCGAGGATTTCGAACAGTCACTCAGTCAAGGGCACGTTGACCTGTTGCTGCTGGATGTGAGCTTCCCGGACGCGCCCCTGGGGGGCGTTGACTGGCTGGTGGCGGTACGCGACCGGCTGGGGCAGCGCCTGCCGGTGGTGATGCTGTCGGCGCGCACGGACATGACCTCCCGCCTGCGTGCCATGCGTGCCGGGGCGGCCAGTTACTTGCCCAAGCCGGTGGCGCGCGAAGATCTGGTCTCGCGGGTGCACAGCCTGCTGGAGCATCGCGAAGCGGATCGCCCGCGGGTGTTGCTGGTGGATGATGATGTGGCCCTGTGCAGCTGGATCACCACGGTGCTGGATGAGCAGGGCTTCAGCGTGCGCGCCCTGAATCAGCCGCTGGGCATTCTGGATGCCCTGGAGCGCGCCCGGCCCGATGTGCTGGTGCTGGACTACCAGATGCCGGGCATCAATGGCGTCGAGGTGGCGCGGCTGCTGCGCCAGGATCCGCGCTATCTGGATATTCCGATCCTGTTTGTGTCGGGCGACCCCGAAGCCCTGTCCCGGCAGCACGATTTCAGCATTGTCGGCAATGCCTTCCTGAGCAAGCCGCTGGACCCCGTGCAACTGGGCATGTCCCTGCGCAATCTGCAGCAGCAGGCGCGCCAGGTGTCGAGCCGGATTCGTATGGCCAGTGCCCGGCAGCGGCCGGAGGGGCTGCAGAACCGGGCGTTTTTCCTGTCGGCTCTGAATGAAGCGCTGGGTGCCCAGCGGCTCGCCAGCGGCAGCGGCAGCGGCAGCGGTGAGCTGTTGCTGCACCTTGTGGTGCATAACAGCGATTACCTGCGCCAGCGTCATGGTGTGCTCGGCGCCGCCAGCATTCATGACCGGATCGAGCAAGCGCTGGCAGGACGCCCGGAGGTCGAGGGGCGTGGTTGCATCTGGGGCGAATTCACTTACCTGCTGCGGCTGTCCCTGCCGGAAGGTGAACTGGCGGAGGAATATGCGGAGACCCTGCGTCAGGCCCTGCAGAGCAAGGATTTTGTCGGTGGCGAAGGGCAGAGCGCCGAGTTTTCCGTAGGGGGCGTGGTGCTTGACGGCAGCCATGCCAGCGTCGAGCAGCTGTTGCGCACCGCCGAGAAGGCGTGCGCCGAAGCGCTGCGCGACAAGAGCACCGGCACGGTGCTGGCCGCCACCGACCGCACGGCGGCGCGCAAACCGGCGGATGACGCCCTGCGCCAGGCGATCAAGGCCCGCAACTACCGGCTGATGTTCCAGCCGATCGTCAATCTGGAGAGCAATGAGCCGCTGTTCGAGGCTTCCCTGCGCCTGGAGGACGCGGCGGGCAACAGCTACCTGCCGGCCCAGTTCCTGGAATTCGTGGAGCGCTATGCCGAGGGAGGGCTCACCGGCCTGGATCGCTGGGTCATCGAGCGCACGGTGCAGGAAATGACCCAGTTGCGTGGCAAGGAGGCCGAATCCTGGGCCGTGGTGATCCGCCTGTCGCCGACCGATGAGACGCTGGACAAGCTGTTGCCCTTTATTGCCAACGTGGTGCAGAACTCGCGCCTGAAGGGTTCCCGCCGTGTCTACTTCTCGTTGCCGGAGTCCTTTGTCATGCGCCAGCCTGCCCGGGTGGCCACCCTGTTCGAGCATCTGCGCAAGATGAACTGCGGCGTGATGATCGACGAGGTCGCCGGAGGGAGCAGCACGGAAGGGCTGATGAGCGAGATGCCGGCGCCGGACATGATCAAGCTGGCGGTGGAGTGGAACCAGCACATCCGGCAGCGGGACCAGGCGGGCCCGGTGCTGGCCCGCCTGGCGAGCTATGTCGGCGGCACCGATAACCTGGTGGCGGCCGGTATCGAGGATACGCAGTTGTTTGCGTCCTTCTGGGACGCGGGGATCCGCAACTTTCAGGGCTTCTTCATTCAGGAGCCGTCCGAGGCGCTGGCCTGGGAGGCCCATTGAGCGCTTACTTGCGTCGTTTGATGGTCAGCACCAGAACGATGACGAGCACGATGGCGCCCGCCGGGAAGAACAGCAGTACATTGCGGCGCTTCTCGGCGCGTTCACGCTCGGCGTCGTCGATGGGGCGAATCTCCTGGGGCTGGAACACCGAAGAGGCCTGGGCGGGCGTGGCGACTGGCGGCAGAGAGGCTGTCACCGAGACGGCCAGCACCAGGGCCAGACCGGCAATCAGGCGGCGCAGGGCGCGGGTCAGGCGGGGAACGTGCGCTGTAGCGTGCATGCAAGTACCTCAGAATGGCTGGGTCTCAGAATAGCAGGACCTCAGACGGGTTCAGGCGGTCCGCAGACAAAAAAGGCTCCCATCGGGAGCCTTCCTTATAACTGGTGCCGAGGAGAGGGCAAAAAGCACTGCTTTTTGCGCCTGCGCAGCGACGGGGTATCGCCCGTCGCGTCTCGGCGCTGGCCGGGAGTCCGACCGAGAAACAAGAGAGGCTCCCGTGGGAGCCCTCAATAATTGGTGCCGAGGAGAGGACTTGAACCTCCACGCCCTTTCGAGCACTAGCACCTGAAGCTAGCGTGTCTACCAATTTCACCACCTCGGCAGTCGGGGGTTATTGCCCCCGAGAGCGCGCGTATTCTAGTACACCCGCGTGCCATGTCAAACTTTTCCTGCAAATTTGTGTCCGAGTCAGCGAGTCCCCGATGCGGGCATGGTTGCGCCAGGCGACCGCAAGCCCCACTATTGGGGCACCATTCACTTTTTTGAGGCGGCCGGAAGCCGCATTCAATGCGTCCGAGGGGCGCCTCCTCAGGAAAACCGATTTATATGAGCAAGAAAACCAGAAGTTACCGTGACCCGGAAGAGGCACGGGAAGCTTCGCGTTATGAGCGCCCGGTGGCAAGCCGGGAACTGATACTGCACGTTCTCAACGACCAGGGTCGCCCCCTTACCCGCGACCAGCTGGAAGACCTGCTGGACATCCCCGACCACGATGATGACCGCGAGGCCCTGCGCCGCCGCCTGAAGGCGATGTTGCGCGATGGCCAGCTGGTGCAGAACCGGCGCGGGCAATATGGCGTGGCCGATCGCATGAACCTGATTCCCGGCCGCGTGGTCGGGCACAAGGACGGCTTCGGCTTCGTCGTCACCGACACCCAGGGCGAGGACGACCTGTTCCTGTCACCGCGCCAGATGCAGACGGTGATGGACGGCGACCGGGTCATGGTCAGCGTGGAAGGGCGCAACCGCTTCGGCAAGCTGGAAGCCCGCATCGTCGAGATCATCGAGCGGGCCAGTGCCGAGGTGGTCGGGCGCTTCGTCTTTACTGCTGCGGGGCCGGGCATTGAGCCGGCCAACCGGCGCCAGACCAACGACGTACTGATTACGGACATGAACGGCCTGCGTGTCGAGCCGGGCGACCATGTGCGCGCCGAGATTCTGGGCTATCCCACCGTCAAGGATCCGCACTTGCAGGTCAGGCTGATCGAGGTGATTGCCTCGCCGGACGAGCCGGGCATGGAAGTCGAGGTGGCCCTGCGCAGCCACGATATCCCGTTTGTCTGGCCGCCCGAGGTGGAGGCCGAAGCACGCGGCATCGAAGACACCGTGTCCGAGGCGGCCAAGGGCGGCCGCGTCGACCTGCGCGAGTTCCCGCTGGTCACCATTGATGGTGAAGACGCACGCGATTTCGATGATGCGGTCTATGTGGAGAAACGCCGCTGGCGGCGTGGCTGGCGGCTGATCGTGGCCATCGCCGATGTCTCCCACTATGTCAGGCCGGGTTCGCCGCTGGATACCGAAGCGCATCGCCGGGGCACCTCGGTCTACTTCCCCAACCGGGTGGTGCCGATGCTGCCAGAGAAGCTGTCCAACGGCCTCTGTTCGCTGAATCCGGACGTGGACCGCCTGTGTCTGTTCTGCGAGATGCAGATTTCCGCCAATGGGCGGCTGACCGGCTACAGCTTTGGCGAGGGCGTCATGCGCTCCGTCAAGCGGCTGACCTATACCCAGGTGGGCGCCCTGATCGAGCAACCGGACAGTGAGGCGGCGCAAACCCTGCGTGCTGAGTTGCCGAAGCCGGTGCTGACCGCGCTGACCGAGTTCCACGGCCTGTACCAGGCCCTGCGTGCCCGCCGTGAAGAGCGTGGCGCCATCGACTTCGAAACCGTGGAAACCAAGGTGCTCTTCGATGAGCAGAAGAAGATCAGCGCCATCGAGCCTGCGCATCGCAATGTGGCCCACATGATGATCGAGGAGGCCATGCTGGCCGCCAATATCAGTGCCGCCAAGCTGCTGGAAAAGGCCGCCGTGCCGGCCCTGTTCCGCAACCACGAGCCGCCGAAGAACGAGAAGCTGGAGTCCCTGCGCGAATTCCTCGGGCCGCTGGGCGTCAAGCTGGCCTGGACCGAAAAGGACGGTGCCGCCACGCCTGCCGTCTTCCAGAAGCTGGGCAAGGCGATTGCCAAACGGCCGGACCGGATCCTGATTCAGACGGTGATGCTGCGCTCGCTGACCCAGGCTCGCTACAGCGCCGAAAACAAGGGCCACTTCGGGCTGGCGTACGGCGCCTATACGCACTTTACCTCGCCGATCCGGCGTTACCCGGACCTGCTGGTGCATCGCGCCCTGCGTTACCTGATTCGCAACGGCAAGGAGCCGAAGCACACCCAGAACCCGGGCAAGCTGGCGGCGCTGGACAAGGCGCAGATTCTGCCCTACGACACCAACCATATGGTGGCTCTGGGCGAGCACTGCTCCATGGCCGAGCGGCGCGCGGATGACGCCGCGCGGGATGTGATGCAGTGGCTCAAATGCCAGTACATGCTGCAACACATCGGTGATGTGTTCGAGGGTGTGATCAGTGGCGTGACCGGCTTCGGCCTGTTTGTGCAGATCAATGATCTGTACGTGGATGGCCTGGTGCACGTCGCCAATCTGGACAGCGATTACTATCGCCATGACGAGAAGCGCCATTGTCTGGTAGGCGAGTCGTCCGGGCGCAAGTTCCGTCTGGGCGATGCCGTAAAGGTGCGCGTGGCGGCCGTTCATGTGGAAGATCGCAAGGTCGATCTGCAACTGGCGGACGAGTCGGGCACGCGCGGCCGGGGCCGCAACGACAAGGGGCCGGGCCCGGTACGCAAGGCGCTCGCCGAGGGGCGGATCAATACCGGCGGCGCTGGCAAGAAGGCATCCTCCGGCGGTCGCAAGCCGAAGAAGGCGGCAGCCAAGCCGTCGGGGAGCGCACCGAAGAAAGCGGCGGCCGACAAGACTGGCGCGGAAGGCAAGCGCAGCGGCAGCTCACGCCGTCGGCGGCGTTGAACCGCTAGCGCCTGAACAGGACAGAAACCCATGAGCAAGCCGTTATGGTTTTCCGGTCTGCACGCGGTGGCGGCGATACTGCGCCATCGCCCCGAGGCAGTGCTGGAAATGTATGTGCTGGAGAGCCGCGCCGAACGGGGCGAAGACCGTCTGGAGCGGCTTTGCGTTCAGGCTCGCCGCCAGGGCGTGTCGCCCCGTGCGGTGGGGCGGGACGCGCTGGAGCGCCATGCCGGGCCTCAGCATCAGGGCGTTGCGGTGCGGGCGCGACCGCGCACCCCGGGGGACGACAACAGTCTGCCGGCGCATCTGGAGCGGCTGACGCGGCCGCCGTTGCTGCTGGTGCTGGACGGCGTTACCGACCCGCATAACCTGGGCGCCTGCCTGCGTACCGCTGATGCCGTCGGTGTGGATGGGGTGATTGTGCCGCGCCGCAACGCCTGCGGCCTGACCCCCGTGGCCTGCCGCAGCGCGGCGGGCGCCGCGGAGTCGGTGGCCTATTTCGAGGTGAACAACCTGGCCCGCACGCTGGATGCGCTGCGGGCCGATGGTGTCTGGGTGGTCGGCACCGGCCGTGACAGCGGCAGCCAGCGGCTGCATGATTTCGTGCCCGAGGGTCCGCTGGCCGTGGTCATGGGCGCCGAGGGCGACGGCATGCGCCGCCTGACCCGCGACAAGTGCGACTATCTGCTGGAAATCCCCATGTGCGGTGAGGTTGAAAGCCTCAACGTTTCCGTCGCCTCAGCCGTGGTGCTCTACCATCTGGCCGCCCCCCGCCTGTCATCCTGAACGCACTATCGCAACTGGACCCGCACCGCTGTATCCCTCTCCGGGGTGGGCAGCGGTGGCGGCAGACTGGTGCGCGGAGAAAAACGCTCATCGTCGTCGCCGGGTTGGCGCAGGAGGGGCGGGTGTTGCAGGCCGTCCAGAACGCTTTCCGGCGAGGCATACAGAGCGCCCTCCAGGGCTTCGCTGGCCATGCGTTCGGCGGGCAGGGGGGATAACGGAAAGCTGATGTGGGTCGTGCGGTTGAAGCGGCGCGGTTCCGGGTAGCGCGGCTGCTGGTAGCCGTCGGCATTGCGCACGGCCTGCTCCAGATCTTCCGGGCCGGTCACCTGATGCCAGGGTTTCTCGTAGCGCGCCGTGTCGGAGGGGGCGTCGGTGGTGCCCTGCGCCATGTCTGTGCTGTCACCATACTGGCGCTGCCAGGCCAGCATGTCTGCCACAAAGGCCTGGGTGTCGGCATAGTGGCTGATATCCGGGCGTGGCGGCGGCGCGGCCTGGGCCGTCAGTACCAGCAGCGCCAGAATGCCCGCGATCAGTGTGGCCTGTGCCTGCCCCGGGCGGGCAGGGCGGCGGCGGTCAGCGGTTGCAGTCCGAGCAGGCATAGATGTTGCTCCAGATGCCCAGCACGGCGCCATTGCCGTCGATCAGCATGCGGATGTTGCCGCGCTGGTCGAAGGCCAGTGGCAGAGCGCGTGGATCCTGTGTCTGTTCCCACCGGGCCTGCGTTGCCCGCTCACGATTGGCCTCATCAAGCTGCGCCAGACGGCGCTCGAGATCATCGCCGCGCCAGTCGGCGGGCAGCAGCACATAGGTGCTGCGCGGCAGCGGGCGCGGGGTGTCAGCGAGTTGTGTCAGCAGTCGTGACGACGCCAGTGTCTGGTTGTCCAGATTCGCCATCGGAAAGCTGCGCGAGGTGCTGCGGCCATGCCAGGTGCTGTGGCGTTGGTAGTCGAATGGCGTGCGGCTGTCCGCCTGGGCCACCGCATCGCTGAGGCTCGGCGTGCTGGCGGGCGGGCTCTGGGCCGCTTCCAGGTAGGTGTCAGGGCAGGCTTCGCGGTGGCGCAGTTTCTCGTCCTCAATGCGCTTGAACTGCATGATGTCGACAATGAAGGCGCTGTAGTCGGTGTAATGCTCCAGCAGCGGTCGCTCCGGCAACACGATGGCAGTGTCGCAGTCAGCGGCCAGGGCCGGGGCGCTGCCCAGAGACAGCAGGCCCAGAGGCAGCAGGCCCAGGTGCAGCAGGCGGAGGGCCAGCCGGGTCAGGAAGGTCTTCATGGGGTGTCCCCACTCTTTATTATTGTGATATTCGGGGCGCATCAGGTCGCGCGACTCCAGAATACGGCTTGAGGCCGGGGCTGGCAACGGCCCCGGACAGGCGGTATCGCTTGAGTTTGCCGGGGCTGCGGGCTAGAATCGCGCCCCTTCCCCTGGTCGGCATCTATGTTACCCGGGGACTCCTTGCTTCACCGCACGTTGCCCTGTGGCCTGTGCGGGAGGCTGCCCAATCCGAAAGGAGCATACAATGCGTCACTATGAAATCGTGTTCCTGGTTCATCCGGACCAGAGCGAACAGGTGCCCGCCATGATCGAGCGTTACACCGCGATGATCAAGGAAGCCAAGGGTGCTGTTCACCGTCTTGAAGACTGGGGTCGCCGCCAGTTGGCTTACCCGATCAACAAGATCCACAAGGCACACTACGTGCTGATGAATATCGAGTGCGACGGCGAAACCCTCGCGGAGCTGGAGAACACCTTCCGCTTCAACGACGCCGTGATTCGTAACGCGGTAATCCGCCGCGAAGAAGCTGTTACTGAAGCTTCTCCGCTGGCCAAGTCGAACGAGAAGGAGGAGGTCGCCAGCTGAGCTCCGAGCGTAACAGCTGCGAACTGACCGGCGTCATTCATACACTTGAACGGCCGCGTCTGACCCCCGCCGGGGTCGCCACGAGGAAACTCTGGCTGGAACATCGCTCCCGGCAGGAAGAAGGCGGCGCGCCACGGGAAGTCCAGGCCCGCATGGCCGTGGTACTGACCGGCGAAGCCCTGGTACGGCAGAGCGAGCAGCTCGCCGAAGGGCAGCGCCTCCGGGTGACGGGTTTTCTGGCCCGGGCCGGGTTCAAGGGTGAAGCCCGCGACAGATTGCAGTTACACGCGCAGACGCTGGAAGGTCTCTGACACCGAATATCGAGGAGAAAGTCCCATGGCACGTTTTTTCCGCCGTCGTAAGTTTTGCCGCTTTACTGCGGAAGGTGTAACCCGGATCGACTACAAGGATCTGGACACCCTGAAAGCCTATATCACCGAGACCGGCAAGATTGTCCCGAGCCGTATCACGGGTACCAACGCGCGCTACCAGCGCCAGCTGGCCCAGGCGATCAAACAGGCTCGTTATCTGGCGCTGTTGCCGTACAGCGACTCCCACGACAACTGAGCCCGGACCGGAACAGAGGTAATCGATCATGCAAGTTATTCTGCTGGACAAGATCAAGAATCTGGGCGACCTGGGTGCCGTCGTGGATGTGCGCGCGGGCTATGGCCGCAACTTCCTGATTCCCCAGGGCAAGGCCCTGCCGGCCACCAAGGAAAACCTGGCCGTGGTGGAAGAGCGTCGTGCCGAACTGCAGAAGCAGGCCGAAGAAGCGCTGGCTGCTGCACAGGCCCGTCTCGAGAAGCTGGCTGAAGTTCAGGTCACCATTGGTGCCAAGGCCGGTGACGAAGGCAAGCTGTTCGGCTCTATCGGTACGCGCGACATCGCTGATGCGGTCAGCGCGCAGACCGGCGTCGAGATCGAAAAGGCCGAAGTGAAACTGCCGCTGGGCGCCCTGCGCACCACCGGTGAGTTCGACATCGACCTGCAGCTGCACGCTGAAGTCTCCACCACCGTCAAGGTGGTGATTGTCGCCGAGGCCTGATTCACGCCTGGCGCCATGCCACACCTGGCACTGATTGCCCCTGCGGGGGTGCAGTGCCACAATGCGGGCACTGCCTTCACGGGCAGTGCCCGTTTTGTTTCCGGAATCCCTGCGAATGAATGATGTGACACAGCTGGATCAGCACCTGCCAGAGGCCCTGCGTTTGCCGCCGAATTCGGTGGAGGCGGAACAGGCGGTGCTTGGCGGCCTGATGCTCAACAATGACGCCTGGGACCAGGTCTCGGAGCGCGTCGGTGAGCATGATTTCTACCGCAAGGATCACCGGCTGATCTTCCGTGTCATGGTGCAGCTGGTGGAACAGGACCAGCCGCGCGATCTGGTGACCGTGTCGGAAGCCCTGGAGAACCTGGGCCAGCTGGAGGGCGCCGGTGGCATTGCCTATCTGTCGGAGCTGTCACGCAATACCCCCAGTGCGGCGAATATTTCGGCCTACGCGGATATCGTGCGCGAGCGCTCGATCCTGCGCCAGCTGATCCAGATTTCCCAGAAGGTGGCCGACCGCGCCTTCCGCCCCGAAGGCGCTTCCAGTAGCGAGATTCTTGACCAGGCTGAATCGGCCATCTTCGAGATCGCCGAGCAGCAGAATCGTGGCAGTGGCCCGGAAGGCATCAAGAGCATCCTGAAGAAAGCGGTCGACAAGATCGACGAGCTGTACCGCACCAAGTCGGCGGTGACTGGCCTGTCCACCGGCTTCACCGAACTGGACCGCATGACCTCCGGCATGCAGCCCGCGGACATGATCGTTGTCGCCGCACGGCCCTCCATGGGCAAGACCACCTTCGCGATGAACCTGGTGGAGCATGTGGCGATCAAGGAGGACAAGCCAGTGCTGGTGTTCTCCATGGAGATGCCCTCCGATTCGCTGGTCATGCGGATGCTGTCCTCGCTGGGTCGCATCAATCAGCAGAATGTGCGCTCCGGGCGACTGGATGCGGACGACTGGCCGCGTATCAGTTCGGCCATTCAGCTGTTGTCCGAGCGCAAGTTGTACATCGATGATACGGGCGGCCTGTCGCCCATGGAAATGCGTGCCCGGGCGCGCCGGGTGGCGCGCGAATGCGGTGGCAAGCTGGGCCTCATCATGATCGATTACCTGCAGCTGATGCAGGTGCCGGGCTCCGATAACCGGGTCAACGAAATTTCGGAAATTTCCCGTTCCGTGAAAGGGCTGGCGAAGGAGCTGGAAGTACCGGTAGTGGTGTTGTCGCAGCTGAACCGCTCGCTGGAACAACGCCCCAACAAACGCCCGGTGATGTCTGACCTGCGTGAATCCGGCGCGATCGAGCAGGACGCCGACGTCATCGTGTTCCTGTATCGCGATGAGGTCTACAACAAGGACTCGCAGGAAAAAGGCATTGCCGAAATCATCATCGGCAAGCAACGGAACGGGCCCATCGGCACCATTCGCCTGGCGTTCCGGGGCGAGTTCACCCGCTTCGACGATCTGGCCCCCGAGTACTATCAGGATTACGGCGAATAAGACACCACGGAGAGCAATTCCTTGAGCCGCGGCACCCTGCTTGAAGTACGCCCGGCGGCCCTGGCCGCCAACGCCCGGGAGGCGCGCCGCCGTGCCGGTGGCGCCCGGGTCTACGCCATGGTCAAGGCCAATGCCTACGGGCATGGCATGGCGCTCGCCGCCGAGGCCTTCGCCCCCCATGTAGACGGTTTCGGCGTTGCCGTGCTCGACGAAGCACAGGCCCTGCGCGCGCTGGGCGTGCAGGCGCCGGTCATGCTGCTGGAAGGCCCCTTCGACGCGGCCGAACTGGTTCAGGCCTGCGCCCTGAAGCTGGAACTGGTCATCCACAGCCTCTGGCAGGTGGCACTGCTGGAGGCCGCGCCACAACCGGTCACGGTATGGCTGAAACTGGATACGGGCATGCACCGCGTCGGACTGCCTCTGGACGACGTTGATCCTGCCCTGGCCCGCTTGCAGGCCCTGCCGGGCGTGCAGCTGGCCGGTCTGATGACGCACTTTGCCTGCGCCGACGAACCCCGGGATCCCCTGACGGCACCGCAACGGGCACACCTCACCGCGGTGGCCGCGCGCCACCATCTGCCCTGGACGGCCGCCAACTCCGCCGCCCTGTGCCGCTACCCGGACACCCATGGCGCCCTGGTGCGCCCCGGCATCATGCTCTACGGCGGTTCGCCGCTCGGTGGCACCCCGGCCGCCGAGGTGGGCCTGGCCGTCACCCAGCGCCTGAGCGCCCGCCTGATCGCCATCAATCCGGTGCCCCGGGGCGACAGTGTCGGCTATGGGGCCAGCTGGGTCGCCGAGCGCGACAGCCGCATCGGCGTGGTAGCCATTGGCTATGGCGACGGCTACCCGCGCCATGCACCGGCGGGCACTCCGGTGGCGGTGGCTGGCCAGCGCACCGGTCTGGCGGGCCGTGTGTCCATGGACATGCTGACCATCGACCTGACCGACCTGCCTCGGGTGCAGGTGGGGGATGAGGTGGAGCTGTGGGGCGACACCGTGCCGGTGGATGAGGTCGCCAAAGCCTGCGGCACCATTAGTTACGAGCTTTTTTGCCAGATCACAACGCGCGTCGTACGGCGCGTGGAGAACAGATAATGGCCAAGCGCAAGACCGCCTATGTCTGCACCGAGTGTGGTGCCGATTTCCCCAAATGGTCCGGGCAGTGCGGCGCCTGCGGTGCCTGGAACACCCTGAGCGAATTCGTCACCGATCCCTCCACCCCCGCCAGTACTTCACGCGCACCGGCGCGTACCGGCTTCGCCGGGGAGCTGGCGCCCGTGCAGCGGCTGGACCAGATCGAACTGACCGAAACCCCGCGCATCGGCACCGGCATCGGTGAACTGGACCGGGTGCTGGGCGGCGGCCTGGTGCCGGGCTCTGCGGTCCTTATCGGTGGCCACCCGGGCGCGGGCAAATCGACCCTGCTGTTACAGACCCTGTGCCGACTGGCCGCGCAGCGTTCCTGCCTGTACATCACCGGCGAGGAATCCCCGGCCCAGGTGGCGATGCGTGCCGAACGCCTGCAACTGCCCCGCGACAAGCTGCAACTGGCCGCCGAAACCGATGTCGAGCGCATCCTTGATCTGGCCCGCAAGGAGCGCCCGGCCATTCTCGTGATCGATTCCATCCAGGTGATGTACCTGGCGGCCCTGCAATCTGCGCCGGGTTCCGTAGCCCAGGTGCGTGAGTCCGCCGCTGCCCTGACCCGCTTCGCCAAGCAGACCGGCACCGTGCTGCTGCTGGTCGGGCACGTCACCAAGGACGGCACCCTCGCGGGCCCGAAAGTTCTGGAACACATGATCGACTGCTCGCTGATGCTGGAAGGCTCGTCCGATTCCCGCTTCCGCACCTTGCGCGGTCTGAAGAATCGCTTCGGCGCCGTCAATGAACTGGGCGTCTTCGCCATGACTGGCGAAGGCCTGAAGGAAGTCAAAAATCCCTCGGCCATTTTCCTCAACCGTGCCGAAGAGATCGCCTCCGGTTCCCTGGTGACGGTGGTCTGGGAGGGCACACGCCCGCTGCTGGTCGAACTGCAGGCGCTGGTGGACCAGAGTCATTTCGGCAATCCGCGCCGTGTCTGCGTGGGCCTGGAGCAGAACCGGCTGGCCATGCTGCTGGCGGTGCTGCACCGCCACGGCGGCATCCAGGTGGGCGACCAGGATGTCTTTGCCAACGTGGTGGGCGGCGTCAAGGTCATGGAGACCGGTGCGGATCTGGCCTTGCTGCTGACTATTGTTTCAAGCTTCCGCGATCGGGCGTTGGCGAAAGAGCTGGTGGTGTTCGGCGAGGTGGGGCTGTCCGGTGAAATCCGTCCGGTGCCGCAGGGGCAGGAGCGCCTGGCTGAAGCGGCCAAACACGGGTTTCGTCGTGCGATCATGCCCAAGGGGAACAAGCCCCGGCAGGCGATTCCTGGCATGGAGGTCATCGCGGTCACCACCCTGGCGGAGGCCTTGGAACAGCTCTGACTGGTTTTTGTTGGGCGGTTTCCATTGCTGGTTGGTTAGGTGGTTGTGGCCCTCGGGGGGTGGGTAAGGGGTTTCTGGACACGCTGCAAGTACGTCCATGTAAGCTCTCGTTCGGCATCCATGCCTCTCGAAGGTCCAGAAACCCCTTACCCACCCCCCGAGGGCCGTCACGCGCAGCCCGGATAACAACTTCCAGCCAACCGAAAGGTCTGTTCTTGCGGTGAGCATGCAGCCAGAAGCGGCTTGCGATTGGCACAGAGTGAACGGACACCCCTGAACGTGACGGCCTGCGGGGTGGGGTATGCCTTTTCTGGACTGTCGAGAGGCATGGATGCCGAACGCAAGCCTACAGGGAAGTATTTACGGCGTGTCCAGAAAAGGCATACCCCACCCCGCAGGCCACACCCACCGAACGACAAAGAATGGAACGAGCTTTTCTACTCGGACAACGGCTCTTCCAGCCACAGACGATCCGGGCCTTCGTCGTCGCCAAGGTGCAGGGCCAGGAGGCGGCGCAGGTGCTGCATGGCCTCGACGTCGATGCGCTCGAACGACAGGCCCGCCAGATTGCGGCTGGAACGCACCACCGTGCATTCCAGCGGGATATGGATATCGGAGTCTTCGAGCAGCAGTTTCAGCGTGCAGTGAGCGCCGACAGGCAAAGGGTAGCCTGCCGGCTCATTGACCAGCGCGCCGCGCAGCGACAGGTCCATCACCTCGATGCTGAAGAGATTGCCATCGATGGCGAGGTGCGCCTCACCATCAAACGGCGTGCGCGTATAGCGACGCTTTTCCGTGCTCATGTCTGATTCAGACTCCGATTTTTTTATATTTTGTCCGCTTCGGCTGCAAGGCGTCGTCCCCCAACTTCTTGCGCCGATAGGCTTCGTATTCCGTGTAACTGCCTTCGAACCATTCCACTTCGGAATTGCCTTCAAACGCCAGTATATGCGTCGCGACGCGATCAAGGAACCAGCGATCGTGGGAAATCACCACGGCGCAGCCCGGGAAGGCCAGCAGTGCTTCTTCCAGCGCGCGCAGGGTTTCCACATCCAGATCGTTGGTCGGTTCGTCGAGCAGCAGCACGTTGGCGCCCTGCTTGAGCAGTTTGGCCAGATGCAGCCGGTTGCGTTCACCGCCGGACAGATCCTTGACGCGCTTCTGCTGATCCTGGCCCTTGAAGTTGAAACGGCCAAGATAGGCGCGGGAGGGCACCTCGAAGTTGCCGATCTTGAGGATGTCGGCGCCGCCTGAAATTTCTTCCCACACAGATTTGCTGCCATCCAGGTCTTCGCGGCTCTGATCGACATAGGCCAGCTCGACGGTGTCGCCGATGTCTATCTGGCCGCCGTCCGGTTGCTGTTCGCCGGTGAGGATACGGAACAGCGTGGTCTTGCCCGCGCCGTTGGGGCCGATGATGCCGACAATGGCGCCGCGCGGCACGCTCATGGTCAGGTTTTCATACAGCAACTTGTCGCCAAACTGTTTGCTCACGTTGGTGAGGTCGAACACCTTTTCGCCCAGGCGCGGGCCAGGGGGAATATACAGTTCCTGGGTTTCGTTGCGCTGCTGGAATTCCTGGCTGGCCAGTTCCTCGAAGGCGGCCACTCGGGCCTTGTTCTTGGCGCGGCGGCCTTTCGGGTTCTGGCGTACCCACTCCAGTTCCTTTTCAACGGTCTTGCGGTGCGCGCTTTCGCTTTTGGCCTCACGCTCCAGTCGGGCTTCTTTCTGTTCCAGCCAGGAGGTGTAGTTGCCTTTCCAGGGGATGCCCTCGCCACGGTCGAGTTCCAGAATCCACTCGCAGGAGTTGTCCAGGAAGTAGCGGTCGTGGGTCACGGCGACCACGGTGCCCTGGAAGTCATGCAGGTAGCGTTCCAGCCAGGCCACGGACTCGGCGTCCAGGTGGTTGGTGGGTTCGTCCAGCAGCAGCATGTCCGGGGCTGACAGAATCAGACGGCACAGGGCGACGCGGCGGCGTTCACCGCCAGACAGGTGCTCGACGCTGGCATCCCAGGGCGGCAGGCGCAGGGCATCGGCGGCGATCTCCAGCTTGCGCTCCAGGTTATGCGCGTCGGCGGTTTCGATGATCGCTTCGAGTTTCGCCTGTTCCTCGGCCAACTTGTCGAAGTCGGCATTCTCTTCGGCGTAAGCGGCATAAACCTCTTCCAGTCGCTGCTGTGCGCCGCGGATTTCGCCCAGGGATTCCTCGACGATTTCACGCACGTTCTTGCTGTTGTCCAGCTCCGGTTCCTGCGGCAGGTAACCGATCTTGATGCCCGGCTGGGGGCGCGCCTCGCCGATATAGTCCTTGTCGACCCCGGCCATGATGCGCAACAGGGTGGATTTGCCTGAACCGTTGAGGCCGAGCACGCCGATCTTGGCGCCCGGGAAAAACGACAGGGAAATATCCTTGAGAATATGTTTCTTGGGCGGGACGACCTTGCCGACCCGGTCCATGGTGAAGATGTACTGAGACATTAGCGGGCTGCCATAAGAATCAAAGGGTTATCCGGAATATATTCCGGCTTTCGTCAGGCTGCATACGCTATCCGAAAGCGCGACGTGATGAAAGGCCGGGCGTGCCCTCCCTCATATGGGGGGCGCCGGGTGGCCGGGGCAGGCCTAGTCTGGGGCGCGCGGGTAGCCGCTTCGTCTCCAGCCTCTCAGCTCGAAGGCGTGTGTCCAGAGTGGCCAATGTGGCCATCCAATCAGGGACAGCTTTTCCCTCTATCTTTATACAAGGAGTAGTGTGATGGCCCGTTTAAGCCATTTTCGTTACATGGCCGCCGTGGGGACTGTGGCCCTGGCGGCCATGGTGCTGACCGCGTGCGGCGGCAGTTCTTCATCATCGTCCCGAACCCCTCCGCCGGCCGAGGGCGCGACCCTGGGCGGCGGTGCCGCCAAAGGCATCGTGCGCAATGGGCTGGTTGAGGCCTTTCCGGCAGATGACGCCGAGGCGTCGCCGCTGGCAACCGCCTTTACCGATCCGGTGAATGGCACCTACAGCCTGGCGCTGCCGGTTGGCACCCAGGGCGCCGTGCGGCTGTTGCTGCGAGCGCCGACTTCGGAAGAGCGGGGTGAGCGGGATGCCGCCACCGTGGTTTGTGATGCGCCGATCTGTGTGCCGGCTGTCGGCGAGACGCCGGCTGTGGCGTTCGGTGATACCTATCCGCTGACCTTTGAGATGAGCAGCCTGGTGCAGGTGGATGACACGTCCCTGACGGTCAGCGCCGCCATCACACCGCTGACCACCCTGGTGGAGCGCCACTACGCCGGTCAGCCGACCGGGGCGCGGAATGTGCGCTCATCCAACAACGTGGTGCGCAACCTGCTGGGCCTGGCGCGGGACCCCGCCCTGATGCAGCCGGTGGATCTGACCGTGGCCAACCATCAGGCTGACATTGCCGACGTGCGCGACACCCTGCTGAATGCCTCCTTCGCTGTGCTGGCGGCGCAGGAAGGCGGGAACTTCTCGGCGGTGATTGCGGCGCTGGAAACGGACATTGCGGCAAACAGCCTGCAGCGCGACAGCATTGATCAGCTGGCCGGTGCCATCAGCGATGTGCGTGATGCGGTGAATGTCGAGATCAATGGCCTGGATGTTGCGGCAACGCTGGCGAGCGAGCCGGTGAACGCGGTGCTCGAGAGCTGTGATCCGGGCGCCTGTGTTGCTGATGCCGAGCTGGATATTCCGGAAGATGCGGTGGCAGAAGCGAAACAGTTTGTGGCCCGCCTGCGTGGTGTTGTCGAGGACTTTATCAACACCTATCTGGATAACGACAACCACTTCGAGGTGCGTGACACGGTGCGCGCCCGCCTGGACGATGTCGGGCACATCGCCAATCTGCTGGTGGACGAAGATGATGACCTCAACGGCATGCCGAACGACTTTGGTGAAGCGGCTGTGGCGATGGCGGTGCATCTGCTGATTGGCGATGGCGAGAATATTTCGCTGGAAGAGGCGCTGATCCAGATGTTCGATTTCTTTGAGGATGGTCTGGAAGGCCGGGATATCGACACCGCGGCGGGCACGGTCGTCGTGAGCGCGGATGGCGAGACGGCCACCTTGTCTGCTGGCAGTCTGCGCGGCGCGACGCTCAATATCTCCGTCGGGCTTGCTGATGTGATGGCGGATCTGGATGAGGAACTGGCGACCATCGGGCCGGTCTTCACCGCATCGCTGGGCGGCACCGCGCAGCGCAGTGGCAACCAGTTCGAGGTGGACGACGAGACGCGCTTGTTGATTCGTCTTAACGAGGCACACGCGTTGCCGTTGGGCGACAACGAACTCGAGGGCGATTTTCCGCCAGCCAGTCTGGTGCTCGAAGAAGTCGATTTTCGCGGTGGCCTGACCATTTCGCGGGGCGCGACACCGGGTGTGGAAGCGGGCGCTTTTACGGGTAACTTCCGCTTGCAACTGGTGCGTAATGCCTCACTGGCCGACGCCATCGGTGATGAACTGGATCTCGAGGGTGATGGCGAGGGTGCCACGCTGGCACGTCAGCTGCTGATTGTGCCCCGTGTACTCACGCTGTCCGGTGATTTCCAGGCGGGCGAAACGAATTTCCGCGCCAGCTTTGCACTGCAACTGGACAACATTGGCAGTGTCGAGATCAGCGATCTGGATGACGTGGCAGCCAATGAAAATGCGGATAACTTCCTGGCGGGCACGTTCTCCCTGAACACCTTTGCGCGCCTGGCCAACAATCTGCCTGCGGGCGATATCACCCTGGTAGCCACCCGCTCCGGCTTCCTGGCAGCCGAGTTTTCCCTGACCGCCGTGCTGGGCAGTGACACCATCCGTTTCCGGACCGAACTGGACAGTGATGCCGATTCACTGGGTGACGCGCTGGTCGATGCGGCGTTGCCGTTGATTACCATCGACGATACTCAGGGCATGTCGATCCAGATTGATCCGAACCGGGGTGCCGGTGTGATCATGCGCGACGGGGCCGATCTGGGCACGGTGCGTGATGAAAACGGCACGCTGCTGATCAGCTGGCGCGACGGCAGCATCGAAACGCTCTACTGAAGTCGCTTCGATGATGTTGATCCGAGGGGGCGCCCGCGTACTGGTCATGTTGATGGCCTGCGCGGGCGCTCCCGCTTTTGCCCAGACGATATTTGCAGAGCTGACCTCCCGGGCGGTGGCCGAACCGGTGCCCGTCAAGGCCTTTGCGGGTCAGTGGCAAGCGCCATTGCGTGACGGGCGTCAGGGCTGGACCCGCAACCGGTTATTGCTGGGGGTGCAGTCGGGTTCGATGTCGCTGGCGTATCTCCAGCGCTACGACCATGTCCTGCGTTTTTCGCCGGATACCGCTGACATTTATTGGCGCGACCGCAACGATCAACCGCTGGCAGAGGATCGTGATTACACGCTGTTCCTGGACGCCCGGCATCAACGCAGCCAGGGGCTCAGAATCGGCTGGCATGGGGCCACGTCATCGGGTTTCGGTGTCGATGCCTGGGTCAGTCTGCTGCAGGGCATGGACTTGCAGGAAGGCCGGTTGCAGGGGCAGTTGTCTGCGGACGAAGACCGCTACGCCGGGCAGGCGACGATCGATTATCGCTACAGCCGCGATCTGCTGTTTGATCATCAGGTGCCCGCACCGGATGGCTACGGGGCTGCGCTGGATGTGCGACTGCACTGGCAGGGTGAGCGTCTTGCCCTGGCGCTGGAGATCCAGGATGCCTGGTCCCGGTTGGTGTGGCGCGATGCGCCGTTTACGCGGGGCGGTATCGATAGCGAAGGGCGCAATGATGACGGCTTCAGTTTGCGGCCACTGTTCAGTGGGGTGCGGGGTGTTTCCGGTTTCCATCAACAGTTGCCGCGTTACACGCGCTTTGAAAGCCGCTGGCAGCATGACCGCTGGCAGTGGCGTCTGGATGGGGAATATTTTCTGGAACGGTTATACCTGCGGCCGGGTGTCAGCCTGCAACAGGGTGGCCTTGACGTGTATGCCGGGTACGAAGCCCGTATGGGGCAATGGCACCTGGGTGTCAGTGACCGGCAGCGCCGCCTGGCGCTGCAACTGGGCACCGATGAGCTTGCCGTGCATCGCGCTCACAGTTTGACGGTGCAACTGCAGGCGCGTTTTTCATTCTAGCTATTCATTCCAGTTCTGCGCTCCGCAGGCGCCGCCACAACCAGCCCAGCTGGCCACTGCTGTAGCGGGTTTCCAGTTGGTAGGGGGTGATGGCCTGCCAGCCTGTGTCCTGGTCCTGTGTTGCCAGCGCGAAGCGGAACACGTAGGAATCACGCATGCCCATGCGCAGATCGCTCAGGATCAGGGTGTTGTCCTGTTCGCGCACACTGTAGAAGCCGTGGGTGAAACGGCGCAGCCGATCTACATGGGGGAGCGCATGCAGCGGCTCAAGCTGCTCAGGCGTTTGCACATGCCGGGTGAAGGTGGGCGCCGGGTGGCCGTCAATCAGGGAGTAGAAGCCCTCGTAATAGCCGTCATCATCCATCACCACGATGCGCCAGATCAGCGTGTTGAAGGCACCCGGGGTGGTCAGCACCCGCTCATGGGGCATGTTTTCCCGGGCCAGATACTCGCGCACCACGGTGTCGGTATGCCATTTGGCGCCGCAAGCCCAGGCCAGGTACAGGCAGCTCAGCACCAGCCCCACGGTATTGGCGCGCATGCCCCGGTCAGTATCCCGGGCGAACAGGGCGATCCCGACACCGATCAGCAGCGGCAGGGTATACAGCGGATCAATGATGAAGATGACCGAGCCGCTGACGGGATAATCGCTCAGCGGCCAGAACAACTGGGTGCCATACACGGTGAAGGCATCCAGCAAGACATGGGTGGTCAGCACCAGAAAGATCAGGGCATACCAGCGCCCGCGCAGGTGCGCGGTGTCCGGGTGCAGGCGCCTTGCCAGCCATACCAGCAGGGGCGTGATCGCCGCTATCACCAGCAATGAATGGCT
This sequence comes from Isoalcanivorax indicus, assembly GCF_003259185.1. NCBI lineage: Bacteria > Pseudomonadati > Pseudomonadota > Gammaproteobacteria > Oceanospirillales > Alcanivoracaceae > Isoalcanivorax > Isoalcanivorax indicus. Next base: position 432,292 of record NZ_QGMP01000001.1, read on the forward strand.
GAAGCCCCGGTGCTCGGTGAAGGCGGCTACGTCGTTGGCGGCTGGCAGGAAGACGTCAAGGTCTGGCAGGGTGCCCAGCAGGGCGCCCCAGAGGGCCGCTCGGCGGCCGATCTGACGGCCCAGCACGGCATGTCCCACGGCGCTGCCAAGGGCGATCTGGGTAATGGAATCCATGAAATACGCCTGTTTCCCCGGGTTTCACCCGCACTCTGGCAGCCTTTGACCATGGCGAGCGTGAAGATGACCGCGGCGCATGCTGGCATGAGGCCTCCGCAAGTGCGCGGCGCGGCGCAGTCGGGTAGAATATGCGCTCCTCGAAACCCACCTCAAGCGACTTCAAGGGCCCCACATGTTCGGCAAAGACATGACCATCGCGGAATTTGATCCGGAACTCCAGCGCGCCATCGACGGCGAAGTTGAGCGTCAGGAAGCGCATATCGAACTGATTGCCTCCGAAAACTATGCCTCGCCCCGGGTCATCGAAGCCCAGGGCACGCTGCTGACCAACAAATACGCAGAAGGGTATCCCGGCAAGCGCTACTACGGCGGCTGCGAGTTTGTGGATCAGGTCGAGCAGATGGCCATTGACCGGGCCTGCGAACTGTTTGGCGCCTCCTTCGCCAACGTTCAGCCGCACTCCGGCTCCCAGGCGAATGGTGCGGTGTTCCTGGGGCTGCTGCAGCCGGGCGATACCGTGCTCGGCATGAGTCTGGCCCATGGGGGCCACCTGACCCACGGTGCCAAACCGAATTTCTCGGGCAAGACCTACAACGCTGTGCAGTATGGTCTGAACCCGGATACCGGCCTGATCGACTATGACGAGGTCGAGGCGCTGGCGGTGGAGCACAAGCCGAAGATGATCATTGCCGGTTTCTCGGCCTACTCCCAGAAGCTGGACTTTCCGCGTTTCCGGGCGATTGCTGACAAGGTCGGTGCCATCCTGATGGTGGACATGGCGCATGTGGCCGGTCTGGTGGCGGCAGGGGCTTACCCGAACCCGGTCCCCTACGCGGACGTGGTGACCACGACGACCCACAAGACCCTGCGTGGCCCCCGTGGCGGCCTGGTGCTGACCAACGACGAAGACATTGCCAAGAAGATCAACTCGGCCGTGTTCCCGGGTGGCCAGGGTGGCCCGCTGATGCACGTCATTGCCGCCAAGGCCGTGTGCTTCAAGGAAGCCATGGGCGAGGACTTCAAGACGTATCAGCAGCAGGTGGTCAGGAACGCCCAGGCGATGGCGCAGGTGTTTGTGGATCGCGGTTTCGATGTCGTCTCCGGCGGTACCGAGAACCACCTGTTCCTGCTCAGCCTGATCAAGCAGGACATTACCGGCAAGGATGCGGACGCTGCCCTGGGCCGTGCCCACATCACCGTGAACAAGAACGCGGTGCCCAATGATCCGCGTTCGCCCTTTGTCACCTCCGGCCTGCGCATCGGCACCCCGGCCATCACCACGCGCGGCTTCAGCGAAGGCGACTGCCGTGAACTGGCGGGCTGGATCTGCGACATTCTCGACAACATGGACGACGAGTCCGTGATTGATCGGGTGCGCGGCCAGGTGGCTGAAATCTGCAAGCGTCTGCCGGTATACGGCTGAACGCACCGCCCCTGGTGACCGGAGGTTCCCATGCATTGTCCTTTCTGCGGCGCAGAGGAAACCAAGGTCATCGATTCGCGCCTGGTCGCCGATGGCGGCCAGGTGCGTCGCCGTCGCCAGTGCCTGAGCTGTGACGAGCGCTTTACCACCTTTGAAACCGCCGAGCTGGTGATGCCAAGGGTGATCAAGTCCGACGGTACCCGTGAACCCTTCAACGAGGCCAAGCTGCGCGCGGGCATGTTGCGTGCGCTGGAAAAGCGGCCGGTGGCGATGGAAGCGCTGGAGGCGTCGATCACCCGTATCGGCCATCGTCTGCGTGCCACGGGCGAGCGGGAACTGCCTGCCCGGGAACTGGGGGAGCTGGTGATGGAAGAGCTGCGTCAGCTGGATGACGTGGCCTATGTGCGGTTTGCATCGGTGTACCGCAGCTTTCAGGATATCTCCGATTTTCGTGCCGAGGTGGAACGGCTGGAAAAGGCGGGCCGTGCCGGCAAGGCGCCCCGCGCTCCGGCCGGCAAGCGCGGCAGCTGAGGTCTGCCGGGCACCGTCTGTCTCTGATCCGAGGCCCTCTTATGTCCGACCTTTCTGATCGTCAGTACATGACACAGGCCCTGCGCCTGGCGCGACAGGGACGCTACACCACCGACCCCAATCCGCGCGTGGGCTGTGTGCTGGTGCGTGACGGGCAGGTGGTCGGCTCCGGCTGGCATGTCCGTGCGGGCGAACCCCATGCCGAGCGGCATGCGCTGGCCGAGGCGGGCGATGCGGCGCGCGGCGCCACCTGTTATGTGACGCTGGAGCCGTGCTCGCACACCGGGCGTACCGGCCCGTGTGCCGATGCCCTGATCGAGGCGGGCGTGGCGCGCGTGGTGGCCGCCATGCAGGATCCGAATCCGCAGGTGGCAGGGCAAGGGTTGACCCGATTGCGTGAGGCGGGAGTTCAGGTGGAATGCGGCCTGCTGGAGGCCGAAGCGCGGGCGCTGAACCCGGGCTTTATCCGCCGTATGGAGACGGGCCGCCCCTGTGTGCGGATCAAGCTGGCGGCCAGCCTGGACGGGCGCACCGCCATGGCCTCGGGCGAGTCGCAATGGATCACCGGCCCGGCGGCGCGCGAAGACGTGCAGCAGTTGCGGGCGGCGAGCAGTGCCATTGTCACCGGTGTCGGCACGGTGCTGGCGGATGCCCCTGCCCTGACCGTGCGCCCGGAAAGCTGGGTGCAGGCGAGCTATCCCGCTTTGCCGGTGCGGCAACCCCTGCGGGTGGTGGCGGATCGGCAGCTGCGCACGCCGGCGGATGCCCCGGTGGTGATCGGGCCGGGTAGTGCCTTGCTGCTGTGCTCGCCGGAGGCTGCAGGGGGTGCCCGGGTCGATGCGTTGCGGCGCGCCGGGGCCGAAGTGCTGGGCGGCGACTGGGATGCCAGGGCCATTGCCCTTGAACTGGGCCGCCGCGGCTGCAATGACATACTGGTGGAAGCCGGGCCGACCCTGGCGGGCGCCTTTCTGGCCGCTGGCTGTGCCGATGAACTGATCGTGTACATGGCCCCGATGTTGCTTGGCGATGCCGCCCGGCCGCTGCTGCACCTGCCGGGTCTGGCGACCATGGCCGACAAGATATCCCTGACGCTGGTGGACCTTCGCCAGGTGGGCGCTGATCTGCGCCTGACCCTGCGGCCGACCAGCGCCGACGCACGCTGATAGCGCGGAGAAGACCTATGTTTACCGGCATTATCGAAGCAAAAGGTGAAGTGCTGGCGCTGACCCCGAAGGGGGGGGACGTGACCTTGCGGCTGGACACCGGGGGGCTTGATCTCGGTGACGTGCAGCTCGGCGATTCCATCGCCGTCAACGGTGTCTGCCTGACGGTCACCAGCCTGCCGGGCAATGGCTTTACTGCAGACGTGTCACTGGAGACCCTGGACAAGACCTCCCTCGGCGCACTGAAGACCGGTTCGCCGGTGAACCTGGAAAAAGCGCTGACCCCCAGCACGCGGCTGGGTGGCCATCTGGTGTCCGGCCACGTGGATGGCGTCGGCAAGGTGGTGGCCATGCGCCCGGATGGCCGTTCCACACGCATCGACATCGAAGCGCCCGCCGGTCTGGCGCGCTATATCGCCCAGAAGGGCTCGATCACCGTGGACGGCATCAGCCTGACGGTGAACGGCGTGGACGGCGCGGTCTTCTCGCTGAACATCATCCCGCATACCCAGGACATGACCACCATCGGCATCTGGAAGGTGGGCACGCGCGTGAATCTGGAAGTTGATATCATTGCCCGCTATCTCGAGCGGCTGCTGCTGGGTGAGCGTGCCGCTGAGCCCGGCGTTGGCACTGACCACGGCATCACGCTGGGCTTTCTGGCCGAGCACGGTTTTCTGAAAAGGTGATTGCATGAAGCTCAATACAGTCCAGGAACTGATCGACGACATCCGTGCCGGACGCATGGTCATTCTCATGGACGATGAGGATCGGGAGAACGAAGGCGACCTGGTCATGGCCGCCGAGCATGTCACCCCCGAGGCGATCAATTTCATGATCCGTCATGCGCGCGGCCTGGTGTGCATGCCCATGAGCCGCCAGCGTTGTGAGCAGCTCGGCCTGCCCTTGATGGTGCAGCGCAACAGCTCCGGTTTCGGTACCAAGTTTACGGTGTCGATCGAAGCCGCCACCGGCGTCAGCACCGGCATTTCACCGGCGGATAGGGCGCGGACCATTCTGGCTGCCGCCGCCCGCGATGCCAGACCCGAAGACATCGTGCAGCCGGGGCATATCTTCCCGCTTATGGCGGAGCCGGGCGGTGTGTTGCACCGTGCCGGGCACACCGAAGCCTCCTGCGATCTGGCGGTGCTGGCCGGTTGCGAGCCCATCGGCGTGATCTGCGAGATCATCAATGAAGATGGCAGCATGGCGCGGCGTCCGGATCTGGAGGTGTTTGCCGAGCAGCATGACCTCAAGATCGGCACCATCGCCGACTTGATCGAATACCGCATGCTCAACGAAAAGACCGTGGAAAAGGTCAGCGAACATATGCTGCCCACCTGGTACGGCGACTTCCGCCTGATCGCCTTCCGCGACACCGTGGACGACATGACCCACGTGGCGCTGGTGAAAGGTGAGCCCACGCCGGAGCAGGTGACCACGGTGCGCGTGCATCAGGTGGACCCGCTGCGCGACCTGATGAGCGCGCAGATCGATGGCAAGACCGGCTGGAACATGCACCGTGTGCTGGAGGAATTGTCTGGCAGTGAGGCCGGGGTCGTCATCATCCTGGGACAGGATTATGTGTCCAACCACATGCAGTCGATGATCGATACCTTCTTCGCCGGGAAGCGTCGGCCACCGCAGGGCGGCAGCCAGGCTTACCGCAATATCGGCACCGGTTCGCAGATCCTGCGCGAACTGGGCGTGCGCCGCATGCGCCTGCTCAGCTCACCGATGAAGTTCAACGCGCTGTCCGGTTTCGACCTGGAGATCGTCGAGTACGTCGAGCCCTGACCGGATATGCCCTAGCGCACGCGTACCCTGACCTCAGCCCATGCGTATTTGAGGCAGTGGTTGGGGTTCTCGTAACTGCAGGCGCCGCTGTTGCCGTTGTCATGTGTCTCGATGCGGAGCAGGTAGTCGCCCTGGCCGGGGGATTCGCTGAAGATCGTGATGGCCTGCAGGAAGCTGGAGGTTGGGGGCAGTGTGCCGAGGTAGCGGTAGTGGTACCCGGGCACCACGGTTTGCAGGTTGCTCATGGCCGGTATCAGCAGCCGGGTCGTGTCTTCCGGATCGCAACCGCCTTCGGCCAGGCAGATAAATTCCACCTCGGTAAACAACCCTCCCGTCCCGGCGTCAGGGTCCTCGATGCCGATGCCTGGCGGGAACACCAACTGACCGGAGGGGGTCACCTCGTATTCACAGTCGAGCCGGGTGTAGCTTGTGGCCACACAGGTGAGGAGGCTCTGCGTCGTGGGCATCAGCCGAGGCGGCTGATTGATGTCGTAGAGCCTGAACTGGTGCTGCACCGGGGGAGACGCCAGCGCGATGTCATCGGCGCTGGTAAAGCGCAACGCCAGGGCGCCCACCTGGGTGCCGGTGGCGCTGGCGGCCAGTTCGGCGTCCGGTGTCCAGCGTGCCTCCCAGGTGTATTCCAGGGCACCATCACTGTTGTAGGGCAACCCGTCCGGCAGCGGCAGGGACAGCGGTAACGCGTCGCAGTCCACGGCCGTACTGTGGCCCTGATGCAGTATCTCGACGGTCACGGTGCCGTCAGTCAGCCCGGCCTCACAGGCCGTGACCTCCGCAAGGCCCAGTGCCGCCCCCGGGCCGATGGCTCGCGCGGTAAACAGATAGGATTCGCTCTGACCGGGCTGGTAGGCGGCGGTCTCCCCGGGCGCGCCCGCCCGCAGTACCAGGGTGTCGCTGCGCGGCGGTGCCAGTCGGGGCGAGCCACCACGAACCCGTAATGAATAGGCGCTGTCGCTGCGTGTGGCGAGTTGGTGCTGGCCGTCCAGTGCGTTCATCTGCCAGGCGTCGGATGACGGGGCAGGGGAGGCGGACCACAGCGGTGCGCCCGGTGCGCCCGGGAACAGCAGCGGTGACAGTGCGGGATCGTAGGCGCAGGTATCGTGTAGCGAGGCCAGTTCGCGAATGTTGGGCAGGCGCCAGTCATCGAAACCGGCATGCGTGTCTGCCTGCGCCTGTTGCAGCGACGTTGCCCAATCCTGCGGCGTGGCCGCGCCCTCTGTGCAATCTTCGCCGGACAGGCCGGTCACGCAGCGTTGCCACATCAGGCCTGTCATCAGATCCACCACGGTGCCGGGGTGTGATGTGTCATAGCGCTGCGGTGGCGTGCTGCTTGGCAGGCCGTCCGCGCAATGCGCCCGGCTTTGTGTGTCTTCGCTGGTCAGGGGCGTGCCTCGGACCAGGCGCAGGGATTGCCCGCTGTCAGGCGACTCCGGACCTGGCAGGGCTGTGTTCATGTCCAGTGTCCAGATGTGATCGCCGCGGGCGTCCGCCGTATTGCTCCACAGGGGGGCGGAGGCGGCATCAGGAAAAAAAGGCATGTCCTGCCATGGCGTTTCCTGTCGCCCGTAATGCACCAGGCTCTGGAGATCATGAAGTCCGGGGAGGCGCCAGTCGTGAAAGCCGCACAGCCCCTCGGCGTTCACCGCGTCCACGTAGGCTTCGGCAGTGCAGGGTTGATCGCCCAGGCTGGCGCCGCACAGGCTGGTGTCGCCCGGGGTGGATACGCTGTAGCGATGGTCGACGAAGCGCGGGCTCAGTTCGCTGGCGTCCTTGAGTTCCCACATCAGGCCGGTGACGTTGTCACGGGTGCAGCCCCACTGCTGCGGGAGGTCACCGCGCAGCGGCTGTGACGGGCAGTCGCCTTCGCCCTCCGGATCACCGTTGTTGCACAGGCGCGAGTAATCGAAGCCAGCCGCCCCGGCACCCGCCTTTTCCAGCGCCTCGTCGGCATCGCGACCGAAGTCGGCGTCTTGACCCGGCGGCTCATTGCCCAGGCATGGGGCGTGGTTGCCGGTATCGGCTGCGCCGCAGAACTGGATGCCGGTGTCGTTGAGTGGGCGAAAATCGATGCCGGGAGGCAGGATGTCATGGCTGGATGATGAGCTGCCGCCGCAGCCCGCCAGGCCTGAGGCAACGCAGGCGGCCAAAGCCAGCCCGGGCAGTTGACGCCGTGAGTAGATGGTATCCATGCCCCCCCCGATGAAAAAATCTACCGGTGTCTTGAGTATGATTTTAGGGGGAGTGGGCGCGTGGCGTATGTCCCCCGACCAGGGGACATACGCTGCCGACACGCCGACGGCATGACGCCGATTTCGAAGCTACTGTTGCGTCATGCCAAGCGCTTCGAGGAACTGCTCCATCGAGTAGAAATGGTGCCAGTGACCGTTCAGATCAACGCTCAGCACTGCGGGTGATACCGCATCGGTGCCAAAGTAGAAGCGATACTTCTCGCCGCCTCGGGCATCCACGACCATGCCTGATTCCGGCATCTCATCCGGCAGCCACTCGCGAGGCTTCATATCGTTGCCACGAAGGGATTTCAGGTAAAGGTTGGCGATTCGGAGTCGCAGTTGATGCTGATCCTGGATCTCCTCGCCGGACATGGATACAGGGTGTGAGAGGGCCGTCGCTGACGCCCACGATTCTGCGGTCAGCGAGTAACTGGAGACGGGGTCCCAGCCCACCAGGCCGATATAGTATCGGCCCGGATCCAGGCCTTCTTCGGCCTCGCAGACGCCATCCTGGCCGGGTTCTGCCCAGTCATAGCAGTCTTCATCATCATTATCGTACATGGCCCAGTCCGGAAAACGCTGCTCGCTGAGCAGCATTTCGACATCACCGGATGAGACCGACAGTGTAATTCTTGCAGCATCGTGCTCAGCCGGTAAATCATAGTAGTAATAACGCCACTGATCTTCCCGGATGGTGCCGCTGGCGGCTTGTCCGCTGATCAGCGCAGTGCCTTTCTCGCCGCCTCCACCACTACTTCCACCACAGGCGGCAAGCAAAGCCGTCAGTAATGCGATTCCCGCACAACCCATGATGTTCCTGGTTTTCTTCGCCCCCGCGTTTTTTTTCATGAAGCTATCCTCGCTCATTGCTTTTTATCCTTGCGCATTTGTTATTGTGAGTGCCGGGTAGTATACCCCCGACTGAATGGTAGCGTGCCGGGTCTGGCGCTGTACATTGTCCGGGGTATTGGATCGCGTCACTGCATTCGCAGGGTTGCCAGTACGTCTTTCAGACGGGCTTCGCTCTCCTCGTCGAAGAAACTCAGCACGATGACGATGGCGTAGCCGTCGCGGAGCAATGCCAGATAGCGCTGCTTCACCAGCTGGGGACCGAACATCGCTTGCGCCTCGAAATAGTCGAATTCGGTGCCGTTGACCTCGTGCTGGCCGCACTGCTCATCAATCTCGTAATTCACTTGCATCATGCGCAGGGCCTGGCGGGCATGGGCCAGATAATCGCAGCCGCTGGCGATGCCGGGGGCCAGGCGGATGTTCTCGGCGGAGCCGAGGATGTTCGGGTTCAGCTTGCCCGGGGTGCCCGGCGGTACTTCGAAGAAACCAAACAGCGGCAGGGTGCTCTCCAGGGCCGAGCGGATCATGGCACGGGTGTTGTCATCACCCATCAGGGCCAGGCTCTGCTGTTGCATGGCCAGCATGTCCTCGGCGTTCTGCGAGAACCAGCCCTCGGGCTTCTCGATATGCAGGCCGAACAGGTCGTTCCGGAACAGCTGGCCGTCCTCGGAGTAGGTCAGTGCCTCGCTGGCGGAGACGGAGGGGCCTTCGCCTCGGGCTTGGGTGGTGACGTCAGCGGGGGCTTCCGTGGTGTTGGTGTCCGGGGTGGGATCGCTGCAGGCGGCGAGGGTCAGCAGGGCGGCGCAGAGCAGCAGGTTTCTTGCGATCACGGGTGGTCTCCTGATTATGCCGGGCGCCGATCTGGCCCGGTTTGGGCGCAACGATACCCGGTTGGCCCGCCGCAAACCATGCCGGGCGTAGCAAAAACCCGGCGCCGCATCGGCCTGAAAGGCAGGCATTCCGCAAGGCAAGTGGGTACAATGTGGCGCTTGCCGGTACCCGGGGCCTGGACCCCGGCCTGATTCAGACAAGGGTTGGATATGAAAGACGTGAAAGTCATCGAAGGCAACTTCACTCAGGTGGGCGGTCGTTACGGCATCGTCGTGGCGCGCTTCAACAGCTTTGTGGTGGAGTCGTTGCTGGAAGGCGCGGTGGACACGCTGCTTCGCCATGGCGTCAAGGCGCAGGACATCAATGTCATCCGGGTGCCGGGCGCCTGGGAACTGCCCGTGGCCGTCAAGCGTATCGCTGACAAGGGCGATTACGATGCCATCATCACGCTGGGCGCCGTGATTCGCGGTGGCACTGCGCATTTCGAGTATGTGGCGGGCGAAGCGGCCAAAGGTATTGCCTCGATCCAGAACAGCACCGGCGTGCCGGTGGCGTTTGGCGTCCTGACGGTGGACAGCATCGAACAGGCCATCGAGCGGGCGGGGACCAAGGCGGGTAACAAGGGCGCTGAAGCGGCCCTCTGTGCGCTGGAAATGGTCAGCTTGCTGAAAGTGCTTTGATATGACCACGACGTCATCCCCCTCGGCGCGACGCAAGGCGCGCCGTTTTGCCTTGCAGGCCCTGTACCAGTGGCAACTGGCGGGGCACCCGGTGCATGAGATCGAAGCCCAGTTCCGGGCCCAGAACGACATGAAGAAGGTGGACCTGCAGTATTTTCATGATCTGCTGCAGGGTGTGTCCGAACGACGCGAAGAGCTGGATGGCTTGATCGCGCCCGCCCTGGACCGCAAGGTGCAGGAGCTGTCCCAGGTGGAGAAGGTGATCCTGCGCCTGGGGGCCTTCGAGCTGCTGGCGCGGCTGGATGTGCCCTACCGGGTGGTGATCAATGAAGGTATCGAACTGGCCAAGCTGTTCGGTGCCGATGATTCTTTCAAGTACGTCAACGGCGTGCTCGACAAGGTGGCACGCCAGTGTCGCCAGGTGGAAATCGTCGCCCGCTGACATTCCCTGGCCCGTTTCGGGCGCGAGGCCGGCATGGATGAATTCGCCCTCATCAATCGTTTCTTCCGCACGGCGGCAAACGCCGCCGGGCCCGGCGTACGTCTGGGGCCCGGCGACGATGCCGCCCTTCTGACGCCGACCCCCGGATGCGACCTGGTGATGTCCATGGACACCCTGGTCGCAGACCGCCATTTTCCCGCGGACATGCCCGCTGCCGATGTGGGCTGGCGCAGTCTGGCCGTCAACCTGTCTGACCTCGCGGCCATGGGCGCCCGTGCACGCTGGGCATTGCTGAGCCTGAGTCTGCCGGAAGCCGATGCGGACTGGGTGGGGGGGTTTGCCCGGGGTTTTGCCAGCCTGGCCGCGTCGGTTGGCTGCACGCTGGTCGGCGGAGATACGGTGCGTGGCCCGCTGTCGATCACGGTGCAGGTCACTGGCGAGGTGCCGACGGGCCAGGCCCTGCTGCGCAGCGGCGCCCGAGCGGGCCAGCGGTTGTGTGTCGGCGGTGTGCCGGGTGAGGCAGCAGCCGGTCTGGCCGCCTGGCAGCGCGGTGAGCGCGACGGGCCGCTGGTGGCGCGCCTGGCGCGACCCCGGCCGCAGCTGGCGCTCGGCGAGCAATTGCGTGGCGTGGCCAGCGCCTGTATTGATATCTCCGATGGCCTGCTGGCGGATCTGGGGCACTTGCTGGCGGAAAGTGCCGTGCCTGGTGCCGACGTACATCTGCCGGCCCTGCCGCTTTCGACAGCCCTGGCCGCGGCCGGGGATGACGCCTCGCGCCAGGCATGGCAACTGGCGGGGGGGGATGACTACCTGTTGCTGTTTGCCCTGCCTGCGGAGCAGGTATTGCCTGCGGACTGCCATGTGATTGGCGCCTTCTCGGCCGAGCCGGGTGTGCGTGTGCTGGATGCGAGCGGGCAGCCGGTGCCCGTGGCCCGGCATGGCTGGAATCATTTTTAAAGGAGCACGAGCATGACCCCTCAGCCCCCCGCCCCGCGGCCCGATATGACCAATCCGGTGCACTTTCTCGCCTTCGGTTTTGGTAGCGGTCTGGCGCCCAAAGCGCCAGGCACCTTCGGGACCCTGGCCGCCATGCCGCTGTGGTATCTGCTCACCTTCCTGCCGCTGTGGGGGTTCCTGCTGGCGACCCTTGTGGTGATTGCGGTCGGGCCCTGGTTATGTGGGCAGACCTCACGGGATCTCGGGGTGCATGATCATGGCGGTATCGTCTGGGATGAATTTGCCGGCCTGCTGGTGACGTTCATTCCTCTGGCGATCCTGGGGGCCGCGCCGACGCTGGCTGTGGCGGTGGTCGGGTTTGCCCTGTTCCGGGTCTTTGATGTGCTCAAGCCCTGGCCGATCGGCTGGCTCGACCAGCGCGTGCATGGCGGCACCGGCATCATGGTCGATGACCTGCTGGCGGGGGTTTACGCCGGTATTCTGCTGTACGTCGCCTTGCCATGGCTGGTCTGAGCGGGGCGGGGGTATACTGACGACAACTTCCCGGGGACCAGCGCGGCCCTTGGCACGAGATGTTCCGGGGCTGAGCTTGTTTGCCGGGGTTGTCCCCGCCTGGAACCGGTTGATGGACGCAGACCCGACGCCTATTGCGGAACACACGCTTGCCCTTCAGGAGCATTCTGCGGGGCATACGGCCCGTGCCCGGCAGGTGCAGCAACTCCTGCGGGCTGGCGGGCTCCGGTTGCGCTTTCCTGCGGTGCTGGAGAGCGAGTTCCGCGCCCATCACGATGATGCGGCCCTGCGCATCTTTCGCGCCAGCCTGACCTGGCTGGCGTTGCTGTATCTGGCCATGGCCGTTTCGGCCCTGACCGTGTTGTCCGGTTCGCATACCGGTGTCTGGCCCCTCATTTTTGCCGGTTTTGCCGTCATCATGGTGATGGCCTGGGGACTGGCCTCGACCCCCCTGATGCGTAGACGCTACCAGCGCACCGTGACGACGCTGGCGGCGCTGATGATGATACTGGCCACCATCAACCCGATGCTGGAGCCGGATGAGGCGTTCCGGACCCTGCTGCACATCGGCACGGTCTTCGTGGTGGTGGTGGTCTATCTGGGGCTGAGCCTGCGCTTGCCCTATGCGTTGCTGGCGGGTTGGGGCGGCGGCTTGCCGCCACTGGGGCTGGCGGCATGGTTCGGGGCGCCCCTGGACTGGACGCTGGTGGTGCCCACCTATGTCGGCGCCAGCCTGCTGTGCATGGTGCTGTGCTTCCGTGATGAGCGGCAGCGGCGGCGGATGTTCCTGCAGGGGGAGCTGCTGCGCGAGGATCAGCGCCGTATCGAGACGCTGGCCCGCGAGCTGAGTCGTCAGGCGCTGGTGGATGGTTTGACGGGGCTGGCCAACCGGCGCCAGTTCGACCAGGCGCTCAAGCGCGAATGGGCCCGTGCCCAGCGTGAGCAGCAACCCCTGGCGCTGGTGTTTGCCGATATCGACTACTTCAAACCCTATAATGATCTGCTGGGCCACCAGGAAGGCGACGATTGTCTGCGCGTGATGGCGGGTATCTTCCGTTCCCAGGCTCGCCGGGCCACGGATCTGGCGGCGCGCTATGGCGGCGAGGAATTCGTGCTGCTGCTGCCGGGGGTGGACATGAACGGGGCCGTACAACGCGCAGAACAGCTGGCCGAGGCGGTGCGCCTGTGCCAGTTGCCGCACCCGCGTTCCGGTTGTGCGTCAGTGGTCACGCTGAGCATTGGTGTGTCGGTGATGATCCCGCAGGCTGACGATGAAAGCCCGGAGGAGCTGGTGCGCCGCGCCGATGCGGCCATGTACCGGGCCAAGGCCGAGGGCCGCAATCGGGTGGTGCAGGCGGATCAGGAGCCGATGGCGGGGGCGTGACGGCTGGCCATCTGGCGTAGCCGCGTGTCGATGCTCTGGCGAATACCGTCCGCATCCAGGCCGTACTCTGCCAGCAGGGCATCACGCTTGCCGTGGTGGATAAAGCTGTCCGGCAGCCCCAGATTGAGCACCGGGACGGTCAGTCCCTGCGCCGCCAGATACTCGTTCACTGCCGAGCCCGCCCCGGTCATGCGCTGGTGATCTTCCACCGTGACCAGCAGCGTGTGGCGGCCCGCCAGGGCGCTGATCAGCGCCTCATCCAGCGGTTTGACCCAGCGCATGTCGATCACCGTGGCATCCAGGGCGTCGCCTGCTTCCAGCGCTGCACTGACCAGGGCGCCGAAGGCCAGAATGGCGACGCCGCGGCCTTCGCGCAGCGGGCGTGCCTTGCCCGGGGGCAGCAGGGTAAAGGTGTCTTCGATTTCGGCGCCGGTGCCGGTGCCGCGCGGATAGCGCACTGCGGCGGGGCCGGGATGCTGATAGGCGGTGTACAACAGCTGCCGGCACTCGTTCTCGTCAGACGGTGCCGCGATAATCATGTTCGGCACGCAACGCAGATAGCCCAGATCGAAGACGCCGCCGTGGGTGGCGCCGTCTTCGCCCACCAGCCCGGCGCGGTCGATGCCGAAGGTCACGTCCAGATCCTGCAGGGCGACATCGTGAATCAGCTGGTCATAGGCGCGCTGCAGAAAGGTGGAATAGATGGCGACCACCGGCTTCTGGCCCTCGCAGGCCAGGCCGCCCGCCAGGGTCAGCGCATGTTGTTCGCAGATGGCGACGTCATGAAAGCGCGCCGGAAAACGCTGACTGAATTCCAGCATGCCGGAGCCTTCGCACATGGCAGGGGTGATGGCCACCAGCTTGCGGTCCTGTGAGGCCATATCGCACAGGAAGCGGCCGAACACGTCCTGATACTTGGGGCCGGCCGGCTTTGCCGGGGTGGCGGGTGCAAGCTTCTTTTTCGGTTCGATCTTGTTGATGGCATGGTAGCCCACCGGGTCGGCTTCTGCCGGGGCGAAGCCCTTGCCCTTGGTGGTATACACATGCAGCAGTTGGGGGCCTTTCAGATCGCGCAGGTTGCCCAGGGTGTCCACCAGCTCATGGATATCGTGACCGTCCATGGGGCCGATGTAGTTGAAGCCGATGGCTTCGAACAGGGCATCCGGGCTGACCATGTTCTTCATGCTTTCTTCGGTGCGGCGCATGAATTCCCAGGCCGCGGGCATCTTGGCCAGCACCTTCTTGCCGCCTTCGCGCAGGGCGATATAGCTCTTTGACGCCCAGATGCGGGCAAAATAATTGGCCAGCCCGCCCACGTTGTGCGAGATCGACATGGTGTTGTCGTTGAGGATCACCAGCAGGTTGGCGTCGGTGTGGGCGGCATGATTGAGCGCCTCGAAGGCCTGCCCTGCCGTCATGGCGCCATCCCCGATGATGGCGACAGCGCGCCGGTCCCGGTCCCCCATTTTCGCACCCAGCGCCATGCCCAGCGCCGCGCTGATGGACGTGGAGGAATGGCCGACGCCGAAGGTGTCGTATTCCGACTCTGTGCGTTTGGGAAAGCCGGACAGCCCGCCCTGTTGCCGGATTGAGGTCATGGCCTCGCGGCGCCCGGTAAGAATCTTGTGCGGGTAGGTCTGGTGCCCCACATCCCACACCAGCCGGTCATCGGGGGTCTCGAACAGGTAATGCAGGGCCACGGTCAGCTCGACCACGCCCAGCCCGGCGCCGAAATGCCCGCCCGCCTGGCCGACGGCGTAGAGCAGATAGGCGCGCAGTTCGTCCACCACCTGAGGCAGCGCCTCACGGGGCAGGGCACGCAGGTCTGCGGGGCGATTGATGCGGTCCAGCAGCGGGGTCTGCGGCCGTGTCAGCGGGATTTCGTCGAAGGTCTTCTGCATGGGGGGCATTATACCTGCCGAGGCGACGGCGGTCAGTGAGTACGTGCCACGATATAAGCGGCGAGGTCCTTGAGCAGGCGCGGATCGACCCCTTCGCCATGGGCATGGGCGTCCAGCAGGGTGCAGGCCTGATGACACAGGTCAGCGGCGCGGGCACGGCTGCCATCGATGCCCAGCAGCCCGGGAAAGGTGCTCTTGCCGTGGCGCAGATCCGAGCCGCTGGGCTTGCCCAGCTCCTCGGTGGCCGCGGTGACATCGAGAATATCGTCCTGAATCTGGAACGCCAGACCAATGGCATCGCCGTAGGCGCGCAGCGTCTGACGCAGCGGCGGCGGGGCTTCGGCGGCGATGGCGCCCAGGGCCAGCGCCGCCGTGATCAACCGGCCCGTCTTCAGATAGTGCACCCGCTCCAGCGCCGCCAGGGTCAGTGCCTGGCCATTGGCCTCCATATCCTGCATCTGCCCGGCGGCCATGCCCTCGGCACCGGCGGCCTGACTCAACTGGCGGACCATGCTGATACGCTGGTTATCGGTGTAGTCGCCGACATTGGCCAACAGCTCGAAGGCCAGCGTATGCAGCGTATCCCCGGCGAGAATGGCGGTGGCCTCATCGAAGGCAATATGGGTCGTGGGGCGGCCACGGCGCAGCGCGTCATCGTCCATGGCGGGCAGATCGTCGTGAACCAGGGAATAGGCGTGGATCAGCTCGATGACCACGGCGGGCAGGTCGGCGTCTTCCATGCGGCCACCGGCCAGCAGGCAGCTGCCGTAGACCAGTACCGGGCGAATCCGCTTGCCGCCCCCCAGGGCCGCATAGCGCATGGCGTCGGCCAGACGCGGCGCGGGGCTGTGCTGGTCGGGCAGATAGCGCAGCATCTGGGCATCCACCCGTTCCCGGCACGCCGCCATGAAGCGGGTGAGGGTACTGAAATCAGTGGTCGTCATGGTTGCCATCGTCCCCGTTGGCAGCGGTAAACGGCGCCGGGGTGGCATCTGTGCTCTGCTCCAGCAGCACGCGGACCTTCTGTTCGGCCTGTTGCAGGGCCTGCTGGCATTCGCGGGTCAGGCGCACCCCGTCCTCAAAGGCCTTGAGCGACTCTTCCAGGGACAGTTCCCCGGATTCCATGCGCTCTACCAGGGTTTCCAGGGTGCTGAGGGCGTCTTCCAGACGGGTGTGCTTCGGTTTTGCGGCCATGACAGGCTTCCGGCGGCGTCTCGGGGGCAAGGCGGGCAAACACTAAAAGAGTGTTGCGAGCGAGTCAATCGAGAGCGCAAAGTAAGTGTGCGCTTACAATCATTGCGGACATTCCAAAACGGCATAAGCCCGCGGTTTCCCGGCTCCCCCTGTGGCGCTATAGTGGGGGGCCTCGTCGGCGGCCCAGGCGTTCAGGATTCCCGAGATCTCCTAAGCCCTTCGGTATTCACGTCTGCGGCATGTCCGGCGGGGGTTCTTCATGCCCCGAATGCCCCCCCGTCACCCCATTCTCATAGTGCTTCATCAGCGCTGTGCGCACGGTGTCGGGAATCGGCACCGCCCGACGCTGCACCGGATCGAAGTTGACCAGCGTGGCCAGGCTGCGGGCCGTGTCGCGGCCATCCTGGCTCAACCGGTGGCACAGCACGAAAGAACTGTTGCCGAGGCGCCGCACGGTGGTGGTGATGGTGACCGGACTGCCGAAACGGGTTTCGCCCAGGTAGTCGATTTCAGTGCGTACCAGCGCGATGCCGCCGCGCTGCAGATCCATGTCCGGATTGAACAGACGCAGAATGGGTTCGCGCGCTTCCAGGAACCACACCGGCATGACCGTGTTGTTGATGTGGCCGAGCGCATCGGTGTCGCAAAAACGGGGATTGATGGTGTGTGTCAGCATGCGCTGAGTGTAAGGGTTAGAATGACGACAATGAAGCTGATACTTGCACCGATGGAAGGCCTGGCGGATTTCTGGATTCGTCAGGCGCTGACAGACATTGGCGGCTACGACTGGTGTGTCACCGAGTTCGTGCGCGTCAACGGCCTGCTGTTACCCCCGAAAGTATTCTATCGCTGGTGCCCGGAACTGCGCACCGGCGCGCGCACGCGCAGCGGTACCCCGGTGCATGTGCAACTGCTCGGGTCCGACCCGGCCTGTATGGCCGATAACGCCGCCCAGGCGGTCGCCCTGGGCGCGCCCGCCATTGATCTGAATTTTGGTTGCCCCGCGAAAACCGTTAACCGGCATCGAGGTGGCGCCGTGCTGCTGGATGAACCGGAACTGGTGCATCAGGTGGTGTCTGCGGTGCGTGCGGCCGTGCCAGCGTCGATTCCTGTATCCGCCAAGATGCGGTTGGGCAATCTGGATGATGCGCTGGCGCTGGAGAACGCCCGGGCGGTGGCGGCGGCGGGCGCGAGCTGGCTGACCGTGCACGGGCGCACCAAGGTGCAGGGCTATCGCCCACCGGCCTATTGGGACCGTATCGGCGCGGTACGCGAGGCGGTGTCATTGCCGGTGATTGCCAACGGTGAAATCTGGACGCCCGAAGACGCTGCGCGTTGTCAGCGTGAAAGTGGTTGCGATGCCATCATGCTGGGGCGTGGCGCTGTCAGCGATCCGTATCTGGCCCGCGCGGTGCGCTCCGGCGAGCGGGCGCAGTGGCCACAGGTGCGGGCTCAACTGGAAACCTTCATGCAAACCCTTGTCGGCACGGGCAAACCGGCTCAGGAAGCGGGTCGCGTCAAGCAATGGCTGAATTACTTGCGGCGGCAGTGGCCCGAGGCTGAGGTGCTCCATCAGCAATTGCGGCGTGAGCGGACGTTGCAGGGGATGTTTGGCCTGTTGGAGCGTTTGGTCTGATTTTGGCGGGGCTTCGTAGCACACCCTCAGCAACAAATCACTTCAGAAAGGCCAGTGCAACTGCACATTTCCCCCACCAAACGCCGCACGGTGCAACCGCAAGGTAGGATTGATCGTGAGCACAGCCCCCGTGGCCTCTTCCAGCGTGTAGCGGAACGGCAGGTTCACCTTGCCCAGCCAGCGGTTCTCTTCCTCATTGAGGGGGTCGCCCAGACCATTATCGGAAACCTGTTCCTGAATCATGCTGGTATGCCCGGCATAGATCGTGGGTTCCCAGAACCACCGCTCGCCCAACTGCTGACGAATGCCCGCGAACGCATAGGTCTCCTCGCGACTTTCTCGTCCCGAGACACCGAGATTGTCTCCAAACCAGCCTGATTCATGCAGCCGTAAATGATACAGACCGAAGGACGGCGTCAGGTGCGCGCGAGTGTGCGTCGCCATCAGTCGCACGCTGTGCATGCGTCGGCGGAAGAAATCATCGTCAGGCTCGTCGCTGCGCGTAAAGCCGAAACTGCGGCTGGTGCGCTCACCTTCCAGTCGCAGTTGCGGGCGCAAGGCGCCCAGTGCGGGCGCCGTGGCCTCGATCATGGCCCGGGTCTGGTTGCCACTGGCGTCCAGACCCAGGTCGCGATCAATGACCCGCGCGGGCGGGGAGTAAGTGATCGCGGTCTGCAGCCCCCAGCCAGGGGCACCGTAGAGGCTGCCGCCCAGACGGGTATGGGCAAAGTAGCTCACTGGCGTGTCACGGTATTCGGCATCGCGCGGCGTCTTGTCGTTGAAGTAAGCGTCCGGAAGGATTATCGCCACGCGGGCGAGGCGCCGGTCGTCCGGCTGCCACTGGGCCTCGAACTGCACATCGGTTTCTGCCTTGTCGCCGCGCACATCACCGGCAACGGCCAGCCGGTAATCGCCAAGCCGGTGTCCGAAGCCGATGATCTGCCGGTCAAAGCGGCCGTCGAAATCCTCCGAGCGTTGCATGCGCACGAAGGCTTCGTTGCGGCCATTATCATCACGCAGGGTCTTTTGCAGGAACATGTCGAGGTACAGCTCGTCGCTGCGTGAACTGCCCGCGGTACCGCTGAGGCCGTCCGCGTCGGACCAGGGTTGCTCGGAAAGCTGCCGGAAACTCAGGCGATGCAGGAAGGATTCGCTGTTGTAGTTGAACTGGCGCCCTTCGAGCAACGCATCGCGGCGCAGGGGGGCAGGCTCAGTCCAGATGTCGGCAAGCACACTTACGGGTAACAGGGTCAGCAGCCCGGTGAAGATGCGGCTCAGATGCCCCATTCCGATGGTCCTCATGCTCAGGTGGAAGCATGAGGCTACCTGACGCAGACCGTCCGGTACAATGCCGAGGAGCGTGATATGACCTGCAAGGCCTCGGTGTCAGGCCGGTTTTCGCTGGCCAGCGGCACCAGTTCGGCCGTGGCGCAGTTCATCAGATAACGTTGATGGTTCAGGCGTTCGATGTATTCGCGCTCGAAGCGGTAGAAGATGAATTCCACCAGCGGCTGGTCGTTGACGGTGCGGGACACTATGCTGTCGCGATCAATCACGCTGAACGCCACGGTCATGGGGAAGGCATAGGTCCAGGGGCGCCAGAGCATGCTTTCCTGCTCGCTGCTGATGATGTCTGCGGTGGCGGGCAGTTGCTGGCGTTTGTGTTCGAACCAGGTGTATTCGAAGTGGATCTGGTAGGCCAGCATGCCGAGACCGGCGAAGACCGGGATGATCCAGCGTGGCAGCCGCTTGCCGCTGATCATACGCAGTACCAGTGCGATGCCGGCGGCGCCGAGGGCGGCAAAGATGGCGGCAACAAGATGCCAGATCATGAATCACCTTTTCGTGGGGTTGGCGTCAAGACAAACGGGCTTCCCGAGGGAAGCCCGTTGCGGTCAGTGCATTATTGCCTAGTGGCTGACGGCCATGCCAGCGCCCTTCGGATAACGGACGCTTTCCACCAGCTCCTGGATTTCCACCGGCGGCGGTGCCGTGGCGCGTGAAACCGCGAAGGCGACGGCGAAGTTGGCCAGTGCGCCGATCGGGCCGAAACCGAGCGGTGAAATACCGAACAACCAGTTCTCCGGGGTGTTGGCCAGCATGTTGGTGCCCGGAATGAAGAACCAGCCCAGATAGGTGAACAGGTACAGCAGGGTGGTGACCAGGCCGGCCAGCATGCCGCTGATGGCGCCTGCGCTGTTCATGCGGGTGGAGAAGATGCCCATCATCAATACCGGGAACAGGGTGGCGGCGGCTATCCCGAAGGCCAGCGCCACGGTCTGTGCCGCAAACCCGGGCGGATTGAGCCCCAGATAAGTAGCCAGCAGGATGGCCCCGGCCATGGAGATTCGCGCGGCCCGCATCTCGCCCTTCTCGGTGATGTTGGGGTTGATGGTCTTCTTGATCAGGTCATGGCTGATGGCGGACGAGATAGCCAGCAGCAGACCGGCAGCCGTGGACAGGGCCGCAGCGATGCCGCCCGCAGCAATCAGGCCGATCACCCACGGTGGCAGGTTGGCAATCTCCGGGTTCGCCAGCACCATGATGTCATTGTTGACCACCAGTTCGTTACCGGCCCAGCCACGCTCTGCCTCGGTGCCGGCAAAATCGGGGTTGGTGTCGTTGTAGAACTGGATGCGGCCATCGTTGTTGTGGTCGGTGAAGGTGATCAGCCCGGTATCCTCCCACGAGCGAATCCAGTCCGGCCGGTCTTCATAGCGGATCGGATTGGCGGCGGCGGCCTCGTAATCGTCCACCTGGCCGGTCATTTCCGGATAGATGGTGGTCATCAGATTCAGGCGTGCCATGGAGGCGACCGCCGGGGCTGTCAGGTAGAGCAGGGCAATGAAGACCAGTGCCCAGCCTGCAGACCAGCGTGCATCAGCCACCTTCGGCACAGTGAAGAAACGGATGATGACGTGCGGCAGGCCAGCCGTACCGATCATCAGCGACAGGGTCAGCAGGAACATGTTCATCTTGCCGCCGTTATCGCCGGTGTAGCTCTGGAAGCCCAATGCGCGCACCACGTCGTCCAGCTTCTGCAGCAAGGGGATGCCGGATTCGGTATGGGTGCTGAACATGCCGAACATCGGAATCGGGTTACCGGTGAGCTGCAGGGCAATGAACACTGCCGGAATCGTGTAGGCGATGATCAGCACCACATACTGGGCAACCTGGGTGTAGGTAATGCCCTTCATGCCGCCGAATACGGCGTACAGGAAAACGATGGCGGCGGCGATCCAGATGCCCACGCTGCTGGGGACTTCGAGGAAGCGCGAGAAGGCCACACCGGCGCCGGTCATCTGACCGATCACGTAGGTGACCGAGGCGACAATCAGACAGACCACGGCAATCACGCGTGCGGTCCGGCTGTAGAAGCGATCACCGATGAAATCCGGCACCGTGAACTTGCCGAACTTGCGCAGATAGGGCGCCAGCAGCATGGCCAGAATCACGTAGCCGCCGGTCCACCCCATCAGGAAGGTAGAGGCGCCGTAGCCGCCCGCAGCGATCAGGCCCGCCATGGAAATGAAGGACGCCGCAGACATCCAGTCGGCTGCGGTGGCCATGCCGTTGGTGATCGGGTGCACGCCACCGCCGGCCACATAGAATTCCTTGGTGGAGCCGGCACGCGCCCAGACAGCGATACCGATATAGAGCGCGAAGGAGGCGCCGACAAATAGCAGATTAATGGCAAACTGGCTCATGCTGGTCTACTCCCCCAGGCCAAACTGGCGATCGATCCGGTTCATCCGCCAGGCGTAGAAAAAGATCAGACCGATAAAGGTCAGAATGGAGCCCTGCTGGGCGAACCAGAAGCCGAGGTCCGTGCCGCCGACGGGGATGCCTGACAGTAGAGGTCTGAGGAGGATGGCGCAGCCGTAGGACACGAAAGCCCAGACGATCATGCAGCCGATGATGAGGCGAAGATTCGCCTTCCAGTACGCCGCAGCGTTGGTCTTGTCATCTGCCATGAGTTGCTCTCCAGTTGTTTTTCGGGTTTGCGAGGTCGACTCATCCTCATACTGGTCAAGAACGCGGGCAAAGAAATCCCAGACTTTGGTCTGATGAAGGTGGCAGCCTGGGAAGCGCCCTTTAATGCCCTTGTAAATCAGTGCTTTGCAAAGAAATAGGACGAAGGTCTAGTGCCTGGACCATTGGGCTTTTATATAGATCGTGGTTTGCTTGGAGAAACCTGAGCGAACCGGCCCGAACCATGGTGGATCTCGACCTGACACAACTGCCTTTTGCCCTGCTGGACGATACGTCCCTGGAGCAATTGCGTGCGGCGGCGGACCTGAGTTACTTCGACAAGGGCGAAGTGATTCTGGATGCCGGTCAGGCAGGCAACTGGGTCTATCTGATTCACAAGGGCGCGGTGACCGAACTGGATGTACAGGCCCCCAGTGCCCGTGCACGCATCGGGCTATACACGGCGGGCGATCTGTTCGGCGCCATCAGTGTGCTGAACGGCAAGAGCCGTTACCGGTTTGTGGCTGACCAGCAGACCCTCTGTTACCTGATTCCGGGGCAGCTGTTCCAGCGGTTGTGCAACCACAACAGCGCCTTTGCCGACTATTTTCGCCAGCGCCTGGCGGAGAAGAGCCGTTTGCTGGCCGAGCAGCGTGAGGGCGGCGTGACCCTGGCCGGGTTCATGCTGGCGCGTATCCGTGACTGCATGCGGGTGCCGTTGATCATGCAGGCGGACATCAGCATCCATGATGCGGTCACGGCGCTGAAGACCCACAGGGCGGACAGCCTGCTGGTCCAGCGTGGCAACGATGTCGGTATCGTGACCAAGACAGACCTGCTCAATGCGCTGGTGCTGGATGGCCGGGGCAGCGGTGATCCGGCGGCCAGTGTCGCCAGTTTCGATCTGGTGACGGCGCGCCCGGACGAGTTCCTGTTTGCGGCGCTGGTCAGCATGACCCGGCATGAAGTGGCCCGGGTGGTGGTCATGCGCCACGAGCGGGCCGTCGGGGTGGTCGAGCTGACCGATGTGCTGAGCTACTTCTCCAGCCGCTCCTACGTGGTGGGCCTGGAGATCGAGAAGGCTGACGATCTGGATGCGCTGGCGCTGGCCAGTGCGCGCTTGCCGGAGCTGGTGCGGGCGCTGATGGCGCAGGGTGTGAAGCTGCGATTTGCCATGGACCTGCTGGCGGCGCTGAACGGGCGCCTGATGGCCAAGACGTGGCAGTTCACGGTGCCGGAAGCGCATCAGCAGCATGGTTGCCTGATCGTGATGGGCAGTGAAGGGCGTGGTGAACAGATACTGAAGACCGATCAGGACAACGGGCTGATTCTGGACGACGGAGCGGTGTGGCCGGGGCAGAGCGAGTCCATGAGCCGTTTCACCGAAAACCTGTTGCGGCTCGGTTACCCGCCCTGTCCCGGCAATGTCATGGTCTCGAACCCCGAGTGGACGGGCAGCCTGTCCCGCTGGCGCGAGCGTATTCGTCGCTGGGCTGACGACGGCGGCGGTGATGCCATGCTCAAGTTGTCCATCCTGGCCGATGCCCACTCGCTGGCGGGCAATCCCCGTTTGCTGGAGGCGCTGCGCGATGCGCTGTTCGAGCGGTGCAGTGACGACCAGCTGCTGATGTCCCGCTTTGCCCGGGGGGTGCTGCGTTTCTCCACGCCGTTGACGGTGTTCGGCACCCTGAAAAAACCCGAACACGGTATCGATATCAAGAAGGGCGGCATCTTTCCCATCGTGCACGGTGTGCGTGCCTTGGCGCTGTCGCAACGCATTCGTGACACCTCGACGTTCGATCGTCTTGATGAGCTGGCGGCACGTGGCATTACCGATAGAGACCTGGCAGAAGACCTGAGTGAAGCGCTGTCACTGTTTTCCGAATTGCGACTCAAGCGCCAGCTTGCCGCACTGGAAGCTGGCGACGCGCATGCGGACGGGAATCATATCGTGGTACAGGAACTGAGCTCTCTGGAACGTGACATGCTGCGTGATGCGCTGCATGCCGTGAATGAATTCAAGCAGCGCCTGTCGTGGCGCTTTCATCTGGAATACTGATCAGGAGGTCATCATGCTTCGCACGTTACGCCGCGTGGCCGATCGCCGCCGCCATGGAGAGGGCGACTACGCCCATCTGTTTCAGCCCTATCATGGCAGCGATGTGATAGCGCTGGATTGCGAGACCACCAGCGCCGATGCCCGTCAGGCCGAACTGGTGTCCATCGCCGCTGTGCCGGTGCGCCATGGCCGTGTGCTCACCAGCGAGGCGCTGGATCTGACGCTGCGCCGCCCGCACGGGCTGCAACGTGATTCCATTCGCATCCATGGCCTGCGCCCCGATGATCTGGTGGATGGCTGTACTCTGGATGACGCGCTTGAGCGGCTCCTGGATTTCATCGGCAATCGCCCGATCGTGGGCTGGTGTATCGATTTTGATCTGGCCGTCATCAATCGTCATCTGCGCCCGCGTGCCGGTTTCGAGTTGCCCAACCGCAGTATCGAGCTGACCCGCCTGTACCAGCGCCGCTTGCGCCGGAGTCAGCCGGATCTGGCGCCGCATGTCGGGTTTGAAGCCATGGCACGCAGCCTGGATGTGCCGGTCATCGGTCGGCACACCGCCCTGGGGGACGCCACCACGGCCGCATTGATGTATCTTCGACTCATGAAGCCGGAGCCGGCGGCCGCCTGACGGCGCACGGCGCGGGCGAGGTCGACGGGGAGCCTTCATGTTCACACTCTGGCAGCTTGGCAGCCTCGCTCTGCTGTATGTGCTGATCCTTTTCGTGATTGCCTGGTGGGGCGATCGCGCTGCCCGACGCGGTTCGCGGCTGGTCAATAACCCGTGGACCTACAGCCTGGCGCTCGGCGTCTACTGCACCTCCTGGACCTTCTTCGGCGCCGTGGGCGAAGCCGCCAATCATGGCTGGAGCTACCTGCCCATCTATCTGGGCCCGATCGTGCTGGTGGTGTTCGGCGGCGCCATCATTCTCAAGATCGTCACGCTGGGCAAACAGCAGCGTATTACCTCCATCGCGGACTTCATCGCCGCCCGGTACGGCAAGTCCCAGCGGCTGGCCATGCTGGTGACGATGATCGCGCTGGTGGGCGTACTGCCCTATATCGCGTTGCAACTGAAAGCCGTGACCCTGGCGTTTGATGTGCTGACCCCGGGTGAGGGTCATATGGCAGCCAACATGGACAGCGCCTTCGTCGTGGCGCTGCTGATGGCGGCCTTCACCCTGTTGTTTGGCACCCGCCATCTGGATGCCACCGAGCACCAGTCCGGCCTGATGCTGGCGGTGGCTTTCGAGTCGTTCGTCAAACTGGTGGCGTTTATCGCGGTCGGTCTGTTCTGCCTGTTCTATGTCTTTGATGGTGCGCTCGGTTTCTTCAATGAAGAGGCGGTGGGCGAGGTGGCCAGCGACCTGTTTGCCGGTGGCTGGGGCGAGCAGGATTTTGCCGCCCAGTTCCTGCTCGCTATGGCGGCCATCATCTGTCTGCCGCGACAGTTTCATGCCGCAGTGGTCGAGAATAACGATCTGCGTCATTTGCGCACGGCGCGCTGGGTGCTGCCGTTGTACCTGGGCATCTTCGCGGTACTGGTATTGCCCATCGTACTGGCCGGGTTGGTGCTTCAGCCCGAATTTGCCGGTCAGGCGGATATCTATGTGCTCACCTTGCCGATGCTGGAAGGGCCGGCCTGGTTGACGTTGCTGGTGTTTCTCGGTGGCATCGCTGCGGCCACCGGTATGGTCATTGTGGCGACCATTGCGGTGGCCATCATGCTGACCAACGAAGTGCTGTTGCCGCTGTGGCTGCGCCGACGCGTCAACCTGCGCAACGACCTGGGTGCGCTGGGCGCCAATGTGCGCAGTCTGCGCCGCGTCGCCATTGTGGTGGTGTTGTTGCTGGCGTTTCTGTTCCACCAGCTGATGCTGGACTTCACCCGTCTGACCAGTATCGGTCTGCTGTCGTTTGCGGCAGTGGCCCAGTTTGCCCCGGCGCTGTTCGGGGGGCTCTACTGGCGCGGCGGGCATGCGCGCGGGGCGGCCATCGGTCTGGCGATCGGCTTTGTGGTGTGGGCGTTCTGTCTGCTGCTTCCCGGGCTGGCATCGCCGGAATGGCTGGCGCGTGCCAATCAGGACGGGGTGTTTGGTCTCGGCATGTTGCGCCCACAACGGCTGTTCGGGCTGGATGGGCTGTCGCCGCTGGCTCATGGTGTCGTCTGGAGCCTCGGGCTGAATATCCTCGCTTATGTCTGCTTCTCGAAATGGGCCAGACCTTCGGCGCTGGACCGCTCCCAGGCGACCCTGTTCGTGGACATGCCGCTGGACTGGTGGCGCGACGCCGGCACCTCCGGGCTGGTCAGCCAGGGCGAACTGCTGGAGCTGGCCGGGCGCTGCATCGGCCAGGGGCGTGCCGAGTTGTTGTTCCGTGAGCACGCCGAAAAGCAGCAGTTCTTCTGGCAACCGGAGCTGCCTGCCCCCCTGCATCTGGTGCGCTTGACCGAACGCTTGCTGGCGGGGGCCATGGGCGCCAGCTCGGCGCGTATCCTGCTGGGTACGCTGCTGACCAAGCAGGAGGCAGATCGCCATGAAGTGGCGCGCATCATGGATGAAGCGTCGCAGGTCATCCAGTTCAACCATCAATTGCTGCGCACCACCATCGAAACCATCAACCAGGGCATTTGCGTGGTGGACCGCGATCTGAATATCGTCGCCTGGAACCGCGCCTATGAGCGTCTGTTCGAGTATCCCGAAGGCCTGATTCGTCTGGGGCGCCCGATTGCCGACGTTTACCGCTACAACGCCCGGCAGGGGATCTATGGCGACGGTGATCTGCATGAACAGGTCAGTCGCCGTGTGAATCTGCTGCGCGAGGGTTCGGCACACAGTTTCGAACGAGTGCTGCCCAGCGGCACCGTGATCGAAGTGTCAGGCATGCCCATGCCGGGCGGGGGCTTTGTCAGTACCTTCCTGGACATCACGGCGCGCAAACGGGATGAATGGGCGCTGCGCGAGATCAACGAGAATCTGGAACAAATGGTGGCGGATCGCACACGCCGTCTGTCGGAAGTGAACACACGCCTGCAGCAGGCGATTGCCGAAGCACAGCGCGCCAATCAGGGCAAGACACTGTTTCTGGCGGCGGCCGGGCATGATCTGATGCAGCCGCTGAATGCTGCGCATCTGTTCTGTTCATCGTTGCAACAGAAGTTGCAGACCGGCGGCCTCAGTGATGTGGAGCGGGCCCAGGAAATGCTCGGCAACATCAGTGGCGCGCTGGAAGCGGCCGAGAGTTTGATCAGTGATCTGCTGGACATCAGCCGCCTGGATACCGGCGCCATGCCGGTGGATCAGCGGCCGGTACCGTTGCGCCGCATGCTGCACAATCTGGCCAGTGAATTCGGTGCCATGGCCGATGCACGGGGGCTGCGTCTGCGCTGGCGGCCGGCGGATGTCCTGGTGCAGACGGATGAAAAACTGCTGCGCCGCGTGTTGCAGAATCTGCTGGGCAATGCGGTGCGTTATACCAGTGAGGGCAGTGTGCTGCTTGGCTGCCGCAAGGCGCCCGGTGCGGTGCGTATCGAGGTCTGGGATACCGGTACCGGGATTACCGAGGAAGAGCAAAAGGAAATTTTCCGCGAGTTCAAGCGCCTGCCCAGCAGTGAGCAGCATGGCAAGGGGCTGGGGCTCGGGCTGGCGATTGCTGAGCGGATCTGCAAGCTCTTGGGTCACCGTATTACCGTGCGCTCATGGCCCGGTCGCGGCACGGTGTTCAGCGTGACGGTGCCGCTGGCGGCTGACGGCGTGGTGCCGGAGGTCGTGG
The DNA here is from genome assembly GCF_003259185.1 of Isoalcanivorax indicus. Lineage (NCBI taxonomy): Bacteria > Pseudomonadati > Pseudomonadota > Gammaproteobacteria > Oceanospirillales > Alcanivoracaceae > Isoalcanivorax > Isoalcanivorax indicus. The sequence continues at coordinate 459,824 of NZ_QGMP01000001.1, forward strand.
AAGAAGCGACGATGTTTGCGCCACGACGGCTGGACGGCCTGACGGTGCTGTGTGTGGATAACGATGCCACCATTCTGGCTGGTCTGGCGGCCCTGCTGGATGACTGGGGCTGCCGGGTCATTCAGGCGCGCTCCGAAGCCGAGGCCCACGCCAGGCTTGATCCTGACACGGTGCCGGATGTCATGCTGGTGGATTATCAGCTGGATGATGACGAAAACGGTTTCGATGTGATTACGGCACTGGACGGGCGTTGGGACGATGCCGTGCCGGCGATCCTGATGACGGCCAATCATGATCCGGCAGTACGCCAGCGGGCGATCAGTGAGGGGCTGGTGTTCCTGCAAAAGCCTGTGGATGCGCGCACCCTGTACGACACCCTGACCAATCTCTGAGGTGTGTCAGGAGGTCGGGGCCTCAATGGCGATATCACGCAGCAGCAAAACGGCCTGAGTACGGTTGCGCACGCCCAGTTTGCGCAGGATAGCGGTCATGTGCGCTTTCACTGTGGCCTCCGACACATTCAGCTCGATGGCGATGACCTTGTTGGCCATGCCTTCCAGCAGCATGCCCAGTACCCGAAACTGTTGTGGCGTGAGGCTGCTGATACGCCGAGCCAGTTCCTGCTCACTGGCGGACGCCGGGATGGCGCTGCTGGTGCGCGCCGCAGGCGGCAGCCAGGTGTCCCCGGCCAGCACCTGATTCAGGGCATCGACCATGGTGTCCAGGCTGGCGGATTTGGGAATAAAACCGTTGGCGCCAAAACCGATTGCGCGTTGCATCACGTCGGCTTCGTCGCTGGCAGAAATCACCACCAGTGGTGTATCACGATAGTGGTCGCGCAAGTAGATCACGGCGGAAAAACCGTGCGTGCCGGGCATATGCAGGTCCAGCAACAGCAGGCTGTACTGTTTCTGCTGTTCCACCAGTGTCTGCAGGGCGGGCAGGGAGTCCGCCTCTTCTATCGGCGTGTCCGGGAAGGCCGCACTGACAGCCTGGCGCAGGGCAGCGCGAAAAAGCGGATGATCGTCTGCAATCAGTATAGGGTCCATGGCGGCATTCATGGCTCTGCTGTGATGAGTAGGCTCCCCTGACGATGCCACAAAATGCAGTCCAGGGAAAAAGAAAACGCCACCGGCCAGGGAGATGACCGGCAGCGCAAAAGTCCCGGAGGCGTTACGGGTGAGTCGCGATCCGGGGGCGCCCCGTACAGGTGGGGCGTTTGCAGCGTGACAGGTGTGCGATCATGCCGGCGGCCGGTTCATGCGTGTCTCGACCAGCGCGGGCACCACCGCCGGATCGGCCAGCGTCGAGACATCTCCGAGACTGTCGTGCTCGTTGGCGGCAATCTTGCGCAAGATCCGGCGCATGATCTTGCCGGAACGGGTTTTCGGCAGCCCCGGCGCCCAGTGGATCAGGTCCGGTGTGGCAATGGGGCCGATTTCCTTGCGCACCCAGGCACGCAGCTCGGCGCGCAAGGTGTCGCTGGGTTCGCTGTCGTGGGTCAGGGTGAGGTAGACGTAAATGCCCTGGCCCTTGATGTCATGCGGGTAGCCCACCACGGCGGCCTCGGCCACTTTCGGGTGGGCCACCAGTGCGGACTCGATTTCGGCGGTGCCCATGCGGTGCCCGGAGACATTCAGGACGTCGTCGACCCGTCCGGTGATCCAGTAATCCCCGTCGACATCCCGTCGTGCGCCATCGCCAGTGCAGTACATGCCCGGGAAGGTGGTGAAGTAGGCTTCGCGGAAGCGCTCATGGTCACCCCACAGGGTGCGCATCTGCCCCGGCCAGCTGTCCAGAATGACGAGATTGCCTTCGCCGGGGCCGTCTATCAGCGCCCCCTCATTGTTCACCAGTGCGGGCTGGATGCCGAAGAAAGGTTTCATGGCCGCGCCGGGTTTGGTGGCGGTGGCGCCGGGCAGCGGTGCAATCATCACGCCGCCGGTTTCCGTTTGCCACCAGGTGTCCACCACGGCGCATTGCTCCAGCCCCACCTGATCGTGGAACCAGTGCCAGGCGGCCGGGTTGATCGGTTCGCCAGCGGTGGCCAGCAGCTTCAGGCTGTGCCGTTGGCTGGCGGCCAGCGGCGTATCGCCGTCGGCCATCAGTGCCCGGATCGCGGTGGGCGCGGTATAGACGATGTTGACGTTGAACTTGTCGATGATCTGTCCCAAGCGACCCGCGTCGGGGTAGTTCGGCAGCCCCTCGCTCATGACACTGGTGGCGCCGTTGGCCAGAGGACCGTAGACCAGATAGGTATGGCCGGTAATCCAGCCGACATCAGCAGTACACCAGTAAACGTCGCCCGGATGGTAGTCGAACACCATCTGGTGGGTGAGCGAGGCATAGGTGAGGTAGCCGCCGCTGGTGTGCAGCACGCCCTTGGGTTTGCCGGTGGAGCCCGAGGTATACAGGATAAAGAGCGGGTCTTCGGCGTTCATGCTTTCCGGCGGGCAGACTTCACTGGCCTCGGCCATGGCGTCTTCAAAGCGCACATCGCGGCCGGTTTCCCAGTTGATGTGCGTGCCGGTATGCGAGATCACGAGGACCTTCTCCACGATGCAGGCTTCCGGGCGTTGCAGGGCCTGATCGACATTGTCCTTCAGGGGTACCGTACGGCCACCGCGCAATCCCGCATCGGCCGTAATCACCACACGGCTGCCGCAATCGGCGATGCGACCGGCCAGCGCCTCGGGCGAGAAGCCACCAAAGACGACGGAATGAATGGCGCCGATACGGGCGCAGGCGAGCATGGCAAACACCGCTTCCGGGATCATCGGCAGGTACAGGGTGACGCGTTCGCCGCGGCGCACCCCCAGGCCCTTGAGGACATTGGCCAGGCGGCACACTTCCCGGTGCAGGGTAGCGTAGGTAATGGTGCGATGGGCGCCGGGGCTGTCGGGCTCCCAGATGATCGCTGGCGTGTTCGCGCGCTCCGGCAAGTGACGATCTATGCAGTTGGCGCTGACATTCAGCTGGCCGTCTGCGAACCAGCGGATATGCAGATCGTTACGGTCAAAGGAGACGTCCCGGATGTCGGTGGGCATCTTGTCCCAGGTCAGCCGCCCGGCCTGTTCGCGCCAGAATGCCTCGGGCGCTTCGATGCTGCGCGCATAAAGGGCCTGATATTCGGCCTCGCCGACCCAGGCATGGTGCTGGAAATGGGGTTTGACGGGCACGGCGTGGTGGATGGTGTCGCCGGCGGTCGCGGTTCCCTGAGCAGGCATGTCAGCGGCTCCTCCTGATGGACGGGTCTGGGATTGAACAGGTCTTCGCCGAGTCTGCGCCTGCGTCTGCGGGGGCTGAATTAGACTTTGGTCGTTCGACCTCTGTGCTTAGACCTTTTGCCAATAGCCCGGCGGGCCTTCACGGCGTGACGCTTGGTCAGGACAACTCAGGAGGACTTGGATAATGAAAACAATGTTCCCACGCGCTGCCTTGGCAGCTTCCATTGCCCTGACCGCCACGGCGGCATCAGCCCAGACGCTGGAAGAGCGCATAACAGCGCTCGAAACGCGAGTGGCCAGCACGACCCAGGTGCAGTTCGGCGGCTACATCAAGGCGGATGCCCAGGTAACCCGCTACAACCGTGACGGCAGCAACGTGCCACAGATTGGCCGGGATTTTCTCGTTCCGAGCACCATTCCCACCGCCGGTGATGGCGGTGGCGCGACCACGGATTTCCACGCCAAGGAAAGCCGCTTCTGGATGCGTACCCGTACAGACACCGGGCAGGGCCTGCTGGGGACCTACATCGAGCTGGATTTCCTGACCCATGGCATGGGCGATGAGCGCATTACCAACAGTTATGCGCCGCGCATTCGCCACGCCTTTGCCACGTGGGGGGATGTCCTGTTTGGCCAGACCTGGTCGACGTTCTTTGATGTGGGGGCGCTGCCGGAACTGCTGGACTTTGTCGGGCCGGTGGGCACCACCCTGGTTCGTCAGGCACAGGTACGTTACAGCCCGGGGCAGTGGGATATTGCGCTGGAAAACCCGTCCTCGACGCTCTATGACGCCAACGGTCTTATTGGCAATCCGGCGACGATCGACGACAACCGCTACCCCGATCTCATCGTGCGTTACCGTATCCCGCTGGACAACGGCAGCCTGAGCGTCGCAGCCATGGGTCGTGAGCTGTCCTACCGTGACGGTGCCAACCGCGAGAGCGAATACGGCTACGGCGTCAGTATTGCCGGCAAGTTCATGCTGGGTGACACCGGCAACGACATTCGTGCGCAGCTGGTGGGCGGCAATGCCGTGGGCCGCTACCTGGGTCTGAATGCGTTCCGTTCCGGTGAGATCGAGGCTGATGGCAGCATTGAACTGATTGATACCTGGAGTGCCATGCTGGCCTATCGCCACCTGTGGAGCGACCAGTGGCGTTCCAGTGTGGCGGTGTCTTACGCCGAGGCCGACAATCCCGATACGCTGCCGGGCACCACGGCCAAGGCGTACCGGACGAGCCACGTCAACCTGATCTACTCACCCGTGCCACGGCTCGATTTCGGTGGCGAGGTGATCTGGGGTCAGCGTGAAAACGAGGACGGCCAGCGCGGCGAGATCGGACGAGTCCAGCTTTCGGCGAAGCTGGCGTTCTGATTCCTGCCTCGATAAAAAAAGCGGAGCCTGAGGCTCCGCTTTTTTTTGGGGTGCGACTCTGTTTTCAGGTGCGACCCTGTATGGCGCCGGGCGTCAGTCCAGATCGGCGGGATAAACGCCATGCTCGTCGTGAACCTCGCGTCCGCTCAGTGGCGGATCAAAGACACACGCCACGACCATGTCCTCGTCGCCACCGTACAGATAATGCTCGTCATGCTCGTTGAGCAGATAGACGGTGCCCGGCTTGAGATCATACATCTTGCCGTCGGACAGGGTTTCCACCCGGCCGTTACCGGAAATCACATACACCGTTTCCAGATGGTTCTTGTAGTGGATATGCGTTTTGGTGCCTTTGAAGATGGTCGTGATGTTGAAGGAATGACCCATCCTGTCTTCCTTCAGCGACAGACGGACAGACTGCCAGTTCCCGTTTTCAGCGCGCACTAGGCGTTCGCTGCCCAGGGCATCCTCCAGCGTACGGACGATCATCGGGGTGGTTCTCCTGAATGAATAAAGAGGGGCCCCTCCCGGGAGATGTAACCCGGGCCGTAACACAGGGTTACGGGAGGGGCATGTAACGCAGGGGCAACAAGGGCGATCAGGCGATGGCAGACAGGTTGCTGCGGACGCCCTGCTTGACCTTGTCCTTCATCACGGTCGCCACGCTCTCCTCAACGATATCCAGACCACGATGCAGGTCTTCCTCGGAGATGGTCAGCGGGCACAGGGTCTTGATGACCTGATCGTCAGCGCCGGACGTTTCAATGATCAGCTTGCGCTTGAACGCTTCGCTGGTGATCTCGCCCGCCAGCTCGCCACTCTGGCATACCAGGCCCTGCATCATGCCGCGACCGGTCAGGTGGAAATAGTGATCGTCATAACGATCCGCAATGGCGCGGAAGCGATCCGTGATGATATCGCCCTTCTTCTTGATTTCCGTCGAGAAGGTGTTGTCTCTCCAGAAATGATCCAGCGCGGCGGCCGCCGTCACGAAGGCCGGATTATGGCCCCGGAAAGTGCCGTTGTGCTCGCCGGGTTTCCACTGATCCAGCTCCGGGCGCATCAGCACCACCGCGAAGGGCAGGCCATAGCCGCTGAGCGACTTGGACAGCGTAATGATGTCCGGCTGGATACCGGCTTCATCAAAGCTGAAGAACGTACCTGTACGGCCACAGCCGGCCTGGATATCGTCGACAATCATCAGCATGTCGTGTTTGCGGCATACCTTTTCCAGGTTGCGCAACCACTCGAAGCTGGCCGCGTTGATGCCGCCTTCGCCCTGGACGGTTTCCACGATCACTGCTGCAGGGTGGTCGATGCCGGACGAGCTGTCGGACAGCTGCTTGTCGATGTACTCGGTGGTGTCGAAGCCATTACCCATGTAGCCGTCATAGGGCATCACGGTGGCGCCGCTCATTTCCACCCCGGCAGCGCCGCGATGGTGGCTGTTGCCGGTCACGGCCAGCGAGCCCAGCGACACGCCATGGAAGCCGTTGGTGAACGTGATGACGTTGGAGCGCCCCTTCACGTTACGGGCGATTTTCAGCGCGGCTTCGACGGCATTGGTGCCGGTCGGGCCGGTGAACTGGACGATGTATTCCATGTTGCGCGGCTTGAAAATCACGTCATCCAGCATGTTGAGAAAATTGCGCTTGGCCACCGTGTGCAGATCCAGGCCATGGACGATGTAGTCCTCGGTCAGGTAAGCGACCAGCTTTTCCTTCAGGACCGGGTTGTTGTGCCCATAGTTGAGCGTGCCCGCACCGGCCAGGAAGTCCAGATAGGCTTCACCGTCTTCGTCGTACAGGTAAGAGCCCTTGGCCTTGCTGAACAGCACCGGAAAGCTCCGGGCATAACTTTGTACTTCAGATTCAATGCGGTCAAAAATTCGGGTATCCATAAGTCGCACCTCCCAATGCGTTGTGTGTCTGGAGTCGGAGATCGGCAAATCAGGCGTTATCGCGATTGAACGGACCGATCCTGAGCAGATGCTCATCTTTGTGCTCGCCGGCAAAATGCAGGCGGCTGTCGAAGAAAATGAATTCTTCGGTCGGCATGCGCCGTGCATAGGCGAAGCTGCGGAACATGCCCCAGGACGCCTCGTTGTCCGGCGTGATGGTGGTCTCGATAAACTGGACGGTGGCGCATTCGTCCCGCTCCAGTATTTCGGCCAGCATGCGTTTGGCCAGGCCCTTGCCACGAGCTTTCTCGTGTACCGCTACCTGCCAGACAAAAAGCACATTCTGCTGCTTGGGCGGGATATAGCCGGAGATGAACCCGACCAGATCACCGTCCATCTCTGCCGCGACGCAGGTGTCTGCGAAGTGGGTGCACTGCAGCAGGTTGCAGTAGGTCGAGTTCTCGTCCAGCGGCTTGCACTCACTGATCAGCTTGTGCAGGCGCGCGCCGTCCTGGCTTTCCGGTTTGCGCAGGGTGATGTCGTCAGCCTGAGCCTGGGGTGTCGTGTCCTTCTTCTCTGCAAGCATAGTGGTTACTTTCTGGTCGCTTCGGGGAAAGGGGTGCCGGTGTCCGGGGCGCTGCCAGGTTCATCACGACGTCGAGTCTGGATGTCTGTAGCGGGCTGGGCGCGATCCATGGCACCCAGATCAAGCACCGGCGATGCGTCAATGGCATCGGCGTTCATCATGGCGGCAACACGCTGCAGGGAGCTGAGAATCAGCGACTGTTCCCAATCACTGAGCCCGGCAAAGCGGGCGATGAATTCCTCCTGCAGCGGCGTCGGCGCGCGTTCGAGCAAGGTCTTGCCTTCGTCCGTCAGGCGGGCATAGACCCGGCGCTTGTCAGTGGAGCCGCGCAGTCGCTGGATCAGCTCACGCTTTTCCAGGCGATCAAGAATCGTCGTGATGGTCGCCTGACTCAGCGACACCTCGTCAGCAATATCGCCCATGGTCATTTCGTCACGGGCGGCAATGGCCTGCATGACCAGCAGCTGCGGGGCGGTCAGCCCTGCCACCTTGCTGAGTCGGCGCGAATACATATCTGTCGCGCGAATGATGCGGCGCAATGCGATCAACACTTCGTCATGCCTCGCCATGGTTGCTGCGGCTCTCCTGATGGAATCATTTCGTCATATAACCTTGGCAAACGGCATTCGGTGCGGTCTGCCTCGATGAATGAACGGAAATAACCTTAGCAGCCGAAACTTTAGATGTCAAAATATTAGGGGTCTTAACGCATCGCTCGCTGGCAGTGCAGCCGATCAGCACGATCATATGCTTTGATGGTAATGATAGCTCCCGGCTGTCGCCTCGCCTGTAAGCCCCATGAATAGGGGGTTTTGATGTTTTCAGCGCCGTGGCCGGTGCTGGGGCGGGGCTTGAAAGGTGGGGGCGCCGGCCTGATTCTCCGCCCTGAGCCGGGCGCCTGTACCGAAGAGAAGCCCGCAATGATTGTCGGTCAATTTACCGTCACTTTTCTGGTAGACTGCCCGGCCCCGAGCGACCCGCACCGGTTCTGAACCGGCTGCCGGCCTGCCCGTGACAGACGGAGACCCAGATGAAACGCGAAGACGGTGCCCTTGTGCACACCATGCCTGATGTCGCCAGTACGGCGCCCCGCAAGATCCGCTCTCGGCTGGATTGGGTGGGCATGAGCGAAATTCACCTGCCGGCGCAGGTCAGCGACAGCGTGCACGGCCAGCGTCCGGTCAGCACCTCCATCCAGGCGTATGTGAACCTGGAAGATGTGAATGCCCGCGGCATTCATATGTCCCGGCTTTATCTGATGCTGGAGGAAACCTTCGGTGACCATGCCGTCAGCGCCGCCTCCATCGAGACGCTGCTGCGCAACTTCCTGACGACCCACGAAGGTCTCAGTTCCCGGGCGTTCGTCAAACTGGATTTTGAATACTCCGTACGTCGTCCGTCGCTGAAGAGCAACTATGCGGGCTGGAAGAGCTACCCGGTCTCCCTGACGGGCACGCTGTGCGACAAGGGTCTGACTATCGAGTTGTCGGTGGAGGTGCCTTACTCCTCTACCTGTCCCTGTTCGGCTGCGCTGTCGCGCCAGTTGATTCAGGATGCTTTCCGTGAGCGCTTTGGCGATGTCGGTACTATCAGTGCCGAGGATGCGGCGGAGTGGCTGGGCACGGAGCAGGGTATCGTGGCGACGCCGCACAGCCAGCGTTCCATTGCCCAGGTGCGGGTGCTGCTGGACCATGCCGAGGACCGTGCCTTCCCGATCACGGCGCTGATCGACCTGATTGAGGGTGCCTTGAAAACGCCGGTACAGACGGCGGTGAAGCGGGAAGATGAGCAGGAGTTTGCGCGCCTGAATGGCCAGAACCTGATGTTCTGCGAAGACGCGGCGCGTCGTTTGCAGCAGGCGCTGGACGCCGAGGGCGAGTACACCGACTTCTGGCTGCGGGTCAATCACCTGGAAAGCCTGCATGCGCACAACGCGGTGGCCATCGTGACCAAGAACGTCGAGGGTGGTTATCTGCCGATTCCCTGATCTGGTCCCGGTTGCGTTATCAAACCAAAAGCCCGCGTTCTTCGCGGGTTTTTTTGTGTCATCGGGGGGGCTTCGTAGTGCGGCCACGGTGAGGGGGGAGTCCCTTCCAGAAGCCGCCGTGAACCCGTCCCTGGGGGCTTGCGTTCGGCATCCTGCCTCACACACTTCTGGAAGGGACTCCCCCCTCACCGTGGCCTCGGATCAGCAGTCGCTGCAAGCTCAACACTTCGTAGCTTGATGCAAGAACCAGACTTTCGGTTGGCTGGTGGTTTGTTAGCCGGGCTGCGCGTGACGCCCCCCGAGGGCCATAACCACCATAGCCTCGAAGCATGGAACCCAGCCCAAAGACCTCAGCCAGGCAGCTTGTCGAGCAGGGAACGCGGCAGGGGGTGGGACTGGTGGGTGCCAGGTTGGGCGCAGACCCAGATGATTTCGCCCCGGCTGAGGCAGGCGTCTTCGCCCTGGCGAAATACCGCCAGTTCCCAGGTCAGGCTGGAGTTGCCGATGCGGGCCGGACGTACGGCGATATCGATGACCTCGTCGAAACGGATCGGGCCCAGGTATTCCACCGTGGATTTCACCAGATGAAAATCCAGACCTTCTTCCGCCACCATCGCGTGATAGTCGAACGCGAGCTCGCGCAGGTACTCGTTCAGCGCCACATCGAAGAACGTCAGGTAATGGGCATTGAAGACCACGCCCTGCGCGTCGATTTCAGAGTAACGAACGCGCAGAGGGTGGCTGTAGGGAAAGTCGCTGCGTTGGGTCATGCTCAGAAGCGGCCGCCGATGCCTACCGTCAGATTGCTGACTTCGGAGCTGTTGCGGTCAACCGCACGCAGGTACTCCAGGCTCAGGAAGATATTGCTGTCCAGATCCACTTCGACGCCCAGGCCCAGCGAGATATCGCTGTAGCGGCGACTGCGGCTGGAGGTCAGGCGCTCGGTGGTTTCCACCAGGGTGGTGCCAAAAAGACCGTAGGGGCGAATCGGTACGGTGTTCGGGAACTGGGCGCGCAGGTAGGCCCCGTAGTAGCGGTCGATTTCAACCCGTCGACGTGTGGCGTCGGTGAAGGTGATGGTGTCGTTACCCACACCCAGAGCGATACGGCCTTCGGCGCCGAATGTCTGCTGGGCGTTGAGCCAGCCGCCGAACGCGAACTGCAGGGCATTGACGCTGGCGTCGTTGTTGGAATGGCGAGGCTCCAGACTGCCGAACACGTAACCCAGGGAGGCGTAACCGGTGCCTTGTGCCATGGTCGGGCCGGCCACAGCCAGCAGGGAAACTATCAGGGCGCCACGCAGAAGAGCTTTCATAGGAACTCCGGGTTTCAGTATTGTCGGTGCCTCGCAGGGCGCCGTTATTGTAACGGACTTTGCCGTGAGCGGCGACGCAAGGTGTCAGGGGGTGTTGTCTTCACGCTCGCAGCAGTCATGGGCGTCGTCAGGCAGCGGCACGCCGGGTACCGGGTCGAAGCCGCCCGGGTGCCAGGGGTGGCATTTGCACACCCGTTTGACCGCCAGGAAGCTGCCCCTGGCGCTACCGTGGTGGATGATGGCCTGCTTCGCATATTCGGAGCAGGTGGGGTAGAAACGGCACTGGTTGCCGACCCAGGGGCTGAGCAGGAACTGATAGCCCCGGATCAGGGCCAGCAGCAGTCGCTTGATCATGCGCGCCTCCTCACTTGCGAGACCAGCGGGTGCCCTCGCGGGTGTCTTCAAGGACCACGCCCGCGGCGTCGAGTTCGGCGCGGATGGCGTCGGCGCGGGCAAAGTCCTTCGCTTTCTTGGCGGCGGTGCGCTCGGCAATCAGAGTGTCGATGGCGCTGCTGTCGAGAGCGCTGCTGTCGCGGCTGCGCTGGAACCACGCAGACGGGTCTTCGGCCAGCAGGCCAAGCATGTCGGCGCCCGCCAGCAGTTCGGCTTTCAGCCGTGGCTTGTCTGCCGGGTCGGCCTTGTTGAGGGCGCCCGCGATGCGGTGCAGGGCGCTGATGGCTTCCGGGGTGTTTAGGTCATCGCACAGTGCGGTGAGTACCGGGTGATCACTTGGCAGGGTGTATCCGGCCTCTGGCGTGATCGCGGCGTCGCGGCCCAGGGCAGCGTAATACAGGCTGTCCAGGGTGCTGCTCGCCTGTTCCAGCAAGTCTTCGCTGAAGTTCAGCGGCGAACGGTAGTGGGCCGACAGCAGCGCAAAGCGCAGCACTTCGCCGGGATAGCGCTTGAGCAACTCGCGCACCAGGCGGAAGTTGCCCAGTGACTTGGACATTTTCTCGCCGTCGATATTGATGTAGCCGTTGTGCAGCCAGTAGCGCACGTATTCGGTGCCGTGGGCGCAGCAGCCCTGGGCAATCTCGTTCTCATGGTGCGGGAAGATCAGGTCCTGGCCGCCGCCGTGGATATCGATCACCGGGCCGAGGTGGCGGGCGATCATGGCGGAGCATTCGATGTGCCAGCCGGGACGGCCTCGACCCCACGGGGAGTCCCAGCCGGGCTGGTCGTCGCTGCTCGGTTTCCACAGCACGAAGTCGCCGGGATATTGCTTGTAGGGGGCCACTTCGACACGGGCGCCAGCCAGCATGTCGTCCAGCGAGCGCTTCGACAGCTTGCCGTAGTCCGCCATGCTCTGCACGGCGAACAGCACATGGCCTTCGGCGGCATAGGCGTGCCCCTTGGCGATCAGGGTCTCGATCATGGCGATCATGTCGCCGACGTGATCGGTGGCGTAGGGCACGATGGTCGGGGTCAGGGCGTGCAGGGCGGCCATGTCTTCTTCGAAGGCGCGGCTGAAGCGATCGGTGATGGCGCTGATCGGCTCGCCGTTTTCGGCGGCGGCCTTCATGATCTTGTCGTCGATGTCGGTGATGTTGCGGGCGTAGATGACGTTCGGGTACAGCCGCTGCAGTACGCGATACAGGACATCAAAGGCCACCACGGGCCGGGCATTGCCGATATGCACATAGTTGTAGACCGTCGGCCCGCAGACGTACAGCGTCACGCGCTCGGGGTCCAGCGGGGTGAAGGTGTCCTTTTGCCCGGTCAGGGTGTTGTGCAGGGTCAGTGCCATGATCAACTCAGCGTGTCTTGTTCGGGTACAGCGTCGCCGGATCTACCAGTGGCGCCTTGTCCAGTACCAGGGTGTCGCCGTCGGCGCGCCAGAAAAAGCAGTCGCGACGGCCGGTGTGGCAAGCCGGGCCGGTCTGTTCGACCTTGACCAGCACCACATCGCCATCGCAATCAATGCGCAATTCCACCAGCTTCTGGGTCTGGCCGGACGATTCACCCTTGCGCCACAGGGTCTGGCGTGAGCGTGAGTAGTAGCACACGCGGCCGGTGTCCAGGGTTTCTTGCAATGCGGCCCGGTTCATCCAGGCCACCATCAGTATTTCACCCGTATCGTGTTGCTGGGCAACGGCGGGCACCAGGCCGTCGGCGTTCCAGGCCAGATGGTCCAGCGCCTCGGTGAGTGGCAGCGTAAAGCCTGGTGCCTGTTGCTCGTTGTCCTTGAACATGATGCCCTCGGTTGTGTGGTGTCAGGCGGGCAGTCGTGTGGCGGCCGCCAGTTGTGCCACCGCCTCATCCAGCGACAGTGTTTCGGTGTCGCGGCTGCCCAGGCGGCGAATGGCCACCTTGCGTTCACCGGCTTCCTGCTCACCCAGCACGAAAATCACCGGCACCTTGGTGCTGGAGTGCTCGCGAACCTTGTAGCCGATCTTCTCGTTACGCAGATCCAGCTCGGCGTGCACGCCAGCCGCTTCCAGCGCGGTCATGACCTCGCGGGCATAGTCGTCCACCGCGTTGGTAATGGTGCACACCGCCACCGGCAACGGTGCCAGCCAGAGCGGCAGGTGGCCGGCGGTCGATTCGATGACGATGCCCAGGAAGCGCTCCAGTGAGCCCAGTACGGCGCGGTGCAGCATCACCGGACGGCGGCGACTGCTGTCTTCGGCAACGTACTCGGCATCGAGTCGTTCCGGCAACACGAAATCCACCTGCAAGGTGCCGCACTGCCAGTCGCGGCCGATGGCGTCACGCAACACGAACTCCAGCTTCGGGCCGTAAAAGGCCCCTTCGCCGGGGTTCAGTGTGTAGTCCAGCCCAACGCTCTGCACCGCTTCCTTCAATGCGGCCTCGGCCTTGTCCCAGGTCTCGTCGGAACCGGCACGGTTGTCCGGGCGGTCAGAAAACTTCACGCGCACATCGTGGAAACCGAAGTCCGCATAGACTTCGCGCAACATGCGAATGAACGCGGCGGTTTCTTCGTTCACCTGTTCTTCGGTGCAGAAGATATGCGCATCGTCCTGGCCGAAGGTGCGGGCGCGCATCAGGCCGTGCAGCGCGCCGTGAGCCTCGTTGCGAAACAGGGTGGTGAACTCGCCCAGCCGGATCGGCAGATCGCGGTAGCTTTTCAGACCCTGGTTGAAAATCTGCACATGCCCCGGGCAGTTCATCGGCTTGATCGCCATGTCCCGATGGTCGTGGGTGCAGACGGTAAACATGTCGTCGCCGTACTTGTCCCAGTGGCCCGAGGCTTCCCACAGCTTGCGGTCCATCATCTGCGGGGTGGAGACTTCCTGGTAGCCGTTCTTTTCCATCTTCACGCGGATGTAGTTTTCCAGCGTGCGGCGCAGGCGCCAGCCTTTCGGGTGCCAGAACATGCTGCCCACCGCTTCTTCCTGCTGGTGGAACAGGCCCATTTCGCGGCCCAGTTTGCGGTGGTCGCGTTTCTCGGCTTCCTCGATCTGCTTCAGGTAGGCCGCCAGTTCCTGCTTGTCGCGCCAGGCCGTGCCGTAGATGCGCTGCAACTGCGGGTTGTTGCTGTCGCCACGCCAGTAGGCGCCGGCCACCTTGGTCAGCTTGAAGCCGTCACCGAGCTTGCTGGTGGAGGGCAGGTGCGGTCCCCGGCACAGATCAATGAAGTTACCCTGGCGGTACAGGCTCACTTCCTCGCCAGCGGGCAGGTCGCGGATGATCTCGGCCTTGAAGGTCTCGCCCTGATCCAGGAAGAAGCGGATGGCCTCGTCGCGGTCCCAGACCTCGCGGCGGATGTCCTCGTTGCGGCGCACGATCTCCTGCATGCGTTTCTCGATCGCTTTCAGATCGTCCGGCGTAAACGGCTGCTCCCGGTGAAAATCGTAATAGAAGCCGTTTTCGATGGTTGGCCCGATGGTCACCTGGGTGCCGGGGAACAGCTCCTGCACGGCTTCAGCCATCACATGGGCGGCATCATGACGGATCAGCTCCAGCGCGTCGTCGTCGTCCCGGGTCACGATTTCCACGGCCGCACCGTCCGGCACCGTCAGGTAGATGTCGGTGAGCTTGCCGTTCACGCGCAGGGCCAGGGCCTGTTTGGCCAGTTTCTTGCTGATGCGCTCGGCGATGTCCAGGCCGGTGGCCGGCGCGTCGAAGATCATGTCTGCCCCGTCGGGCAAGCGATACGAAATGCTCATGGGGTGCGAAGGGTCCGCTGGTTGCGTAAATAAAGGACGGGATTGTCCCACACATGGGAAAGGGTAGGAACTCGCTATTCCCGCTGCAAGGCAAACAGGCCAGGCCGAACGCGCTGGCAGGGCACTCCCGATTGGACTGCGAAGATGTTATATGATAACAATATGCGCCGCAAAACAATCTACCCCAAAAACAACCGGCTCCGGAGTTATCCGGCCAGAGGGATCATCGTGAACAGAAAATCCGTATTGGCTGTGGCCGTTGCTGCTGCAGCGGCAACCTTTTCCGCGCCATTGCTGGCGCAGACTGATGAGCAGGCCCCCGGCGCGGCGCTGGGGACCACGGGTATCGACCGTGCGCGTCTCACCTCCGGTACCCAGTTCAACCCCCAGATTTCCGTGATTCTCGACGGCGTCTACTACGGCGCTTCGCGTGAAGTGCATGGGCCGGCGGGCTTCGACGATGGCCATGACCACGGCCACAGCCACGGCGATGCCCACGGCCTGGAGGAGGGTTTCAACCTGCGTGAAACCGAGATCACCATGACCGCCTCCATCGATAACTACCTGGATGGCGTGGTGACTCTGGCGCTGGAAGGCAGCAGCGGTATCGAGGTCGAGGAAGCCTACCTGCTGACCCGGACGCTGCCAGCCGGCCTGCAGATCAAGGCCGGGCGCTTCCTGTCGGATATCGGCTATATCAACCGCCAGCATCCGCATGACTGGCTGTTTGTGGATCGCCCGCTGGTGAGCGAACTGCTGTTCGGCGATCACGGCTTGCAGGACAACGGTCTGCAGCTGTCCTGGCTGGCGCCGACGCCGTTCTTCAGCCGTTTTGGTGTTGAGGTGCTGCAGGGTGAGGGTGGCATTGCCAGCCAGGTCGGTGAAGAAGACTTCACTATCGTGACCTATGATGGCGACACGACTGGCGCACCCGATCGGGTCCGCTGGCGCGCCAGTAATGAGCTGGAGGACAGGTCAGGTCCGCAGCTCTACACGGCCTTTGCCAAGGTCTCGCCAGATCTCGGCTTCAATCATGCTGCCCAGTTCGGCGTATCCGGCGGCTACTCAAACAGCTTCCAGGCGCAGGAAGCGCATTCCTCCGGTCGTCTGGAAACCTGGCAGGGCGATGGCTGGTTCGCCGGTGTGGACGCCGTCTACAAGTACGATGCCGGCCGCAGCTTCGGGCATGGCAACTGGGTTGTGCAGGGCGAGTACTTCTTCCGCGAGATCGAAGCGGACTACGCCAGCCGTGTCTTCGCTGACGGCAGCACGCTGGTGCCTTCCATGGCTGGCGGTACCGATGATGTCTTCCGCAGCCGCTCTCGCCAGGATGGCCTCTATGTGCAGGCAGTGTACGGTTTTGCCCCGCGCTGGAATGCCGGTCTGCGTGCCGAGGCTGTGGGCCTGACCAACAAGAGCCTGGAAGCCAACAGCAACCGCAGCAACTTCGAGAGCTTCGATGCGTCCTATCGCTATGCGGCTCAGGTGTCCTTTGCGCCGACCGAATTCTCGCGTCTGCGTATGCAGGTCAACCTGAACGACTATGCCCATGACGATGGCGATCACGCCCACGATGCCTGGGAAGTCATGCTGCAATACAACGTGAGCCTCGGCTCGCACGGCGCCCATCAGTTCTGAGGCGCTGCCAGTGTGCCGCCCCGGCGACGGTGCCGGGGCGGCCATTTTTTCGCTGCACGGAGGTGTCTTGATGTTGCGTAGTCTGATGCTGCTGGCGTTGCTGGTGCTGTCGCCGCTGGCCAGTGCACTCAATGTCGTCGCCACCACCACCAATATGGCCATGCTGTCTGCAGCGGTGGGCGGTGAGCATGCGTCGGTCACCGTGCTGGCGCCACCGGACCGGGACACCCATTATCTGGAGTTGCGGCCGAACATGATGGTCGCGTTGCGCCGGGCCGATCTGCTGGTGTCTGTCGGTGCCGAGCTGGAAGTGGGCTGGTTGCCGCCTGCCATTCAGGGCGCCGGTAATCGGCGTCTCAATCCGGGCCAGCCGGGCTACTTCGAGGCGGCGGCACAGGTCGAACTGATCGATCAGGTGCCCGACGCCAATCGCTCGATGGGCGATGTGCATCCGATGGGTAACCCGCATGTGTACATGGACCCGGTGCGCATGGCCGATATCGCCCGGACCCTGGCAGAGCACATGGGACGTATCGAGCCAGAGCATGCCGAGGTATTTCGTGCCAACGCGCAGGCGTTTGCCGAGCGCATGGAGGCGTTGCTGAAGCGTCTGGCAGCACGGCTCGACACGCCGCCGGGTGTCTTGCTGTATCACAAGGATGCGGATTATCTGATGCGGCGCCTTGATGTGCCGGTGCTGGGTTATCTGGAACCCGTTCCCGGTGTGCCGCCCACGGGCCGCCATCTGAATGCCCTGGCCAGTGAGCTCCGCGGGCGCGAAGGTGTTATGATCGCCAATCCATGGCAAAGCCGCCGCGGCCCGGACTTTATCGGTCGCGAGCTCGGTTTTCCGGTGCATGTGTTGCCCACGAATGTGCCTGTGGGTGGCGATGTGGCGGATTACGAAGCCCTGCTTGAGCAGTGGGTGGATGCGGCAACACCCTGACGTAGCGATACCCCAGCGGCGAGATCAGTGAATGTCGGACCCCGTGCTGCTTCAGGTCACTGATCTGGAAGCAGGATACCAGCGGCCTCTTGTGGGGCCGCTGTCGTTTACGCTGCATGCCGGGCGGGTGCTGGTATTGCAAGGGGCCAATGGCGCCGGCAAGAGCACCGTGTTGCGCGCCCTGACCGGCGAGGCGCGCTGCTTCGCGGGTCACATCGAGCGCCCGGGCAATGCCCGTCTGGCCTGTCAGCCACAGCACAGCCCGCTCCCCGTTGAATTGCCGATGACGGTACGTGAATACCTGCGCCTGGCGGATGCCCGCCCGGAGACACTGGGCGGCTTGCCTGCCCGGCTGGCGGTGCTCATGGATGCTCGCCTGGATCACCTCAGTGGCGGCCAATGGCAACTGCTGCGGGTGTTTGCCACCTTGTGCCAGCCTGCGCCGCTGATTCTGCTGGATGAACCCACCAATAATCTGGACCCGGACGGCGAAGCCTTGCTGGTGACCTTGCTCGGAGCGCTGGCGCCGGAGCGTGCCGTGCTGCTGGTCTGCCATGAGGCCGATTTTGTCGCCAATGTGGCCCGCGAACAGGTGGAGATCGGTTGATGGATCTGCTGTTCGAGCCCATGTTCCGGGTGCCCTTTGTGACCGGGCTGTTGCTGGCACTACTGGTGCCGGTGATCGGCGTGCTGGCCCGGCTGCGCGATGAATGGCTGGCGGCGTTGGGGTTTGCCCACCTGGCTGGCGCCGGCGGCGCGCTCGGCAGCGCCCTGAGCCTGCCGGTGCTGCCCGCTGCCCTCGGGCTGGCGATGCTCGGCGTCATCGCCCGCGCGCTGTGGCGTCGCCAGGGTAATGATCTGTACGCGCTACTGATACTGGCGGGCTGGGCCACCATGATGCTGACGGCGGCGGTATCCCGGCATGCCAGTACCCTGGGCCAGATGCTGGTGGATGGGCAGCTCTATTTCGTGCGCCCACCGCACCTGGTAGCGGCTGCGGTCCTGCTGGGAGTCAGCGTGCCGTTGCTGCCCAGGCTGATGCGCCTGTTGCTGCGGCTTACGCTGCTGCCGCATCAGGATCAGGCCAACGGTATTCGCGTGCAGCGCTATCTGTTGTTGTTCAATCTGATACTGGCCATCAGTGTGGCGCTCAGTGCCATCACGCTGGGCGTGATGACGGCGTTTGCGTTGTTGTATCTGCCGGCCTGGATTGCCTATGGCCTGGCCCGCAGTTGGCGGACCACCTGGATGCTGGCCGCAGGCATTGGCGTGGCAGCGTACCTCGTTGCCTTTGTGGCGGCGTTGCTGATTGATCTGCCCTTCGGGCCGGTGATGGTGGCCACCCTGTGCCTGTCGGCGTGCCTGCGCTTTCTGCCCGGTGTTGCGGTGCGGCTCTAGTCCACGCGTCCGCGCCGCCATCGGTCCATGCTGATGGCGCCTATCGCCACCACCAGGGATACCAGCAGCAGTGCGCCGGAGATGGTCACCGCCTGTTCGGCGTTGAAGCCGGATGTCGCGGTCATGACCGCACCGCCGCCCATCCACATCAGTACCCACAGTATCCCGGCAGCGGCGTTGAAGGCGCGAAAGCGTGCGACCGGCATTTCCAGCATGCCGGCGACGGCCGGAATGGTGGGCCGCAGAGGTTTGCTGAAACGTCCCAGCAGGATGCTCTTGCCGCCGTGCCGCTCGATAAACACCTGGCTACGGGTCAGCAGGGTCGGGTAGCGACTGAATGGCCAGGTGTCCGGCAGCCGCTCACTGAGGTGTTTGCCGAGGCGGTAATTTGCCTCGCCGCCGAGAATGGCGCCAGCAAAGGCGCCAGCAAAGGCGGGCACCGGACCCGCGACGCCGGACCCGACCAATGCACCGACAGACAGCAGCACGGTGGCTGCGGGCAGGAAGTAACCGATGCCCACGATGGCCTCGGCAAACAGCAGCAAGAAAAGGATCACGGCGATGTAGCCGGCATTGTCGGTAATAAAGGCAGCAATACTGGCGGGGTCGAGGGGATTCATGGGCGCAAGGGTAGCATGTCCCCCTCTGCGGGGCAGCTCTACATGTCGCCGGTCAGGCTGCGGGGGTCGAGTCGCTCCTGATACCAGTTCAGGCGCCAGCACAGATGCGGGCCCGTGGCGCGGCCTGTGGCGCCGACCTTGCCGATGATATCCCCCTGCGCCACGACGTCCCCTTCGGCCACCAGAATCTCGCTCATATGGAGATAGGTTGAAGACACACCCAGGCCATGATCGATGATCAGGGTGCCGCCAGAGTAGAACATATCGTCATGCACCAGTGTGACCTGGCCGCTGGCGGGTGCCTGGATGGGTGTGCCGGTGGGGGCGGCGATATCGACACCGTAATGTGGCCGACGTGGCTCGCCATTGAAGATGCGCTGGCTGCCGTACACGCCGGTAATGCGGCCGCGTACCGGCCAGATGAAATCCTCGCGGAAGCCGGTGAGTGTGCTGTCGGTGTTGCGCGCCGCGGTGACCTGCCCGGCTTCCCGGCTGATCCGTGCCAGTGCCTCGGCGGGTGGCGTCACGGTACGTTGCGGCACCCCCTCGATACGCTGGATATCCCATTGGCGTGCCGCCAGCGTGATCTCGTAGGTGCTGCTGTCGTCGTTCCGGCGCAGGTGCAGGGAGGCAGGGCCTTCATCGTCCCGGCCAAAGCCGAAGACGAAATATCCGTCCCCGGTGACGGTAAGTCGCCTGCCATCCAGGCGCACTTCGGTGCCGGGGATCGTCTCACCGATCAGCAGTGCGCCGGGCGCGGGTTCGCCGCGCAAGGCCTTGAGCAGACCTCCGGGCGCCTCACTGGCCTGGGCAGGAGACAGTAACCAGGCCAGCAGCAACAGTGAGAGGGCAGGCAAGCGGGTGCTTTTCATGATGTCATGACTCGCAGGGTGCCGTCGTCTTCCACGCAGGCGACGCAGTTGCGGCCTGCGCCCTTGGCCTGGTAGAGGGCCTGATCGGCCTGATGAATGAGTTGTGCGCTGTCAGTGGCGCCAGCGGTCGTGCAGGCGACGCCGACACTGATGGTGACGACGGCGCGCGGTGACTTGCTGTGCGGCAGGCCCAGGCGCTCCACCCGTGAGCGCATGCGTTCGGCAAACACGAGGGCATCGCGCAGCCGTGTGCCGCCCAGCACGACAACAAATTCCTCGCCGCCGTAGCGGGCCACAAAGTCGGTAGCCCGTTGCACCATGGTCTTGGGAACATCGGCCACCTGGCGCAGGGTATCGTCGCCAGCCTGGTGGCCATAGGTGTCGTTGTATTGCTTGAAGTAGTCGATGTCGAACAGCAGTACCGCAATGCTGTCCGGCGCGCCGCGGGCCTGATGGCGCATCTTGTGCAGCAGGCTGTCGAGGCGCTGGTCCATGCCGCGTCGGTTGATGGTGCCGGTCAGGCCGTCCTCGGTCGCCTGACTTTCCAGCGACAGGTTGGCGGCCCGCAGTTCGCTGCGATGCAGGTTGAGCACCCGGTCAGACAAAAACAGCCGCCGTTCGAGGCGTTCGAAGAAGTACTGGCCAAACAGGCTCATGATGGCGCCGCTGAGGGTGAACGACCAGATCACCAGGGATTCGGCGTGACTGAAGCGACTGAAGCCGAACAGCGCCACGGCCAGGGCCACAAGAATGACCAGGCTGGTGGGCAGGGCCCAGTGAAGCTGGATACGAAACAGGCTGCCCATCAGCAGAATGGCCAGAAAACAGATATAGAAGTAGGTGTTTGCTAACGCATGATCCACGGTCAGGCCGAGGAAGATATGCACGCCGGCCATGGTCAGCGCCATGACGGCGACAGCCGGTTGCACAAAGGGCCGCCAGGGCGCGCCCATCCGCGTCAGGGCCCATACCGCTACCGTGGCCATGATGGCCAGCAGGCGCGGCCGCCAGGTCGCTGCGGTGGCCTGAGGGTCGACCAGATGTTCCACGGCGAAGGCCACCAGATACACAGTGATCATCAGGACAGTGGCCCCGGGGATCAGCCGCGCACAGGTGTCCCGGAACTGCTGGCCAAAGGCGACCTCCAGGCTGTCCGGCAGGCGCAGATGCCAGGCGAGCGACAGGTCCCGGCCAGACGGCAATGTCTGGGAATCCGGAGACGGTGCGTGCTGAGTGTTCATCAATGCCCCTGACCCTGAATGAAAGCCGACCGTGCCCGGCCGGTATTCCCTTGAATATCAATAGACTACCACCGTTTCATGGAAAAGACACAGGGGGGTTCCCGGCCCGTCGACGGGGCGAACGCGATGAAGTTAAGGCTGCTTTAATATTTTTTATGATGGCACTTTGACATCATTTTTTTAAAAAAATAAATATTTTTCATAAAGCATTTATGCCGATAAAAGCGGCATTCCCTTTGCTCTATCTTAAATGGCACGGCTGTCTCTATCTGGGAGGGGTCGTTCGTTTTATTCCGTATTGAGCAAAGGAGATAAGATATGAACATTAAAGTGGGTCTTGTTCAGGATGACGTTAACAGAAAAAAATATCCTGAATACCTCAGTGGCCGTATAGATGCTTTCTATAGTGAGCGCTGGGGAGCCTTGTGGGGTGGCAAGCATCTGCTGCGCGGGTTGATTCCCGGTGACAGCGCCATACAGATGATCAGCAATGATTATCTTGATGTCGCCAATCATCCGGAGGTCATCGCGGCACAGATCGATTGCCTGAAAAACGGACCGCAGAGTCTGATGATGTCGGGTTCGCTATTGCGTGGTGATACACCACAGCGCCGCTTCGAAAAACGGATGGCAGATTATTGCGGGTATCAGTCCGCGATACTGTGTCAATCCGGCTATGCGGCGAATGTCGGCCTGATACAGAGTGTCGTGCAGGAAGGTACGCCGGTTTATATGGATATGAACGCCCACGCTTCATTGTG
The DNA here is from genome assembly GCF_003259185.1 of Isoalcanivorax indicus. Taxonomy (NCBI): domain Bacteria; kingdom Pseudomonadati; phylum Pseudomonadota; class Gammaproteobacteria; order Oceanospirillales; family Alcanivoracaceae; genus Isoalcanivorax; species Isoalcanivorax indicus. The sequence continues at coordinate 481,820 of NZ_QGMP01000001.1, forward strand.
GGAAGGCGTACGCAGTGGTGGCGCAGAAGTGAAGCCGTTCCGGCATAACGACATGCAGCATCTGGAGCGGCAGATGGCGCGCTATGGTCAGGGTCTGGTGTGTGTTGACTCAATCTACAGCACCATGGGCAGTGTCTGCGATCTGATGGCGGTCATAACCCTGGCAGAAAAATATCAGTGCATGATACTGGTGGATGAATCCCATTCGCTGGGAACACATGGTCCAGCGGGTGCCGGACTTGTCAGCGAAATGGGGCTGCAGGATCGGGTTCACTTTGTCACGGCCAGTCTTGCCAAGGCATTCTGCGGGCGAGCTGGCCTGATCCTGTGCCCGAAGCAGTTCGCCGATTACTTCTGGATGACGTCGCTGCCAGCGATATTCAGCTCATGTCTGCTGCCCAGCGAAATTGCCGGGCTTGAGGCAACCATGGATATCATTATTCGTGATGACTGGCGTCGTGAGGCACTGCATGCCAATGCGGATTACCTGCGTCATGGCCTGGCTGAACTGGGTTACAACGTGACGGCCAGTGGTTCGCAGATTATCTCGCTTGAGGCGGGTCCTGAAGATGCGACGTTAAGACTGCGCGAAGCGCTGGAGGAGCGGGATGTGTTTGGCTCCGTATTCTGCGCACCTGCGACGGCGAAAAGCCGTTCCATGATCCGGTTTAGCGTCAATGCCGGGTTGAGCAAGGCGGCGCTGGACAGGGTGCTTGGTGTATGTCGTGACATCCGCGATGAGGTGGGCATGGCTTCCTGGCCATCCACGTTGCGCTTGCAGCGGGATCAGCGCCGGTTCAATCACGATTGAAGAAGGAGGGAGTATGGAGCGGGGCATGATGCCCCGCTCTCACTCTGTATCCAGACTTTCGAGATAATTGATATAGCTGGATGTTGCACTGTCGTATTCAATGTCGGCCGGCGGGCTGTCAACGAGCGCACAGTACCAGGTCTGCACCCCATCTATCCGTATCGCATCATGAACATGTTCATTCCACGGGAATATCTCGCCGTCGTCATAGTCTTCCGGCGTGGACCATAGCCAGGGCAGGGCCTTGCCATGGGTTACGCGACGAATGAGTGATGCCGGTGCATTATGGCGTTTCAGAGTAAAAAGGTGGCGCTCAAGGTCGCTGGCGTTGTTGATGACCAGGCGATACAGGTGGCCCTGCATGCTGACCAGCAGGAAACCATGTGGATCCTCGACATAGTAGTATTCGACGATATTTCTTGATGACGTCAACGTGAAGAAATACTCGATAAAGGCCGGATCATAGATGAAGTCGGGTGGTTCCAGTGCCAGCGTGTTCTGGATCATCATGGATACTTCCTGGAAGTATCGGCGCTGAAGGTCCTGAATGGTGCTGTTGATGCGCTGGGTGATATGTGGATCATTCTTGAGCATGAACTGGTCAATAATGCCCTCATTGAAGGCGCGCACGGCGATCTTTTCGTCCGCCACGCCGGTAAGCAGTATCTTCTTGATGCGTGTGCCGCGGAGCCGCTCACAGAACTGAACGCCATTCATTTCCGGCATGTCATAGTCCACCACCACAACCGAGATATCGCGGAAACGTTCGGCATTGCTGATTTCCTGTTCGATCAGAGTGAGATCCAGACGAATTACCCGGTCAGCCTGCCCGGGGGAGGGCCGGGTATAGTAGGAAAAGCAGCGTTGATCGAGCGTTATGCGTGGGCTGCGGCTTTTTATCATCTCAAGGCACTGGACTGGCGAGGAGTAGAAAAGACAGGCCAGGGACTCATCGAGTTGCAGGCTGAAGTTCTCCAGAAAACGCTGATTATCATCCAGCATGACGATGGTTGTGGGGTGAAAATAGGGCTGTATCTGCATGCTCATCATGAAGTTGCCTGGGGAAAAGACATTTCAAACAGGGTGTATTCGTTGAGTCGGGAGTCGCAGCGGATGCGCCCGTTCAGGCTTTCCATGACCAGCTTGCAGAATGAAAGTCCAAGGCCGCTGCCCTGATCGATGGTTTTGGAGCTGAAGAAGTAGTCGAAAACATGTTTGACCCGTGACGGGTCGATGCCGGGCCCGGTGTCCAGAACGCTCAGACGGTTGAACTGCTTTCCGGGAAGCGTGGTAATCCGTATGGTGCCCTGTCCGGAATTGAGCACGCTGTGCAGGGCGTTCTTGACCAGATTGAAGACCACATGCATTACCAGCAGGTCAGAGCCGAAATAGACGAAGTCTTCGCCGCGGTCCCAGGACACCAGGTCGCGTTCATGCTCGGATTTGAACGGGAAGCGTTGCAGGGCGCGTTCGATGGTATCGTTCATCGAGTGCAGCGCAAAGCTGTCTTTCTTGATGGTGGTCTGATTGGCGCTGAGTAACAGCATGTCAATGATCGTGTTGGCATAGTCGATCTCCTCCTCGATCCGGTCTGACGCTTCACGCAGTCGCTCCAGTCGAGTGGCTCTTATGCTGCGTACGGGAAGCCCTGAAAGCATGGCTTGCTGATGGGCGTCAACGAGGTGGGGAAGATAATGAGACAGGCCGGAGGTGGCCGCCTTCATGCCCAGCAGAGGTGTGCGTAGCTCATGAGCAATGTTGCGGCCGACGGCAGCATGGGCATTGAGCTTTTCCTCTTTCACGAGTTGCGCATTGTAGTTGAAGATGCTGCCGCCAATGATGACAAAGGCGTAAATCGGCAATTGCTGAATATACAGGGTTGCCAGCGCTACGGTGTCGGCGTCCGATGTCATGAGAAAGGCTGCCCAGCCCAGCAGAGAGCCAAGCAGGGCCACAAGGATGACCAGTAACCAGTCATACAGCGCGAGGACAAGAAAGAACAGTGCTGCCATGGTCGACATACTCCATATCATGGAGAGATCGTTGCGCAGCAGCATGTAGGTAAAGAAGAAAGGCAGCGTATATAGCAGGAACAGTATCCAGTACGCCGGAAAGTACGGTGCCAGCTTCTTGGGCCATCGCCCATAGAGTAGCAAGGGTACGCAGATGATCATGCCGATCAGCCGCAGGGGCAGGTTCTCGTACGCCTGCGGAAACAGATACAGCCAGACATAGTAATACAGCGGGAAGGTGATCACGCCGAGCACGCCGATCATTGGCGCGTTATAGCGAGAGTAATGGATGCTCTCGTTCAGTGAACGCCGCAGTCGCTCTTTGACAATATGCAGGTAGCTCAACCGGCACCAGATCTCAGCGCAGAAGTTCCAGCAGGGCTCGCCGATGGGTCATGCTCATGGCGCGGAAGCGCTCCAGCAACTGGTCTTCCTGCGTAATGATCACGGGATCACCGCCTCCGCTCTGGGGGGCTTCGGCACTGACGGCGTAAAGGTGCGGCGCGGATTCTGCAACGCCCTCCACGTTCACGGTCAGCCCCAGGCTCTCTTCCAGACGGGCAACGATCTCGGCGTTCATGCTTCGTTTATTGTATTTGGCGAGTTCGCAGATTCGACCGCGAATGCCTTTTGGCAAGCGCACGACGAATTTCTCGACCTCCTGACGGTTTTCGGCAGCCGCTTTCTTGTCCATTGTTCAGGCATCCTCATAACTGGGATTGTGGCGGAACAGGCGCAAAGGCTCATGGTACACAGGATTGGACGCATTCTCACCTGCGAATCCGCCGAGCCGGCCGGCCATGCTTTGCGCGCAGGGCCACGGTTCAGTATTCATCGTGCTTATGCTGTGATGCTATGATATTGCATCTGTTTATGGTGATCTGATGAATATTGGTCGCGTTGATCTCAACTTGTTGAAATATCTGGATGTTTTGCTCAGGGAGCTGAGTGTGACCCGGGCTGCTGATCAATTGGGTATCTCCCAGCCTGCGATGAGCAATGGGCTCAAGCGGCTGCGGGAGCTGTTCAATGACCCACTGCTGATCCGGACCTCGGGGGGAATGAACCCCACCGAGCGGGCGCTGGAGCTGCAGCCGCTGGTACGCCAGGTCCTGATGCAGACGGAAGCGATGCTGACGCCGGACGAAGCGTTTGTGCCGGAGGCCAGTCGGCGGGTATTCCGGATCATGACCAGTGACTATGCCGAGGCGACGCTGGTGCCGCACCTGGTGCGCCGTTTACGGGAAGATGCGCCCCATGTAGTGCTGGACTTCGTCACGCCGTCGGATGTGAGCTACGCCGACATGGAGCAGGGCCGGGTGGACCTGGCGGTCAACCGCTTTAACGAGATCCCGCGTTCGTTCCATCAGGTCACCCTGTGGAAGGATTCGTTCTCCTGCCTGCTGAATCGCAGCAACCCGCTGGCGCGGGACTTCAATCTGGAGAGCTATCTGAGTGCGCAGCATATCTGGGTGTCAAAGACAGGCTTCGGGGTCGGGTTCGGCATGAATCCGGAGAAGCTGGGCGGGCTGGGCTGGATTGATCAGGCGTTGGCGCGCATCGGCAAGACCCGGAAGATCTCCATTTTTACGCGGCACTACCAGATGCCCGCCTTGCTGGCGATGAACAATGATCTGGTGGCCACGTTGCCCAGCCGGGTGGCGCGGATGCAGACGCAGAACCCGCGCCTGGCCATCAAGGACCCGCCGTTCGTGATCCCGCGCTTTGAGCTGAAAATGGCCTGGTCGCCGCTGCTGCACCATAACCCGGCGCATCGCTGGTTGCGCCGGTTGATTCAGGAAGAGGCGGAAACCATTCTGCGCGAGGAGCCCTGATCAGGCACGCATGGTACCGGCTTCGGCCAGAGCGCCCTTGCCGACCCCTTCGAAGGCCCGTACACGGAAGTGCTTGCCGAGCGCTTCGTCAGCCAGTTCGGCGGCAATGTGCGCGGCCAGGTATTCCACGGTGGAGTCGGTGGGAATCAGGTAACAGTGATCCTCGGGGATCACCAGTTCGAACAGGCCCTGCGGGGCTTCATAGCGGAAGCGATGGTGCGGCACCTCGTCGATGAAGTAGGTGCCCTCCAGGTCCTCCTCCGAGCCGATGTAGATGTCTTCCCAGCGGTCGGCCCAGAGTTTCTCCCAGTACCGGCTGCGGCGACCGTTCTCGAAAATCTCGATACGTGAGCGGTGGCCGTGGGCGATGCGCTGGCAGTTGCCATCGTGCTTTTTCAGGCCGTGGGAATAGTGGTAGGAGGGGAATGTCCCGGTGTCCTCCTCACGCAAAGTGAGCACCAGCTCACTCACGTTCGCAGGCAGAATGCGGTACAGCACTTCCATCAGGTAGAGGGTGACGCTGCTCTTGGTCACCTCGGTGCCGGGGATGAAGACCGTGGAACAGGTCGGTGCTTTCATGCGGATGACGCCGCCCTGGTAAGCCCAGTCCAGGTTGACGCTGCCTTCGGCGGGTAGCCGGCTGAGGCAGTCGCTGTCGTCGGGCACCACAAGCTTGTGGTCCACTTCTTCGTCCAGGGCCTGTTTGACGGCCTTCTTGATGCGGCCGAAATCAAGCACCATGCCCATATCGTCCAGGTCGCCGGTCAGTTCGAGATCGACGATCCAGGATTCGCCGACCATGCCGCGCTTGGCATGCAGATAGGAGAAGTCCAGCACTGTGAGGTTGTCAACGAAGAGAGTGGCCATGGTTGCCTGCTATGATTGTCATGTGTTGCCGTCGGCGGCGCCATTATGACAGTTGCGGCGCGGATGCTCACCCTGCCGTTGAGCGAATGTCCGGCGGTGCCCGGTCCAGATGTGAACGGGCGCACGTTGGCGGCAGGAATGGGCCGCTTGGGTGAACAGGGCGCGACGTGTGTCGCGGAGCTTTCCGGGGGTTCCGGGGTCAAATGCAACAGATGGAGCAGGTATGAGCGAGACGATTTTTTCGAAGATCATAGCCCGGGAGATTCCGGCGGACATTATTTTCGAGGATGACGAGTGTCTGGCGTTCCGCGATATCAACCCGCAGGCGCCGACACACTTCCTGGTGATCCCGAAGAAGCCGATTCCCAAACTGTCGGACGCGACTTCGGAAGACCAGACGCTGCTCGGGCATCTGCTGCTGGTGGCGAGCCAGGTGGCCGCTGACGAGGGGCTGACGGATTTTCGTCTCAACGTGAACAACGGCGCCGGGGCCAGCCAGACCGTCTTCCATCTGCATGTACATGTGCTGGGTGGGCGGTCGTTCAGCTGGCCGCCGGGCTGACGACGGAGGTGGTGGGCATGAAGCGTGACATGATGTGCCGTTATGGGCTGTCGGCAGTATTGCTGCTGGCATTGGGCTGGGCGTCGCCCGTGTTCGCCGGGGCCGATGAGCAGGCCGAGGCGTTGCCGGAGCGTGGCGCCATGTTTCGCCATGTGGACGCGGATGGCCGGGTCTATTTCTCCGATCAGCCGGGCGAAGGTGGTGAGCGCGTCGAATTGCCCCAGGGTAATCGTTTCGAGGGTCGCCAGGCCTCCGAGCGGGCCCGTTCTGCGTCGGAGCAGCGTTCCCGGCGAGATCTGGAACGGCCACAGCAGGTAGACGAGAGCGTGGCCCGGGAGCAGGAGGCGGCGCGTGACGAGGCCGCGTTGCTTGAACAGCGCATCCGTGAGTGCGAACAGAGCAACATCGCGGATTGCTCACGGGAAACGGTCAAGCGCCGGCTGGAAGAGGAGCGCTACCGGCAGACGCCGGAGGGCCGGCGTCAGCAGCAGGCCGTGGGGAACCGCGCGAACCCCTGACCTTCCCCGCTAGCGACGCCTGCTCCGCTAGCGGCTCAGGAAACTCATCAGGCGCCGCGTAAACGCACGCGGCGCCAGTTTTTCCAGCAGCATGGTGCCGGCGAACTGCAGCCCGATGGGGTGATGAACGGCCGGCTTCTTCAGGGCCTTCCAGGCCGCTTCAGCGATATCTTCCGCACTCAGGTGCACACCCAGCCTGTCGACCACCGGGGCGCGGAAGGGCTGATCGCGGACCATCGGGGTATTGACGAACGGCGGCATCAGGTCGCAAACACGGATGCCATGGCGGCGCCACTCGATATCCAGCGCTTCGGTCAGACCGCGTACTGCAAACTTGGAAGCGGAATAGCTGGCCAGATGCGGTACGCCGTATAGCGCCGAGGCCGAACTCATGTTGATGACCAGCGGCTCCCGGGCCCCTTGCAGCCAGGGCAGGGCGGCCAGCGTCATGTTGATGACGCCCTGGACATTGATGCCGATGATGCGCGCATGCGCGGCAGCGCTGATGTCTTCAAAGTGCCCGACCTGCAGCACCCCCGCACAATTGAACAGGACGCGCAGTCCCCCGGCGCTGTGGGCGAAATCGTTGACCGCCTGTTGCGCGGCTTCGGCATCACGCACATCCAGCGGCTGATGCCAGGCATTGCCGAGTTCTGACGCCAGGGTGGCGAGGGCATCGGCGCTGATGTCCAGCAGCCCGACCTGCCAGCCCCGTTGATGGAACAGCCGCGCTGTGGCGGCGCCGATGCCTGAAGCGGCGCCGGTAATCAGGATGGTGTGGTTCACAGGTTTGCCTTTGTGCGAATGAAGTCGGCCATTTGCAAAATGGCGTGGTCGGCGGTATCGAGCACCCCGGCGTGGGCGGGGAAGACATGCCACATACCGGTGTACAGCAACAGGTCGACCTGACCGCCCGCTGCGTCCAGTGCCGCCTCCAGTGCCTCGGAATCGCCCAGCAGGATTTCGTCTGTGCCGGTGATGATCAGTGATGACGGCAGGGCATGCAGCGTGCCGTGCAGTGGCGAGGCGCGCACGTCGCGGCGCTGGTCAGCGCAATACAGCTCTGCCGCTTTCTCCAGGGCGGCCCACTGGAGCATGGCTTCGCCCGATACGGGGGTGCCGGCCCGGGGATGGGTGAGGTCCACCCAGGGTGACAGCATAATCAGCCCGGCGGGTGCGGGCTGGCCCGCATCACGCAGCGCCAGCGCTGTGGCCAGGGTCAGGCCACCGCCGGCGGAGTCACCGGCAATGATGATCTGGTCCGGCATCACGCCTTCTTCCAGCAGTGCCTGGTAAGCGCTGAGGGCGTCGTCCAGGGCGGCAGGGCAGGGATGCTCCGGTGCCAGGCGGTAGTCGACCACCAGCACCGTTGCCCCGCTGGCGCGACTCAGATGGCTGGTCAGGCTGCGATGGGTGGCGGGGCTGCCCACGCAGTAGGCGCCGCCGTGCAGATACAACACAACGGCCTCGGAGGCGCCGCTGGCGGGTCGCCAACGTTCTGCCGTTACGCCGCCGAGGCTGACACTGTCACGGTGGACGCCACGTGCAGGCAAGGTTGTGGCGGCCACCGCGCGCAACCCGGTGCGCATCACCGGCACCGGTGTGCGGCCATTGAACAGGGGCTTTACCAGCAGCTTCAGGCTGGTGCGCAGGACGCTGGCCAACAGCTGTTGGCTACGGCGCGCGGGAATTTCAGGAAAACTGATAGTCATCGCGGTTCACGTTCCGGGTCAGCTGCCGGTAGTTGAAGGTAAACCCCGGCCAGTTATTGGTGTTCTTGCCGCTGGCGGTCTTGTACCAGCTGGTGCAGCCGCGCCCCCAGACGGTGTGCTGCAACTGCTCTTGCAGTCGACGGTTGAACGTAGCCTGCACATCATGCCGCACTTCAATCGCGGCAGCATCCTGTTCCTTGGCCTCGTGCATGCAGGCCAGCACGTGGCGGATCTGGCTTTCCAGCATGTAGACGATCGAGCTGTGGCCCAGATTCGTGTTGGGCCCGTAGAGCATGAACAGGTTGGGGAAGCCGTGTACGGTGATACCCAGATAGGCTTCGGCTCCGTCACGCCAGGCGGTGTTCAGGTCCTGGCCATCGCGGCCGGTGATCTGCATGGGGGCCAGAAAGTCGGTGGCCTGAAAACCGGTGCCGTAGATCACCACGTCGGCCTCATGGTGTGTGCCATCGGCGGTGCGCAGGCCCCGGCGCTCGAAACGTTCCAGCGGGGAGGTCACGACCTGCACATTGTCGCGGGCCAGCGCCGGATAATAATCATTGGAGATCAGGATGCGTTTGCAGCCAATCGGATAATCCGGTGTCAGGGCCGCGCGCAGGGCAGGGTCCTTGATGTGCCGGTACATATGCCGTTTGGCCAGCCATTCATAGGGCTTCAGGATCTGCTGCAACCGGGTAAAGCCGAGCACACGGCTCTCCAGCAACGCGTAGATGCGCGCCCGGTCCAGCGTATGCAGCCACGGCATGCGCGCCATCAGTGCGCGCGACAGGCCGCTGTAGGCGCGATCCGGTTTGGCGATCACCCAGGGCGCTGAGCGCTGGAACAGCGTGAGTTGTGCCACCTGCGGCGCGATTTGCGGTACGAACTGGATGGCACTGGCGCCGGTGCCGACCACGGCCACCTTCTTGCCGCGCAGATCCAGATCATGACGCCAGCGGGCCGAATGGAAGCGCTCGCCCTCGAAGCGGTCGGCGCCCTCGATATGCAGCCACTGCGGGCGGTTCAGCTGCCCGGTCGCGGTGACCAGAAATCGGGCCGTGAACACGGCGCCGTCGGCGGCCGTGACATGCCATTGCTTCAGACGGTCATCAAACCGCGCCCCGGTCACCTCCGTGTTGAAGCGAATGTGCGGTCGTACCCGGTACTTGTCCGCGCAGTGACGCAGGTAAGCGAAAATGTCCGGCTGGGCAGCGAAGCGGCGCGGCCAGTCATGACGAGGCTCGAACGAAAACGAGTACAGGTGCGACGGCACATCGCAGGCCGCCCCCGGATAGCGGTTATCGCGCCAGGTGCCACCGACGTCGTCGGCCTTCTCCAGAACCAGTAACGACTGCTCGCCGCGGGCCTTGAGCTCGATGGCCATCCCCAGTCCGCCAAAGCCGCTGCCGATAATCACCGTGTTGTAATGCGTTGTCATGGTGTGATGCTCCCTGTTCTGTCTGCATGCTACCTAGAGGGCGCAGGCTTGTTTATAGGGCGACAGGACATTAGATTGATATTTTCGGACAGGATCGGTGACGCCATGATGCTCACACCCTCGGCCGCGCTCACCGGCAATCGCCGCAGTACGGTCAGTATTCGCCTGCTTTGCGCCCTGGGTGAGGAATTCGGGGTGCCGCAGGCCCGTTGCCTGGCGGGCAGCGGGGTGGGGGCCGCCGAGCTGGAAGACCCGCAGGCGGAGGTCAGTGCCGCGCAGGAGATGAAGGTGATCGCCAATCTGCTGGCGGCGGCCGGTGAGGTGCCGGGCCTGGGGGTGCTGGCCGGGCAGCGTTACCACCTGACCAGCTACGGGATATGGGGCTTTGCGCTGGTCAGCAGCCCGACACTGCGCAGTGCCACGGAGCTGGGCATCCGCTACCTGGATCTGACGTTTGCCTTTGCCCGGGTGACGCTGGAGGAAGAGGGCGGTCACGCACGCCTGTATTTCCATGTAGACCATTTGCCTGCCGCGTTGCAACCGTTTCTGGTCGAGAGGGATATGGCCGCCGTTGCCCTGTTGCAGCGTGAGTTGTTCGGCGTCGAGCCGTCGCGCCGCACTGTGGGTTTCCGCCATGCGGCGCCGCCGGATCTGACCGCCCATGAGGCGCACTTCGGTGTGCGGCCGCTGTTCGGCGCCACGCACAATTACGTGGGTTTCGATGCCGCCTTGCTGGATACGTCCCTGCCGCAGGCCAACGACCATACCCGACGCCTGTGTGAAGTGCAGTGCCAGACATTGTTGCAGCGCCGGCAGGCCAATGAGGGCGTGGCCGGCCAGGTCCGCAGCCTGTTGCTGGCGGAGCCGTCGTGTATGCCGGATATGGAGCAGGTGGCCGCGCGGCTGAACATGACGTCGCGCACCTTGCGTCGCCGTCTGGCTGACGAAGCGGCAGCGTTCCGTGGCTTGCAGGATGAGGTGCGTCAGACCCTGGCGCAGGAATGGCTCGCCGGGGGCATGCTCAGTGTCGAGCAGGTGGCGGAGCGGCTGGGCTACACCGAAGCCGCCAGTTTTATCCATGCCTTTCGCCGCTGGACCGGTACCACCCCCGGACGCTGGGGACGAGGTGAGCGCTGACCTGCGCTATCATGCTGCTTTGCGGATGCTTTGACAGGAAGGGATGCATGTTGAAACCACGAGGTATGACGGGCGCACTGTGCGCGCTGGCGGGCATGATGATGCTGGCGGGCTGCCAGAGTGCCTATCGGGCGGCTGACGGGCAGGAACCCCGTGGCTATCGGGAGGTGCAGGTCAGCACCGATCACTTTGAAGTGTCATACGAAAGCTGGCGTGGCCGCGAGCGTGACCGACTGGAGCAGTGGGCCCGTTATCGGGCGGCAGAGCTGGGAAGCCAGTTGGGTTATGGCTACATGCTTGTCGGTGAGGTCAGGCACGAGGTGGTTGCCGATGTTGCCCGCCAGCCCGACAGTGCGATGCCGGTGAGTTCGGGATCGGGGGAGTACGCAGGCAGTCACATCGTCTGGGTGCCGATGGCGGACAGGGTCAAGGCGGTGCATCGTGTGACCCTGCCGGTCATCTATGCTGAAGAGCCGGGTCCGGAGCATGTCCGCCTGCAGGCGGTATTGGGCGAAGGGCTGCCCCGTTGATCATGACTCGCTGATCATCACTACAAGGCCGGCATCACGAATTCGCCCCGGCGATCGAACGGCAGCGCGAACGGGACATTGCCCACCCGGGCGTTGCCGCTGATGCGATAACGCACGGGCTTGCCCGGCGTGTAATCCATGGCCTGGAACTGGCGCAAGGTGTCGAACAGGCTGGTGGTGATCCGGGTCTTGACCAGGGCATCGCCCATGGCGGGCAGAGAGACGGCCTCGTTGCTCAGCCCCCGCGCGAAGGGCCGGTCTTCCACCATGATCTGATAATCCAGCGTGCGCAGGTTCAAGGCATGGTCATTCGGATTGCGGGTGCGCAACGTGAGCTCCCATTCCTGTTCGAACATCGTGACGCCGACCAGAGCAATGTCGGCAACGGAGACTTCCGGAGGTAGCGTGTCGCGACGCAGGCCGGTGCAGGCAGTGGTGAGCAGGATGCCGACCAGCAGCACAAACGGATAGAGGCGTCGGCGGTGCATGACGTGCATGGCGATCTCCGGGCAGACAGGTAGAGGCGGGATTGCAGCGGGATTGAACGATAGGACCGCGTCGCTGGCGAGCGGTTCAGTCGCCCGGATCAAGGTCCATGCTCAGTTGGCGGCTATTGGCCCCCGCAGATGATCGCGGGCGACCGGGAGTGCGGCGGCGACTGGCATGGCGCTGAACGATGGCGGCCTCGGTACGTTTCAGGGTTTCCGGGTCGTGGGCGGTGCGATGAGCCAGCACCGCTTGTCGTGCCGCCCGGGCCGCGCTGTCCGGGTCCACCACCGGCGCCGGATAATCATGTCCGATCACGACCCCCGCGCGCTGCTGCAAGGATCGCGGCATGGACCACGGGCAATGAATCCAGTCGCCGGGGATCGCGGCCAGCTCGGGAAGCCAGCGACGGATGAAATCGCCTTCGGGGTCCTGATCGCGCGACTGCTTCACCGGGTTGTACAGGCGCAAGGCATGAATGCCGGTGGTGCCGGCCTGCATCTGGATCTGCGGGTAATGAATGCCGGGCTCGTAGTCTGTGAACAGTCGCGCCAGATGCAAGGCCGGTTCGCGCCAGTGCAACCACAGATGATAGCTGGCGAAGGCCACCAGCATGGCGCGCATGCGGAAGTTGATCCAGCCGTCGTGATGCAGCATGCGCATGCAGGCATCAATGAACGGAATGCCGGTGCAGCCTTCTGCCCAGGCAGCAAATCGTGCGCGGTCGACATCATCCTCGCGCATGCCATCGTAACCGGGATGCAGGTTACGCCATTCCATGTCCGGTTGATCCTCCAGCTTCTGGATAAAGTGGCAGTGCCAGTGCAGCCGGCTTTCAAAACTTCGCAGCGATTGTTGCCAGTGTGTGGTGCTGTGGGCCGGGTCGGCCTGCGCTTCTGCAAGCGCATGCAGGACCTCGCGTATGGACACGGTGCCATGGGCCAGATGGGGCGACAGACGACTGCAGGCCAGCGGTGCGGTGCGCGGGCTGGACATCGCAACACGGTATCGCTGCCCGCGTTGCGCAAAAAAACTGGTGAGCAACGCCAGGGCGTGTGTGCGCCCGCCGGGCTGACGACCCGGGCAGGGGCGCTGATCGAAGCCCAGATTTTCCGGTAACTGCCGGGCCGCCGGCGGCGGGGCGGGTAATGCAGGATATAGCGATGACGGTGCGGGCAAAGGGGTAGACGCCATCCGGGTTTGCCAGTGCCGCGCCCAGTGATCGCGATGCCGCAGACGGCGGACCACGGCATTGGCGGGGTATTCATGGAAGGGAATCGTGTGCTGCGCGCACCAGGCCCGCACGGCGATATCGCGCTGGAAGCTCCAGTGGTTTCCGGTTTCTTCATGGGCATGGAGGGCCGTGATGCCGTGGCGCCGACGCAGTGTGTCGAGCACTGTCAGTATGTCGCCCCGCGCCACGTACAAGGGCGCCCCGCGTTGACGCAGGGCCCGGTCCAGATCCAGCAGGCTGTCGCGCACAAACTGCCAGTGGCGCAAGGCTGAATCCGGTTGCTGCCAGGCTTGCGGCTCGACCACATAAAGGGGCACCAGTGCCCCCGCCCTGGCGGCAGCACACAGGGGCGCGTGATCATGCACCCTGAGGTCGCGCTTGAACCAGACCACTTGCACGGTTCAGGCCTTGCGCTGCTGCGGCCGGGTGTTCAGATCATTGTGCCAGCCGCGCGGCGGCGGGATGACCAGATCTGGCAGGCCCAGTGCCGTTCGCTGGTGTGTGGGTAACAGGAACGGGGTGTGGCGATGGCTTGCCTCAAGCGTTTCGAGTTCCGGTATCCAGTGACAGACATAGTCGCCCTGCGGGTCATATCGCTGGGCCTGGTTCAGCACATTGAACCAGCGGCCCTGGCGAGGATCGGTGCCCGCGCCAGCGATATAGGCCCAGTTGCCCCAGTTGCTGGCGACGTCATAGTCGATCAGTTGCTGTTCAAACCAGGCGGCGCCCAGACGCCAGTCCATCGCCAGATCATGAATCAGAAAGCTGGCCACGTTCTGTCGGCCCCGGTTGGACATGAAGCCGGTGGCGTTGAGCTCATGCATGTTGGCATCGACGAACGGCAGGCCGGTGCGCCCCTCGCACCAGCGCTGGAAGCGCTCGGCGTTGAAGGGCGGCTCAGGAAGGCGCCGCTCGCTGATGCCATTGAACCCAAACAGGCGCGTCCCGGACCGCCCGGCGACCCAGCGAAAGTATTCGCGCCAGAGCACCTCGAAAATCAGCCAGTAGGTGCTGTCGTTGGCGATCACTTCGCGCTCGAAGCGCCGTACTTCGCTGACCAGGCGCCGGGGTGACAGGCAGCCCAGTGCCAGCCAGGGGGAAAGCTTCGAAGAGTAATCCGCGCCCAGCAGGCCATTGCGGGTCTGCTTGTAATCACGGAGGGCTTCACTGTCCCATAAATAATGCCGCAAGCGAGCGCGCCCGGCCTGTTCGCCGCCCTGAAAGTGGAAGGCAGCGCGCGGATCAAGGTCTGCGGTGGGCCGTTCGGGTAATCCCTGATCGAAAGCGCTGGCTGTGGCCGGAATCGGCGGCAGCTTTTCGGGCGCCAGCAGTGGCGGGTCCATGTCGACGTTTTCTTCGACGCTTTTGCGAAAACGGGTAAAGGTGCCCGGCAAGCGCGCCAGAGGAAACGGTAACTGGGCGCGTCGGAACAGGCCGTCGTTTTCCACCTCATCGACAGGCAGATGGCCCATCGCCTGACGCACGGCTTCGACCTGCGCCGCTTCTTCTGTGCCGGGTTGCTGTGTGGTGACCAGGCGCCGGGCGCCGGTCGCGTCGGCCAGACGCGGCAAGGCCTGTTCCGGGGGCTCGTTCACCACAACCAGGTCGCTGCCGCAGGCGCGCAAAGCCGAGCGAAGATCATGCAGTGCTTCAAGCAGAAAGCGGCGCCGGTGTGCTCCGCACCGTGCCAGCGATACGCCTGTGTCGTACAGCGGTCCGGTATCGGTCACAGGCGTCAGGCAATACACCGGAATCACCGGGCCGTCTGCACACGCCCGCCACAGCGCCGGATGATCATCCAGGCGCAGATCCTGACGGAACCACAGCAGTGTGGTCATGAGGGGCTGCCTCTTCGGTTGCGGCGGCAGCGCTCGGAGCAGTAGCGCACCTCGTCCCAGACGGCGGCCCATTTGCGGCGCCAGGTAAAGGGCTTGCCACATACCGCGCAGGTGCGTGTGGGCAGGTCGCCCTTGCGGCGCATCACCATGGGATGTCCTGGCCGTCCCAGGCCATGAACCGGCCCGAGTCCCGGGGGGTTGCCGTCATCATGTGCCGCAGCAGGCGTTCGGCGACGAAGTCGGGCTCGAACAGCTTGTCTTCCGGCACGTTTTTCTGGAAGGGACGTGACAGCCTGGTATTGGTGGTGCCCGGATGTAACGCCAGGACCACCAGTTGCGGCGCGCGGCGGCGCATCTCGATCGCAAAGGTGCGCGTGAACTGGTTCAGTGCGGCCTTGCTGGCCCGGTAGGTGTACCAGCCGCCCATATGATTGTCGCTGATGCTGCCCACGCGGGCGGACACGCTGGCGAACACCGCCGCCTGGTCATGCATCAGCAGCGGGGCGAAGTGTCGGGCCATCAGCATCGGGCCGAAGGTGTTGACGCGAAATACGGCCTCCAGCGCCGCGCTGCTGAGCTGCTCCACGCGCTTCTCCGGGCGCAGGCGCAAGGCGGGCTCGTGCAGCAGACCGGCGCAGTTGATCAGGCCGTGCAGGGCGGCGTGCTGGCTGCGCACCTCGTTGGCCGCCCGGGCCACGTCGTCTTCGCGGGTCACGTCCAGTGGCAAACAGGTCAGTTTACCCGGGTGCTGGTTTGTCAGGGCCGCGAGTGCTTCGCTGCGCTCCGGTTGCCGGCTGGTGGCGTATACGTGCGCCACGGTCTTGACCTGCAACAAGCGCGCAGCCAGGGCCAGGCCTATGCCTCGGCTGGCCCCCTGAACCAGTACGATCTGGTGTGCCGGGGCAGGTCTGCCCGCAGAGGAAGTCATCGCTATGCCCGTGTCGCTGTCCAGTAGGGCAAGCGTGCGCGCGGGCTGGCGAAAAAGGCGTGAAGCGGGCTACAGGGTGTCGGTCAGCAGAATCCCCAGACTCACCCGGTTCTGGTAGTCGTCATAGTTGATCAGTGAGTCGCCGTAACCGCTGAACACCTGGAAGATGCCCTTGAAGCGGCTGGTCAGCGGGAAGGTGTAATCCAGCTGCACAGCGCCCTTGTTGTCCCCCCGGCGCAGATTGTTGCGCACCATGATTTCGGCCACCTGATTGCCAAACGGGCGGGCAATGGTCAGATCGAAATTACCCATGTACTTCTCGATGTCGGGGTTGTCGTCACCGCGTGGCGAGTCCGGGGCGGGCTTGCTGCTCTCTGGCAGCCGGTACCAGGTACGCAGGCCCATGTAGAATTCGCCCGAGCGCGCAACGTAGCTGGCGAAAAGGCGGTCCCAGCCACGCGACGTCGGCACGTCGCGGCCATTGGACTGGTGGATGAAGCCGAAGGCGATCAGTTCCGAGTCCAGCGGGCCCAGCTGCCAATCCACGGCGCGAGACACAAAGAGCTCCGGGGCATAGTTGGTTTCCCGGAAGGGGCGCGACTGTTCCTTGTTGTAGGCCTGGAAGAAGCTGGTCTGGGTATAGGCAAAATAGACGTTGTAGAAGTTGAACACCTCGGTGGCCAGGGGCACCTTGATGGACAACTGGAACTTCACTTCCAGCGAATCCAGATTGTCATCGCTCTTGTCCGGGTCATTCCATTCCGGGTTGGACCAGTAACTGGCCGGCATGATGTAGTTGCGCCGGTGCGGCGTCATCACAAAGGGATTGAACTGGGAGGATTCCTCCAGGGCCAGACGCGCGCGCAAGGCATCGACATTGCGCTGGCGGTTGTCCGGGCCCCCGTTTTCACACCAGGCCCGCACCTCACTGGCGGTCATCTCCGCCGGGGCGTCGCGCAGTGCGCGCGCCAGGCAAGCCTGCAGGTCACCGCCCCGGGTGGTACGTGCTGCCGGGGCGTCGTCCTGGTCGTCCGGGGCAGGGGCCAGCAGGATCTGGGCATGGCTGGCCAGTGGCAGGATCAGGCTCACGGCAAGAGCCAGAGTCGGCAGCAGGCGGGGCAGGTACATGGCAACTCCGTGTCGCAGGGCGTTTGCAGGGTGGATTCGCGAGCCTCAGAGCTTACGCAGTTCCTCGTCACTCAGGGTTCGGGCTTCTTCTTCCAGCAAAACGGGGATGCCATCACGCACCGGGTAAGCCAGGCCGCTGGCCTTGCATTGAAGCTCACAGGTGGTTTCGATCCAGAGCAGAGGGGTCTTGCTGACCGGGCACACCAGAATATCGAGCAGTTCTCTGTCCAGCATAGTCAGGTCCTTCAGGGCCGGCTCGTCACCGGCTGTTCACCGTGGTGCGGGAAGTATACGCCAGTTACCGGGTAAACGTTGGTTTCAAACGCTTGTTTGACTGCCGGGTCACAAATACTGGTGGGAGCAAGCAGGGCACGGCGCTACCATTGTGCCCCACCACGGACTGGTCGTTTTTTATACGCGTGCCGCCTTGCAGGCGGACCAGCCACTGAATCGATTTGCAAAGAGAATTTCTCGGAGGTCGAGATGCCGGATTACAAAGCCCCCGTGCGCGATATGCGCTTCGTTCTGCATGAGCTGCTGAAGCTGGATGACCACTATGCCGCGCTGGGCCTGGATGAGGTCAACGGCGAGCTGATTGACGCGTTTCTGGAAGAAGGCGCCAAGTTTGCCGCCAATGAACTGTCGCCGCTGAACCGTTCCGGTGACGAGGAAGGATGTCACTTCGACAATGGCGTCGTGACCACGCCGAAAGGCTTCAAGGAAGCCTACAAGAAGTATGTTGAAGGTGGCTGGCCGGCCATGGGCGGCGACGTCGAGTACGGCGGCCAGGGTCTGCCGACGTCTGCGGGCATTGCCATTTCCGAAATGACCGGTACCGCCAACTGGTCCTGGAGCATGTACCCGGGCCTGTCCCACGGCGCCGTCGCCACGATCGAAGAGCACGGCACCCCGGAGCAGAAAAGCACCTACCTGCCGAAACTGATCAGCGGCGAGTGGACCGGCACCATGTGTCTGACCGAGCCGCATTGCGGGTCTGACCTGGGCACCCTGAAGACCAAGGCCGAGCCGCAGGCAGATGGCAGCTACAAGCTGACCGGCACCAAGATCTTCATCTCCGCTGGCGAGCATGACATGGCCGACAACATCGTCCACATCGTGCTGGCACGCCTGCCGGATGCCCCGGCGGGCACCAAGGGGATTTCGCTGTTCATCGTGCCGAAGTTCCTGGTCAACGGTGACGGCAGCCAGGGTGAGCGAAATGGCGTGGTCTGTGGCTCCATCGAGCACAAGATGGGCATCAAGGCTTCTGCTACCTGCGTCATGAACTTCGATGGCGCCACCGGCTACCTGATTGGCCCGGAAAACAAGGGCCTGAACTGCATGTTCACCTTCATGAACTTCGCCCGCCTGGGCACCGCCATCCAGGGTGTTGCCCACGCTGAGCTGGGCTTCCAGGGCGGCCTGACCTATGCCCGTGAGCGTCTGGCGATGCGTGCCCTGTCCGGCCCGAAAAATCCGGACGGCCCGGCCGACCCGATCATCGTGCATCCGGACGTGCGCCGCATGCTGATGACCATGAAGGCCTTTGCTGAAGGCGGTCGTGCGCTGGTGTATTACACCGCCGTGCTGGGTGACATTGTCAACCTGGGCAAGACCGAAGAAGACCGCAAGCAGGCCGACGACCTGATGGCCCTGCTGACTCCGATCGCCAAGGCGTTCCTGACCGAAGTCGGTCTGGAAGCGGCCAACCACGGCGTGCAGATTTACGGTGGTCACGGCTTCATTCGTGAGTGGGGCATGGAGCAGAACGTGCGTGACGCGCGGATCTCCACCCTGTACGAAGGCACCACCGGTATCCAGGCGCTCGACCTGCTGGGCCGTAAAGTGCTGCAGACCCAGGGTGCCGCACTGCGCAACTGGACCAAGGTCATCCACAAGTTCTGTGAAGCCCAGGCGGATAACGCCGAGCTGAAGGAATTTGTCGAGCCGCTGGCACGCCTGAACAAGGAGTGGGGCGACATGACCATGGCCTTGGGTGCTCAGGCCATGCAGAACATCGAGAATGTCGGTGCTGCCTCCGTGGATTACCTGATGTACGCGGGCTATGTGACGCTGGGTTATCTGTGGGCCGCCATGGCACAGACCGCGCAGGAGAAACTCGCTGCAGGGACGGCCGAGGAAGATTTCTACAAGGCCAAGCTGGCGACGGCGCGTTTCTACTTCAAGCGCATTCTGCCGCGTACTGCCGGGCACAAGGGCGCCATCGAGGGTGGTCTCGACTGCCTGATGGAGCTGGATGAAGCGCACTTCGCGTTCTGATAGCTGACCTCTTGCGGGCACATCCTGTGTGCCCGCTCCCGAAAACCCGCCTTCTGGCGGGTTTTTTTATGCGTGTAGGAAATCGCTTACAGCCTTGCGTCCCGGAGGCGGCTATATTGTCGAGCTTCTAAAAAAAGGTTTGGGGGAAACAATGAAGAAAGTGCTGGTGGGGATCGTGGTCCTGGCGCTTGCCTGGGTGGGCAGCAGTTGGCTGATCGGCGCGCGGGTTGAGGCCGCCTATCGCGAATGGCTGGCCGGGCAGGAGCTGGTTCCGGGCTATGACAGTCTGCGTTTCGAGATCGTCGACTATCGTCGCTCTGTTTTTTCATCACAGGTGCGCAGCTGCCTGCAGTTCGATCCGACGCTGATCGTGCTGCACGACTTTTCCGACATGCTCTGTGACGAGACCCGCGTGCTGCACGGGCCCTTACTGTGGACCTCTTCCGGTCCTTGGCTCGGGTTGGGCTACAGTCGTGGCGAGCTGGATATCCAGGCGCTGCCCGAGGACGTGCGCAGCGTGATTGCCGAGTACACCAAGGGAGCCTCGCCCCTGACCGGTGAATCCTGGTGGGGGTTCGATCGCAGCCTGCGTGGCCGGGTGATGGTGCCCTCCCTGGATGCAACCGGTGATCTCGGCAGCCTCAGGTTGGGGAGCCTGGTGGTCTGGCTGGACTATGAAGACCTGGCGAAAGAGGTGGGCCGTACCCAGCTGTTGATTGATGACTTCGCGCTGGAAACCGACAGCATGGCGTTGCGGATCGAGTCACTGGATCTGCTGGTGACGGTGACGGACATGATCGAGGGGCTGTTGCCGCTGCTGACTGCGACGCTGCATGTCGAGGGTGTCGAGGCCTTTGCCGCGGCCAGGGACTGGGGGCAGGAAGACAGAGAGGTCGGGTTTGACCTGGTGTTTGAAGGCAGCAGCGAGCGCCATGGCAATCTGCTGGCGGCCGAAATGCGTCTGTGGCTCGACAATATTGTCAGTTCCGCGAACGACCTGTTGCCGATGGATGCGGCTTACACCCGCATTCGTGTGGAGGGGCTTGATACGAATGCCCTGGTGCGTTTGCAGGCCATCAGCAACGAACTGGAGGCGCTGCAGACCGACATGATGATGGCGGTGTTTGGCAGTTTCGGCGAGGCCATGGATGAGGCGGCGCCGGCACTGGACTTCGAAGCCCTGCTGGCTGATATGGAGCGCCTTACTCAGGAACGGATGCGTCTGCTGGTGGAGCGACTGCCGCAGCCTGGCCGTACGGCGTTGCATCTGGAGAGCCTGCTGGATCAGGGGGATACCCGCTTGCTGGGGCTGACCGGCACACTGGATTACCAGGGCATCAATGGCGAGAACCCGGCTCTGGAGCAGTTCGAGACCCTGTTGAGCGAGCGGGCGTTGATGCAGCTGTTTGGCCTGAATCTGTCTTTGATACTGGCCGAGGTCCTGCCGGAAGAGATGCAGGAGATGGCACATGCTCTGGTCGAGGCCGGTGTGCTGCGCGAGGAAGCAGGCCAGTTCAGCATGACCCTGACCCTGAAAGAAGGGTTGGGGGAACTCAATGGTGAGCCGGTGACGGCGGAAGAACTGCTGGAACGGTTGCCGCAGTCCGCCGGGGCGGAAATGGGCGTCGAGGACCTGGTTGCGGCGGGTTGTTTCAACGAGTACGACGATATCGACGACTTTCCCGACGTGTGCTGGGAATACGGTATTTATCCCGAGTTCTGACGTCTGTCCTGCCTGTCATATGAAGGGGTCTGCGGACCCCTTCACGCGTTGTTTCGCCAATTCAAACGACTGTATGAACGGTGGGTCACAAATAGCCCTGTCACCGGGGTGCTGACCTGCTTAAAATTTGCGCCCCCGGCCAGAACTGTGGAGAAGTGCACATGGCGACGTACAAGGCCCCGCTGGACGACATGAAGTTCGTTCTGAATGACGTATTCAATGCCGAGCAACTGTGGGCATCCATGCCGGCGACCGCCGAGGTGAGTCGTGATCTGGCTGACGCGATCCTCGAAGAGGCCGGCAAGATGGTGGAAGGCGTGATGTTGCCGCTGAACCGCTCCGGTGATGAAGAAGGCTGCCACTTCGACCAGGGCGTAGTGACCACGCCGAAGGGTTTTCGGGAAGCGTACCGCACGATCGCCGAGAACGGCTGGACGGCGTTGTCCGGCAATCCTGAGTACGGCGGCCAGGGCATGCCCAAGATGCTGGCGGTCCTGTTCGAGGAAATGATTCACAGCGCCAACAGTTCACTGGCGTTGTACCCGCTGCTGTCCAACGGCGCGACCCTGTGTCTGGACGCGCATGCGTCCGAGGAACTGAAGCAGACCTACCTGCCGAAAATCTACTCTGGCGAATGGGCGGGCACCATGTGCCTGACCGAGCCGCATTGCGGTACCGACCTGGGCATCATGCGCACCCGGGCCGAGCCGCAGGCTGATGGCAGCTATCGGGTGTCCGGCACCAAGATTTTTATCACCGGCGGCGAGCATGATCTGACCGACAACATCATCCACCTGGTGCTGGCGAAACTGCCGGACGCCCCGGCGGGCAGCAAGGGTATTTCGCTGTTTCTGGTGCCCAAGTTCCTGGTCAATGAAGACGGCAGCGTGGGTGAGCGCAACGGGGTCGCCTGTGGTTCCATCGAGCACAAGATGGGCATCAAGGGCTCGGCGACCTGCGTGATGAATTTCGATGCCGCCAAAGGCTGGCTGGTGGGTGAGGTGAATCAGGGGCTGGCCGCCATGTTCACCATGATGAACTACGAGCGCGTGTCCATTGGCCTGCAAGGTCTGGGCCTCGGTGAAATCAGTTACCAGAGCGCGGTGGACTATGCCCGCGAGCGGGTCCAGGGTCGTGCCGCCACGGGTGCGGTGAACCCGCAAGGCAACGCTGATCCAATTATCGTGCACGGTGATGTGCGTCGTATGCTGCTGACCATGCGTGCGTTGAACGAGGGGGGGCGTGCTCTGTCGGCGTATCTCGGCATGCAGCTGGATATCGCCAAGTTTTCCGACGATGCCGAAGCACGCAAGCTGGCAGATGACCGCGTGGCATTACTGACCCCGGTGGCCAAAGCCTTCTTTACCGATCGGGGCCTGGAAACCTGCATCATCGGTCAGCAGGTCTTCGGTGGTCATGGCTATGTGCGCGAGTGGGGCATGGAGCAGTTCGTGCGCGATGCACGTATCGCCCAGATCTATGAAGGCACCAACGGTATCCAGGCGCTGGATCTGGCGGGCCGCAAGGTGGTGCGTAATGGCGGCGCTTCGGCCGAACGCTTTATCGCGGAAGTGCGCGACTGGCTGGCAGCAGCGGCTCAGGATGCTGCGGTACAGCCGGTGGCCGCGCAGCTCGAGGAAGCGCTGGCGTTGCTGGAGAAGGCGACAGCACAACTGCTGGAGCGAGCGAAACAGGACGCTGATGCGGTCAATGCGTCGGCGGTGGAGTATCTGGACCTGTTCGGCCTGGTGACCTATGCCTGGCTCTGGGCGCGCATGATGCAGGCAGCATCAGGGCGCGATGACCAGTTGGGCCAGAGCAAGCAGCACGTTGGTTGCTTCTATTTCCAGCGTGTTTTGCCTCGCGCCCGCAGTCTGGTGGCGCAACTGGAAGCCGGTAGTGACCTGATTATGGGGCTGCCTGCCGAAGCCTTCTGATGGCCTTGTCCGGCGCCGGCGTCAGAACAGCGCCGGTGCCGGGACCTCGCGCATGCTGGCCGGGTCATCGATAAACGGATTGCGGCGGCCGGTGAGTTCGCTGATGCGCGCGTTACGTGCCCGCTCTGCCTCGTCCGGGGGGGTGGTCTCGTTCCAGCGTTGCAGCATTTCATAGGTGCCCACCAGGGGCAGCCCGTGCTGTACGTGCATGTACATCATGGCGCGTGCTACCGCACCCTTGGCGGCATCACCAGGCTCGAACGTCTGAAAACCCAACCGGTAGTCGCAGCGCTGGCTTGTGGGCACGCCTGAACGTAATTCGCCAAACAGGGTGGCGCGCCGGTCGATCTCCGATTGTCGTTCAATCGGGAACATCTGGTGCAGGTCATCCC
This sequence comes from Isoalcanivorax indicus, assembly GCF_003259185.1. NCBI lineage: Bacteria > Pseudomonadati > Pseudomonadota > Gammaproteobacteria > Oceanospirillales > Alcanivoracaceae > Isoalcanivorax > Isoalcanivorax indicus. The sequence continues at coordinate 505,185 of NZ_QGMP01000001.1, forward strand.
GGGCTGCGGCGTAACCGGGGTCATTCTGGCAAATGCGGTTGGAGCTGCACCCGAACTCCTGTTGCAACTGTCGGTCAGGATAGATGCGGTCGATGCGCACCCGATCCCCGGGCATGAACGACGTGCCGCAATAGAGGGTATGGCCGCCGTCGGCGTAAACCTCGTTGATCAGTTGGTCTTCGGCGCTGTCTGCGCTGACGGATGAGACGGCCAGGGTCAGCCCCAGTGCGGCCAGTGCGTGTGCGGTATTCCTGATAGCCAGTGTGTGCATGATCTTGTTCTGCCTTATCGTTGACTCAGCCGAGTCGCCCATACACAAGTGTCTCTCCTCCCTATAATGTGCTTTGCATCACATAAATTCCACTTCTCCGCCCGTGCAGGTGACGTCACGAAGGGGTGGCTTGCCGACGAAGTGGCTGTTATTGCAGACCAGCGGTTACGGCGTCGGCACAGAGGATGCCGTTCACGAGTGGGCAGAGACCAGTTCCTGGGTCACATAGTGCCCGACCATATCGGCAAGCCCCTCCGACAGCGCCTCGAAAGAAATGGCCGGGCTGTCTTCTGACAGGTGACGGATGACCGCAAAGACACCGCCATTGATGAAGATATAGATCATCGCCGGGATGTTGCGCACCCGGGCCAGTTCCGGGTTGTGCATCAGGTGCTGCATGACGATGTCCACCAGCACCTTGTGCACCGGATCCAGATATTCCTCGAAGTCCATGGTGAAGGCGTGTCGCGCGCATTTCAGGTACAGCTCGTTGTTCTCCTGCAGGAAAACCCGGAAGTGGGCGAGCAATTCGAGGATCGTTTCGCGTATGGGTTTCCGAACAAGCTCGGGCACCAGAGGCTGGATCATGGCCACGGTGTCGGCCACGAAGCGCTCGCTCATGGCTTTGAAGATGGCCTCCTTGTTGGTGAAGTACTCATACAGTGAGCCGACACTGATTCCTGCTATATCAGCAACTTGGCGCGTTGTGGCTCCGGTGGGGCCGTGGGTGGCGACGGCGATGAAGCCGGCTTCCACGATGGCATTGACGGTGGCCCTGGAGCGGGCCTGACGGGGCTTTCTGGCCATAAGGTTTCCGAATTGAATCCGAACAAGCATTCGCTTTATCGTGACATCATGTAATGTCATGGTCAACGAGCGAATAGCCCTATGCCGCAACTGCCTTTTCTTGCACGCGAACGCGTCAGCCGTAATGCCCACGCCGTCGTCACCGGGGCCGGTTCCGGCATCGGCCGCGCCTTTGCCCTGGAGATCGCCCGCCGAGGCGGTGCCGTGGTGGTCTCGGATATCAACCTGGCCACCGCGCAGGAAACGGCCGAGCTGGTCCGGGCTGCTGGCGGCCGCGCCTGGGCCTTGCAGTGCGACGTGACGCAGTTCGAAGCGGTGCAGGCCATGGCGGATGAGGCGGAGCGTCTGCTCGACGCGCCGGTGGACCTGGTGATCAATAACGCCGGGGTAGGCGTTGGCGGTCGGCCGGTGGGCGAGATCCCTCTGGAAGACTGGGAGTGGACGGTGGGCATCAACATGTGGGGCGTGGTCTACGGCTGCCATATCTTCGCGCCGAAACTGAAGGCCCTGGGCCGTGGCGGCATCATCAATGTCTGCTCCACGGCCAGCTTTGCCGCCGCGCCCATGATGGGCCCCTACAACCTGACCAAGGCGGCCGTCCTGGCACTGTCGGAAACGCTCGCGGCGGAAACGGCCGGCAGTGGCGTCAAAGTGACCGCGCTGTGTCCGACCGTAGTCAAGACGAATATTTTTACCTCGGGTCGCATTGATGCCTCGGTGACGCCGCTGATGGACAAGTTGGTGGCCCTGACGGGCGTATCTGCTGATGGCGTGGTCCGTACCACCCTGAATGCACTCGACAAGGGCCAGCTTTACGTACTGCCGCAATTCGATGCGCGCATGATCTGGCGCGCCAAACGCTACATTCCTTCCACTTACGCACGCGGTGCCGGCCTGCTGGGCCGATTTGCTGCGACACGACGCTGACGGAGATACGCTCATGGCTTCTATTGATCTGGAAAAGATGCTGGTCAAGATCAAGAACACCCAGTGGTCCCTGGCGGACATCGACTGGGAGGCCCCCGGCGCCGAGCTGATCACGGAAGAACAGTGGCCCAAGCTGAAGGAATTCATGTCAGACCTGATGTGGATCGAACACGTCGGTGCGCGGGCGTTTGCCGCCATGGCAAAAAAAGCACCCAACGACACGCTGCGCGAGATCTACAACTATTTCCATGCCGAGGAGCAGCGCCACGCCAATGCAGAAATGGCGCTGATGAAACGCTGGGGCATGCTCGAAGGTGATGAGATTCCCGAGCCGAACATCAATCTGCGGCTGGTGATCGAGTGGCTGGACCGTTATGCCGACGAGATGCCGGTGTATGTGCTGGGCACGGTGGTGCCGATGCTGGAGATTGCGCTGGACGGTGCCCTGTGTACCTTCCTGCTGGAAACGGTGGATGACCCGGTGTGTCATCAGGCGTTCGAGAAGATCAATGACGACGAATCGCGTCACCTGGGGGTGGGCTTTACCGTGATGGAAATGCAGGGCCACGGGAAAACCTACATCAAGGCAGCAAAGATGCTGGCGCCGCTGCTGGATCCCCGTCTGCTGCTGGGGATTGCTTCCTACTTCCCGCTGCTGAACAAGATGCGTGACAACGTGATTGCCATGGGGCTGCCGGAAGAAAAGCTGTACGCCGCCATGAACAAGTTCGAGAAAATCGGTGGCCGTACCGCCGATGGCCGTCGCAATCCCTGGTTCCAGATCATTCGCCAGCACGCCAAGTTTGTGGTGAATCGCAGTAACCGCGTCTATCACGTCCCGGTGGATGCGGTGGTCCGGTTGACCGGGCATATCCCGCGCCGGGCCTTGCCAGCGGTGCCCTCCTGGGTGAAAGAACTCACTTATCGTCCGGCCGCCTGAACAGCCTGAACAGAGAGATACGCCACATGAGCACAGTGTCTGAAACACGCAAACCGCGCCGTAAGGCCGCCGCCCGCAAGACCACGAAAGCCGGCGCGCGTTCGGCCAGTTCGTCATCGTCCCGCACGGATGCTGTGGTGGCTCGCAGCGAAGTGCTGATCATCGGTGCCGGGTTTGCCGGGCTGGGATCGGCCATTCGACTGCGCCAGCAAGGTATCGAGGATATCGTAATCCTGGAACGGGCAACTGACGTGGGGGGCACCTGGCGGGACAACACCTACCCGGGGGCGGCCTGCGATATCCCCTCGAACCTGTACTCGTTTTCCTTTGCCCAGAATCCGGAGTGGTCGCGCAGCTTCTCCGGTGGCTCGGAAATCCTGCGTTACGTGCATCATCTGGCGGATCACTACAACCTGCGCCCACTGGTGCGTTTCGAGCACAACGTCGAATCCATGCAGTACGACGACCAGCGCGGCGTCTGGTGTGTAAAAACCTCAAAAGGCGTATTTGAAGGTCGCTCCGTGGTGATGGCGCAAGGCCCCCTGTCCAACGCCAGTCTGCCGAACATTGCCGGTATCGAGGATTATCAGGGCCACAAGATCCACAGCGCCATGTGGGATCACGATTACGATTTTGAAGGCAAGCGGGTGGCCGTTATTGGCACCGGCGCCAGCGGTATCCAGATCATTCCGGAGTTGGTGAAAAAGGCCGGGTTCGTCAAGGTGTTCCAGCGTACGCCGGGCTGGGTGCTGCCGCGTCCGGATTTTGAAACACCTGGCTGGAACAAGGCGCTGTTCCGTCGCTTCCCGGCCAGCCAGGATGCCATGCGCAAGGCACTCTATCTGTTTCACGAATCCGTGGCGCTGGGCATTATCTGGGATACCCCGCTGACAGCGCTGGTCGAGCGCATCGGGCGCCTGCATCTGCGCATGCAGGTGAAGGATCGCTGGTTGCGTCGCCAGCTGACGCCTGATTTTCGCATCGGCTGCAAGCGGGTGCTGATGTCCAGTGATTACTACCCGGCGCTGCAGAAAGACAACTGCAAGCTGATCACCTGGCCGATCGCTCGTCTGAGCGAGAAAGGTATCCGTACGGTGGAGGGGATCGAGCATCAGTTCGATTGCATCGTCTTTGCCACCGGCTTTGACGTATCGCATTCCGGCACGCCGTTCCCGGTCACAGGCCGCGACGGCCGTGTGCTGGGCGAGGAATGGTCTGGCGGCGCTCAGGCCTACAAGAGCATCAACGTGTCCGGCTATCCGAACCTCTACATGACGTTTGGCCCGAACTCCGGCCCCGGCCACAATTCAGCGCTGGTCTACATGGAGGCGCAGATTGATTACCTGGTGCGTGGCATCCAGACGCTGCGCGAGCGCAAGCTCAAGGCGCTGGATGTAAAGCCGGATGCACAGCGCGCTTTCAATCGGGATATCCAGCGTCGCCTGGCCAAAACCAACTGGAATTCCGGCTGCAAGAGCTGGTACCTCACCGAGGACGGCTTCAACGCCACCATGTTCCCCGGTTTTGCCACCCAGTTTGCCCGGCAGATGGCAGCGTTTGATCTGGGCGATTATACCGAATTGCCCGCCTGATTCGGCTTGTAGTTCTTCTCCTTCGCGTTATTATCGGTCCGCGCGGGATCGCGAATGACAAAATCCAAGGTATTGAAGGGGAAGTATTATGAAAAAGATTGTTTGCCTGGCTGCGATGGCCATGTTGGCCAGTCCGGCCGCCATGGCGAGAGAGGGTCTCTATGGCGGTCTGATGATCGGGATCGGAGACACGCAAATCGAGATGCGTGACCGTGAAGTGGGTTTCGTGGATGTGCGTGTTGAAGGGCTGGGCGCGTCTGGCGCCGCAGCGCAGCTGTTTCTGGGTTCTGCCATCCCGACGGACTCCGGCTACTGGGCTTTCGAGCTCAATGCCGGGGGTTCCAACATCGAATACAAGGAATCCTATGGCGATGAGCTGACCTTCGAGAGCGGTGCCTCTGTTGGTGTCAGTACGCTGTTGGCCGCGCGCTTTGGCGAGGCGCATATGTATGGTCGTCTCGGAATACAGCGCACTACCTATGAGTTGACCTATCGTGAGCTCGGTTCCGGCAGTTTCAGCCGTGACGATAATCATGTCGGGGCGCGGCTTGGTCTCGGGGTGGATCTCCCGATGCCTTCCGGCATTGATCTGCGATTGGACTGGACCCGAACCTTCTACAATTCCCGGGAATATTTCGGCGACAGCAGCAGTGATGTGAGCTTCCGGCCCAGAGAAAGCATATTCAGTGTGGGTGTCGTAGCCTCATTCTGACCGTTCCGGGTTCGCAGGGAACTCAGAACCACCATCGCGGCAGCAGCGCACGGATATCCGGGCGGGCGAAGCGCTCATCAATCAGATAGATCACGCCACGGTCGTCGCGGGTGCGGATAACGCGCCCGGCGGCCTGGATCACTTTCTGGACTCCGGGATAGAGGTAGGTGTAATCGAACCCGGTCCCGGGGATCAGTTGTTCCAGGCGATCCCGCATCTGCTCGTTGACCGGATTGATCTGCGGCAGTCCCAGCGTGGCGATGAAGCTGCCGATCAGCCGATTTCCGGGCAGATCAATGCCCTCGGAAAAGGCGCCGCCGAGCACCGCAAAACTGACCTGCTGACTTTCCGGGACGAAGCGCGCCAGAAACGCATGGCGTTCTGCCTCGGGCATACCGGGTTGCTGTCGGTGCACGGGGATATGCGGTGCAAGCCGTTGTAACGCATCGGCCACCAGAGCGAGATAGTCAAAGCTGCTGAAAAAGGCCAGATAATTACCCGGTTGCGCATCGAATTGTCGGGAGATCAGCCCGGCGATGGGTAGTGCTGTGCCGGGGCGTTGCTGGAAGCGAGTAGATAGCGGCACCTGATGCACGCGCAGTTGGCTGGCATCAAACGGTGGCGGAATATCGACAAAGCGACTGTTTGCGGGCAGGCCGAGCAGGTCGGCATGGAAGCGAGGCGGCGTCAGGGTGGCGGAAAACAGCACGGTGCCGCTGGCGGTGGCCAGGCGCTCGCGAACAAAGGGCGCTGGCACCAGGTTGCGCAACGTCAGGCGCGTTCGAGTCGGGTCTTCCTGCGACGGTTCACAGTCACACAGATAATGCTCGTCAAAAAACTCGGCGATGCGGGTGAACTGCAAGGCGTCAAAATAGAAGGCCAGCACCGCCGCTGACGTATCAGTGGGGTGATCGTTGCGATAGTCGCTGATGGCGTGGACGCTGGCGACCAGTGCACTCATCAGTGTCTGGGGTGGCTCCGGCAGCTTCCGGTAGGCCGTGGCGGCGGCGCCCGCGGTCTGGTTCATTTCCTGCCAGGCCTGTTCAAGGCGGCGCAAAGGTTTGCGCAGTGCGGTGGGGGCATGCCGGGCGAGGCGGGCAATGGCGTCCTCATCCAGACTGGCGGAATACATGTCGCGACTGCGCGGCAGCAGATTATGGGCCTCGTCCACCAGTACCAGTGCCTGCCACTGCTGCTGGCTGGTCAGTGCGAACAGGAGCGCGTTGAGGTCGAAGTAATAGTTATAGTCGCCGACCACCACGTCACTCCAGCGCGCCATTTCCTGAGCCAGATAGTAGGGGCAGACCTGATGGCTGTGAGCGATCTCGCCCAGTGAGGCCTGATCAAGCCATCCTTGTTCGGCGGCAGCCTGCCGGGCGGCGGGCAGGCGGTCGTAAAAGCCACGTGCCAGCGGGCAACTGTCGCCATGGCAGGCCGCCTCCGGGTAAACACAGGCCTTGTCCCGTGCAATCAGTTCCAGCCGCCGCAGCGGCAACGCTGTCCCGGCGTCGAGTTGCGAGAGCGCGTCCAGTGCCAGCTGTCGGCCGGTAGTGCGCGCGGTAAGGAAGAACAGCCGATCCTGTTGGCGGGTAGCCAGTGCTTTCAGGGCCGGAAACAGCGTGCCCAGCGTTTTGCCAATCCCCGTCGGTGCCTGGGCCATCAGCACGTGTTTCTGATGTAGTGTGGTGTAGACCGCTTCTGCCAGGTCTCGTTGCCCCGGGCGAAATTCCGAATGCGGAAAAGACAGTGTCTTCAGGGTGGCATCGCGCGCCTGTCTGTGTGCCTGTTCCTGCACAGCCCAGTCGAGAAAGGCACCGGCATGGCGGGCAAGAATGTCGTCCAGAGCCTGCCGTGACCAGTGTTCTTCGATACGGGTTTCGGTTTGTTTCACGACATCGAAGTAGACCAGCGCCAGGGTTACGGCGTCGCACGCGCGCTGGGCGCAGAACAGGGCACCATAGCAATGCAGTTGCGCCCAGTGCAGGGCACGGTGATTGGCCGGCATCCGGCTCAGGTCGCCGCGAAAGGTCTTGATCTCTTCCAGCGTGTGGCGTTGCGGGCAATAGCCATCAGCGCGACCACGCAGCAGAAGCTGGCGGTATTCACCCTGGAGTGGAATTTCCGTTTCATAGTCGTCATCACGGCGACTGGTCACCAGTTGATGCCCGGCAATGCCCTCGCGGGCACTGGGTGCTGGCGTAAAGCGCAGGTCCAGATCGCCGCGCCGGGCAGTGAAATCGCACAGGGCGCGAACGGCGACGGTGTAACGCGTTGTGCTCATGGTGACGGCGCCCACTGCACATGACAGACCCGCGCCGGGATACCCTGCTGGCAGAAGAAGGTGAGCCAGCGTTGCTGATGGTCCTGCAGTCGGTCGCCGGGGCCTTTGATCTCGATCAGCGCATAGCGTTGCCCGGCAGGCCAGAACTGGATCAGATCCGGGAAGCCGGCACGGTAACGGTCTGGCGCACGCAGCAGACGCTGGAAGACCGCACGAAGGTGGCTTGCCGGGATGCACGACAGCGCCAGCTCAAGCAGCGTGTCGCTGAGGGCGGGCCAGATCACGAACGGGTTGCGCAGACCGGCATGCTCGCGATAGCGGCGCAGGATCAGATCGCGATAGCTGCCGTCGTCGAGGGCGGCCAGACATTGAGCAAAATCGTCGCGGCGGCGGGCGACAAAGTCCGGGTCACGCAAATCGGCGGGGCCGTCCTGAAACGGATGGAAAAAGGCGCCGGGCACAGGCCGGAACAGGGCTGGCCAGCACAGCAGGCCGAACAGGCCGGGCAGCAACGCATTTTCCACGTAATGGACGTCGCTGTCCGGCTCCCGGGTGGCCAGTGCCAGGGCCGCAGCAAGCTCCACGCGGGTGTGGGTACTGGCGGGCAGGGTGATGTGTTGCACCGGCGGGTCGGGGTCAGTCGTGGGCGGCGGCCGTACATCGCCCGTCTTGCGGCACAGGCGCGGCACGATGCGCTGCAACTGCAGCGCGGTTTCATCATCCGGGAGGTCAGCCAGCCGCTGCCGGGCCAGACGCAGGGCATACCGGTGCTGGCCGAGGCGTTCCAGCGCGCGCACCTGACGCACGCGGGCTTCCGGGGTGTCGCTGGCGGCATAGCATGCCAGCGCGCGGGCGGGCTGCTGGCGCCGCTCGAAGGCTTGGCCGAGTCGGCACAACAGCCGTGCATGGCGCGCACGCAGCCAGGGCAGTGTCGGTGGCGGCGGCAACTGGGCCACGGCCTCTTCCGGGCTGCCTTCGGCTGCCAGGGTGTCGCGGCTGGCGGATAGCGCGGCCGCGATATCGATATCGGCGCGTGTCCGGAAAGCGCGTGCTTCCGGATGCAGGGGGACTGGCACAAACCGGTGGTGCCCCAGTTCGGTCAGCACGAAGGTGGACCAGTCCTGATAGAGGTTGCCGAAGAACATCAGTCGCAGCCGCTCGCACAGCGGCATGAGGGTCAGGCTCAGGAGGGTGTCGTCTGCCAGTCGGGGGCTGCCGTGACACCAGTCCTCGAAGCGCGCTTCGTGACGGTGCTGCTCGTCCAGCAGCGCGGTCAGCGCCGGTTTGCGCAGACGCCGCAGTGCAGTGGGTGGCGGACTGTCCGGTCGGCTGCCGAGCACGGCCATCAGTTCCTCGCGGGTGAGCAGGCTGGCCAGGGTGGCGGCATCCAGCGGTGCGTCGTGGCGCAGCCAGCCGAGTGCCTGCAAGGGTGCGGCGGCCGTGCGGATGTCGCCGAGTTCGGCGTACGCCAGCCGTTGCAGACGGAAATGAATGCCACGCCGCATGATGAGTCGTACCAGCAGCCCCTGGCTGGCATCGGGCAGCGCGGCGAAGGCGCGAAGAAACGCCTGTTCCTGTGCATCCAGCAGGTCGTCATAGCGGGCAGCCAGCCACGCCAGCACGCTGCGGAAATTGCGCAGATAATAGAGGGGATCGCTCAAGGGGGCGGCGAGCGGCGTGGCGGCAATACTGTCCATATGGACATGTTAGCGTTTGCGGTGGCGACGCGAAAGGTCAAGACCCTGCCTGGCATGCAGGGCACGCTCGGACGCCGATGCCCGACACAAGACACGAGAGAGGACATGATATGGCTCACCTGCGCGGCAAGACCATTGTGCTGACCGGCTCCTCAAGCGGTATCGGCGCCATCGCGGCGGGGAAGATGGCTCGCGCGGGGGCGCGGGTGTGTCTGGTGGCGCGCAATGCCGGGCAACTGGCGAGTGTCCGCGACGAGATCGAGGCCGCCGGGGGCAAGGCCTGGATTTACCCGGCAGACCTGACGATCGAGGCTGAACTGGCCGCCTGCGCCGAGGCGATTCTGGCCGAGCATCGACGGGTGGATGTGCTGATCAATAATGCGGCGCGTTCGATACGGCGGCCGATCGAGCAGGCCCTGGACCGGTTGCACGACTACCAGCGGACCATGCAGATCAATTATCTGGGCGCTGTCGGGCTGACCCTGAAGTTGTTGCCGCGCATGCTGGAGCAGGGGCAGGGCCAGGTGGTGAATATCTCGACCCTGTCCACCCAGGTGCCCATTCCGCTGTTCTCGGCCTACCTGGCCAGCAAGTCAGCGCTCGAGTCGTTTTCCCGTTCCTTGCAGGCTGAGCTGGGCCACAAGGGCATTGATGTGACGGTGGTGCATTTCCCGATGGTGCGCACGCCGATGTCGAACAAGACTTCGATCTACAAGCATATGCGCATGATGGACACCGAGGCGGCGGCGGACTGGCTGGTCAAGGCGGTGCGCGAACGCCCGGCGCGGATTGCCCGGCCGCTGGGTAACGTCAGCAGCGTGATACTGGCGGCGCTGCCGGGGCCGGCCACGCGTTATACCCAGCCGTTGTTCCGGCTGATGGATTACCGCCTCAAGCGCAAGCTGGAGAAGGAGTAATCAGCGGCTGAAGCGTACCGGCACCACCAGCACCATCTCCATGGGCTGGCCCTCGGTGTCCCGTGCGGGCTCGAAACGCCACTGGCCGACCGAGGTCAGGGCCGCTTCGTCCAGTGTGGCCGATCCGGAGGTCTGCACCAGCACGCGGTCTCCGGCACTGCCGTCCGGCAGCACCATCACCTGCACCATGGCCTCGCGGCGTTCGCCCGCTTCCAGCGCGGATTCAGGGTAGTCCACTGGCTGGTGGGTGGGTTGCGGGGGCACCGCCAGGGTCTGGCCGGTGTTCATCGGCTGACGGCTCTGTTCGGGGGCCGGGTTGGGCACGTTCAGGCGTTCTTCCGTAACCGTGACGCAGGCGCTGAGGGTCAGACTGGTGCCAAGCACCAGAGCGGGCAGGGAAAATCGTATGACAGTCATGCCTAGGGGCATCCTTGTGTGATCCGGGCAGGGTATAACCCTACCCGGCATCCCGTCTGTCGTCACCCCGCCGCCGCCTCGCGCAGCAGCGCTTCGGTAGGCGCCCAGCCCAGACAACCGTCGGTGATGGACTGGCCGTAGCGCAGGTCTCCGCCCAGATCCTGCCGCCCGTGCACCAGATGACTTTCCAGCATCACCCCGGCGATGGCGGTCTGCCCGGCGCGGCGCTGGGCCAGCAGGTCGTGCAGCACGGCAGGTTGGTTATCCGGGTGCTTGCCGCTGTTGGCATGGCTGCAATCCACCATCAGGCGTGCCGACACGCCGGCCTGGGAGAGCGCCCGCCGCGCTGCCTCGACACTGTCAGCGTCATGGTTTGGCCCGCCGTTGCCGCCGCGCAATACCAGGTGCGTGTCCGGATTCCCGGGCGTGATACGCATGGCGGGGTGGCCCAGCTCATCGACCCCGAAATGGCGGTGGCCGTGCCTGGCGGCCCCCATCGCGTCGATCGCCACCTGTACGGAACCGTCGGTGCTGTTCTTGAAGCCCACCGGCAAGGGCAGACCGCTGACCAGCTCACGATGCACCTGGGACTCCGTGGTGCGTGCGCCGATGGCTGCCCAGCTGAGCAGATCACCGAGGTAGTCCGCCGCCATGGGGTGCAGCAGCTCCGTGGCCAGGGGCAGGCCCAGCCCCGCCAGTTCGCGCAGCAGGCGCCGCGAGGTGTCCAGCCCGGCAGCCATGTCATGAGTGCCGTCCAGGTGCGGGTCGTAGAGCAGGCCTTTCCAGCCCACCGTGGTGCGGGGTTTTTCGACATAGGCGCGCATCACGATCAGCAGGTCATCGCGCAGGGCATCGGCCAGCGTAGCCAGGCGCTCACCGTACTCCAGCGCGGCGGCGGGATCATGCAATGAGCAGGGGCCGGTGATCACCAGCAGGCGCGGGTCATCGCCGTTGAGCACGGCGCGCAGGGCGTCACGCTGTGTGCTGATCTGTTGTGCCAGCGCGGCACTGAGGGGCAGGCGCGCGCGCAACGTGGCCGGTGCCGGCAGGGGCAGGGCGCTGGTGGTGGCCTCCGGCGCGGCGGGCGCCAGGGCGGTGGAGCGGCTGTTCATGTTCGAATCCTTCTGGCCAGAAAATAAAAACCCCCGGTGGGACAGGCCGACCGGGGGTTAGGTGTTCTCTCAGTCAGGCGTCCCGGGTTGCTGGGCGCCTGTGGGGGGTATCAGGCGCGCCAGTGGCTAAACCAATACCCGAAGCAATAACCTGCGTGGCCCACCGCCGTGCGCGCAACGCCCTGCGCCAGCCCGCTGTGCGGGGCCGGGGTGTTGGCGGCTATGGGCCTGTGGCGGAGCCTGTGCATCGTCATCGCGTGCTCGTCATTACGCTATCGTTACTGCTGCAAGCCTAACGCGTTTTGCGTGACATTGTCATGTCAGGCTGCGGCATGGCAGCAATAGCTGTGCGCTATTTGGTCGACGATGCGGGCAGCGGGGCAAGCTGCCCGCGTGCGACGCCCCAGCGACCGACGGGGGCGACCTGACGACGCAGACCGGTCACCGGCGCAATCATGAACAGGTCGCCGTTGCGCCCGGTGAGCTGGCGCGGCACGCCGGCATGGCGCGCCAGCGCCGCATTGGCAGCCATGTGCGCGGCCTCGCCATGAACCGGGATGGCCAGACGCGGACGTACCCAGCCGTACATGGCCAGCAGTTCCTCGCTGGCCGGGTGGCCGGAAGCATGAATGGGGACAGCGGCATCATCGTCGGTGATGACCTCGACACCGCGCTGCTGCAGGCGTTCGATCAGGCGCGCCACCGCTTCTTCGTTGCCGGGAATGACGCGGGCGCTGAAGATCACCCGGTCGCCGGGTTCCAGGCTCAGGTCCGGGTGGCTGTCGTCGGCCAGACGATGCAGGGCGGTACGGGGCTCGCCCTGGCTGCCGGTGGCCACGGCCAGGACCTCCTCGGCGGGCAGATAGCCCAGATGGCCGCTATCAATGGGGTCGGCAGCGGCCTGCCAGACGCCAGTGGCACGCGCCGCCGATACCATGTTCACCAGCGAGCGGCCCAGCAGGCCGAAATAGCGATTGGCCTCATGGGCGATACGCCCCAGGGTGTGCAGGCGCGCGATATTGCTGCCGAAGCAGGCCACGACGACACGTCCGGGGGCGCCCTGTATGGCGTCGCGCAACCCGGCATACAAGGATCCTTCTGACCCGGAATGCCCGGTGACCAGGGCGTTGGTGGAATCGCACACCATGGCATCCACGCCGTCGTCGCCAAGCTGCCGGAACAGGCTGGCGGAGTAGCCCGGGCCGACCACGGGTGCGGGATCAAGCTTCCAGTCACCGGTATGAAAAATACGTCCGGCCGGGGTCTCGATGACCACGCCGTTGGGTTCGGGCACCGAGTGGGTGAGATGCAGATAGCGGATATGGAAGACGCCGATGTGGTGCCCCTGGCCGGGTTGTACGTCGATCAGCGGCACTTGCCCGCTCAGGCCGCGTTCGGCCAGTTTGCGGCGCAGGACTTCGGTGGCAAACGGGGTGGCATAAACCGGGCAGCGCAGCAGTGGCCATAGCCAGGCGACGGCGCCGATGTGGTCTTCGTGGGCGTGGGTGATCAGCAAACCGGCCAACTGTTCGCGCCGGGCACTGATAAAGCCCGGGTCGGCCATCTGGATATCGGCGCCGTGATGGTCGGGGTCGCCTGCTCTGGCAAAGGTGATGCCGCAGTCCACCATCAGCCACTGGCCGTTGTGCCCGTAGAGATTCAGGTTCATGCCGATTTCGCCGCAGCCGCCGAGGGGCAGGAACCAGAGGTCATGCAGATCAGGTGTCATATCATGGGTCAAAAGCAGTAAGGATCCTCTTCCAGCGGGAAGGCGACGTGAAAGGTGGTGCCTTCCGGCCCCGTATCGAAGTCAATGCTGCCGCCCATGGCCAGCGCCAGTTCGCGACAGATGGCCAGGCCCAGCCCGGTGCCACCGGCCCGGCGGGTATCGGAGCTGTCGGCCTGGGAAAAACGCTCGAACATACGGTCGCGGAATTCCTCTGGTATGCCCTTGCCCTGGTCGCGCACAGAAAACACGAGGCGTTCACCGTCCTGCTGGCCGCTCAACGTGATGAGCCCCTGGGGTGGGGAATATTTGGCAGCGTTGGACAGCAGGTTGGCCATGATCTGCTGGAAGCGCATCGGATCCACCTTGACCAGGGTCCGGGTTTGCAGGGGCCAGTTGAGTGCCAGCGACACGTTATAGCGCGAACCCAGGCCCTGATTCAGTTCGATGGCGCTGTTTGCCAGCATGCGTCCGTCGCAGACTTCGTAACTGAATTCCAGCTTGCCGGCATCCAGTTTTTCGAAATCGAGCAGATCATTGATCAGGCGCAGCAGGCGCTTGGTATTCTCGTTGGCGATCCGCAGCAGCTGGTTGGCCTTGTCGGGCATGGTGCCTACGGCGCCGCCCAGAAGCAGCCCCAGTGATCCTGAAATGGCGGTGAGCGGTGTGCGCAACTCGTGGCTGACCGTGGATACGAATTCACGCTTCATCAGCTGGTTGTGGCGCTTCTCGGTGACGTCCCAGCAGGTGCCGGTCATGATCGGGTTGACCTGCTCGGGCAGTTGCAACACTCGCGCACGCGAGGCGATATGCCGTTGCGTGCCGTTGGGCCATACCACGCGATATTCGGTGTCGAACTCCTGCTCGCCTTCCTGAGCCATTTCCAGCTCGCGGCGCACACGCTCGCGGTCATCGGGGTGGACGATTTGCAGAAAAGCGCGCATGCCGCCCTCGAAGCGATAGTTCGGTGAATAACCGAACAGCGGGGCCAGCTGCGCGTCTCCCAGGAATTTTCGCGTCTCGAAGTTCCATGTCCAGGTCCCCATGGAGCTGGAGTCCAGGGCGAGTTTGTAGCCCTCTTCATTCAGGCGCAGCGCTCGTTCGGTCTGGCGCAGTTCCTCCGTCATCTGTTCGGCGATGCGCGTGGCCCGGTCGCGACTGGTGCCGAGCAGGTAGGTAATCAACGATAACAACAGCGAGACAGGAAGGCCGATGCCCAGCACGGTGCCATAGGGAATGCTATGGAGTGTGTCATGGAAGGCATCGGTGCTCTGGAAATCGATGGTCCAGTTCTGACCCAGTAGCGGCACCACCCGTCGACGTTGCAGCGCGTCAGGATCATCCGGGAGTTCGTCGGCCGCGCTGCGGTAAACAAGCCGGTGGGCATCGGCCGTCAGCCCGTCATAAATGCTGTAGTGCATGAGCGGCGTGTCAGCGTGCTGAATGCCGGCCATCAGATCCTTGATGCGAAAGGCGCTGTAGGTGAAGCCCCGCAAGGCGTCCCAGCGCTGTGACACGGAGGCGATCGGCCGGTCGTGATGATAGGTGGGCAGATAAAGTAACAGGCCCGGTTGTGGCTCCGATTCCGCATATCCCTGAATCAGTGTCACCACGTTGGACAAGACGGCGGTGTTCATGGCTACGGCCCGATCCATGGCCCGCTGGCGAACAGGGTTGCTGTACATGTCATAGCCGAAGGCGGCCAGATTGCTGCCTTCGAAAGGCTCGACGAACACGATACTGGTGTAACGGGGGCGCTCCCCGGCGGGCCGCACGTCGTAATCCGGGAAGCCCTTGTCGCGCATCTGCGCGGTATGCGACGCCAGCTCATCAGGACCCAGCACCACGGCAAAACCGAGCGCCTGGATGCCGGGATAATACTGCGACAATCGAAGCCGGTCATGGAAGCGGCGCCAGGCCAGTGCGTCCATGTCGGTATGGTTTTCGACGAATCCGGCGGAGGCCAGCAGCACTTGCTTGTAGGTGCCCATGCGTGAACTGATATCGCGGGCCAGACTTTCGGTGAGGATGTGGAACTCCCTTTCGGCCTGACGCTCTGCCTGGATATTGATTTGCTGATTGATCATCAGTGTGGCGCCGATACCACAAATCAGCACGACGAGACTGGCTGCCAGTGCGTTGGCGCGCAACCAGCCCCGTGCATTGCTGAGGACTGCGGTCTTTGTGGCGTTCATCCCGATGCCCCTTTCTCCATGATGCGTCAGAACGCGAGGTGAAGGCCCGCGCTGGCGAAGTTGAACCAGGCAAATGTGTACACGTCGTCATTGTCTGCGCCGCCTTCCAGCGTGCGGTAGCCTGCGTGCAGCCAGAGGTCGTCCCGCAGCCGGTATTCGGCACGTAGCCCCAGATCCAGCGCGCGCCCCTGCGGCGCCGCGAGGGCATCAGCGTCGAAGGCAAGGCGCCAGTCCGGTGTCAGCTGGTAGTGCCCTGCAGCATGCACCAGCGGCACCAGGCCCACGTTGGTGTCGCGGCCCTGATTGCTGCCCTGGTTGAGGCGGATTTCCGCATCGCGCACCAGCAAGGTACCGCCCAGTTGAAGGCGGCCACGAGCGGTATGCCGCAAGGTATAGCGGTAGGTCACGCGATGCGCGTCGAACTGATAGCGGGCGCGTACAGCGCCGGGCGTGAAGGTGGTGCCCGCAAACTGTACGGTGTCGTTCAGCGTGCCGCGCTCATTCACGCGCAGCGGCGCGTACACCACACGTACGCCATGCTGCGGCGTGATGTCCCGTGCCAGTGCGGCGCGGAAAAAGGGCTGGGGACCGCTGCCGGTGATGTCGTCCAGTGCGAACCTGTCGCCGCTGCTGTCGTTCGGCACCTGGACATTGTTGCGAGCTTGCCAGCCAGCGCCACCTTCCAGCGAAAGGGTCCAGAGCGTCTGCTCGTCGGCAAACGCGTGAGCACTGCTGAACAGCGCTCCGAGCAGCGCGCCGATGATGTGGCGCCTCGTCGGCGCCCGCATCAGGGGCTGCCTGCCAGCTGCCACAGGTGGGTGGAGCGCGCGCCCGAGCGGCAGAAGGCCAGCACCGGCTTTTCCGCGTCCTCCAGTGCACTCTTCATGGCGCTGGCTTGCTCGGCGGTAATCTGGCCACTGATGACCGGCAGATAGACGTACGCCAGGCCAGCCGCTTGCGCTGCGCGTGCCAGGGCCTCCGAGCGGGGCTGGTCGGGGCCGCCTTCACCATCCGGGCGGTTGTTGATCAGCGTGCGGAAGCCCTGGGCGGCCAATGTCCTGATGTCCTCCTCGGTGATCTGGCCACAGGTGGCAAAGTGATCGGTGTGTGTGGTCACTGAAGCGGTCATGACGTCTCCGGGGCAGGCAACGTGAATGGTATGCATGTGATTCGATTGTAGAGTATTTGCACAGCCTGCGGGAATGCGGTGGCGCAGGGTGTGACCACTGAGGCAAATCCCGCTGGCGGGCACGACGCGCCCATGGCAATCTGGAAGCGCTTCTCGCTGCAGTATTTCAGGGATCAGGTATGTCGCCAGCAGGTAGGCAGGCATGAGCGGAATGACCGATAACCATTCACATCGCGCCGCTGAGCACCGATCGGGTGCAGTCGTCGTGCTGGATGACGAGCCGCTTGTCGGACAGACCATTGCGCGTATTGCGGCAGCGGCGGGGTTTGACGCACGGCATGCCGAGACGTCTGCGGCATTCTTCGCGCTGCTTGATGAGCGTCCTGCCGATATTGTCATTATTGATCTGGTGCTGCCTGACTCTGACGGTGTGGCCGTGATGGAACGGCTGGCGGAGCGCCCCGCGCCTCCCAAGGTGATTATTTCCAGCGGTGTGGGCAGTCGCGTGCTGGATGCGGCACGGCGTGTGGTGAGTGCGCGGGGGTTGCCGATTCTCGGCGTCCTGCCGAAACCCTTTACCCAGGCTACGTTGCGTGAACTGCTGTTGAGCAGGCAGGTGCTGCCGCCGGAAGCACTGAAGAAGGTGCCCGATGCAACGTCTGCACCCGACCGTATGGATCTGGCGGCCGCGATCGAGCGCGGCGATATTCAGGTGGTGTACCAGCCCCGGGTGGCTTGCCGTACCGGCACGCTGGAAGGTTTCGAGGCTCTCGCCCGCTGGCGCCATCCCGAACATGGCGACATCAAGCCTGATTTCTTTGTAGCCCTGGCAGAACAGGAGGGGCTGATCGAGGCGTTGAGCCGTGCAGTGATCAGCCAGGCCATTGACTGGTTTGCCATGTTGCGCAGTGCCGAGACGGCGGCGCGCGTGGGCCGTGATACGCTGCGTCGTTGCAGCCTGTCAGTGAATATCTCGGCACTGTTGCTGGAGAACAACGAATTCTTTGACTGGATGCTGGCCCGTTGTCGTGCGCAGGGTATCGACGCGCAACAGCTGGTGCTGGAGGTGACTGAAAGTTCGGCCATGGCCGACATTCATGGCTCGTTATCGGTATTGACGCGCTTGCGCGTGCGAGGGTTCCGGCTTTCCATTGATGATTTCGGAACCGGCTTTTCTACCATGATGCAACTGGTGCGGCTGCCGTTTTCCGAGATCAAGCTGGACAAGTCTTTCGTGCTGCACAGTGATTCTTCCGAAGAGTCGGCGACCGTGGTGCGCTCCATCGTAGAGCTGGGCCATAACCTGAAGTTGAACGTGGTGGCTGAGGGCGTCGAGTCGCCTGCCGTGCATCAGTATCTGCGTGAGCTGGGGTGCCATGCCATGCAGGGTTACCTGATCAGCAGGCCGATGGCGCCCGAGGCCATTGAGCGCTGGTTTGTCGAACGGGAACATCAGCGTGAAGTGCAACGGCTTGAAGCCCTGTACAACAGTGGGTTGCTCGATAGCCGCTATGAAGCGCGGTTTGATCGCATTACCCGACTGACGGCACGTTTGCTGGAGGCGCCCGTCTCGCTGATTTCAGTGATCGATGGGTTGCGCCAGTGGTTCAAGTCCCGGCAGGGAATGGCTCTGACGCAAACACCTCGCAGCCAGGCTTTCTGCAGTGTCGCCATAGAGGATGATGGTCTGCTGGAAGTGCCGGATACACTGCAACATCCGCTTTTTTCCACATACGCTGCGGTGCGCGGGGACCGGCCGATTCGCTTTTATGCCGGCCATGTGATCATGCTCGCCGGGGGCGAGAAAGTGGGAACCCTGTGTGTCGCTGATTACCAGCCACGTACGTTGTCGACGCGCGAGCGGCAATGGCTGGAAGCGCTGGCGGGCCTGGTGGAAGATGAGTTGCAGCGCGCTGCTGTGGCGACAGAGCGTGCACCGGATGATCCGCGCCATCCGAGTGGTTTTCGGGCTCGGGCAACACAGTTGTTCGACTTCTGCCGGCGCCTGGAGATGCCCTGTGGCTTGCTGGTCGCCCGTATCCGGGATATAGGCGGCATCAACCATGTGCACGGCCGGGCCAAAGGTGATCGTTTGCTTGATGCCTTGCAGCATATGGTGACCGAAACCGGCCTGTCAGGCGATCTGGCCGGGCGCATGCGCGGGCGCGAGATGGCGCTGTTGATCGTTAACGCTGACGAAGCGGCCATGCGGCGCTCGCGTGCCTTGCTGAGTGCCGCGA
This sequence comes from Isoalcanivorax indicus, assembly GCF_003259185.1. Lineage (NCBI taxonomy): Bacteria > Pseudomonadati > Pseudomonadota > Gammaproteobacteria > Oceanospirillales > Alcanivoracaceae > Isoalcanivorax > Isoalcanivorax indicus. The sequence continues at coordinate 524,148 of NZ_QGMP01000001.1, forward strand.
TCGATCGCTATAACCGGCAGTACCCGGATGAACCTCGGCTGAGCTGCGTGTTGGGTGATGCGATCATGGTGCCGGGGCGCGCGGATATTCTGGAAGATCTGGTCGCTCTGGCGCACCAGCAGGCCACGCCACATGATGCGACCACCTGAAAGCAAGGGGCGGCCGGGCGCGGAGCGCATCTGGGCACTGGCGCTGCTGGCGGTTGCCTTGCTCGTGGTGTTGGCCGAGCGTCTGACGGCACTGGGCTTCGCTCACGGATTACTCTACGCACCGCTGGTTTATGCATCCGGTCTGCTGGTCCGCCGCGCGGGTTTTCAGTGGCTGATCACGCTGTTGTGTGTGGTGCTGATCTGGATCGGGGCGGGGTTGTCGCCCGGTCTGGCGGACGGTTTCTCGATGGCACATGTGCTGGCCAATCGCATTGCCGCCACCGTGCTGGTGCTGGTGGTCGGCGGGTTTGCCCTGTATGCCATTCGCGAGCGCCAGCAGCATGCCCGGCGTTCTATGTCGGACCGCAATCGGCTGCGCCATTTCGAAGCCCAGGCAGAGAGTTTGCCGGTCCACGTGTGGTCGGCGGACGGCCAGGGCAGGATAGTACATGTCGGCCAGCGTATGGCGGCCCTCACCGGGCATAGCGTGCGGTACATCGCAGATCACTGGCTCGAGATGGTCCACCCGGATGATCGTGAGCAGGTCGCTCAAGCCTGGCAGAGGGCGGTGGCCCGCGGCACGCCGTACCACATGGAGTTTCGCCTGCGCCGCGCAGACGGTCGCTACGAGTGGCACCTGAACGAGGCCAGCCCGGTGTTCAACGAGCGCGGCGAAGTAGAGCGCTGGTTTGGTTCGTCCACCGATGTCACCCATGTCCAGATGCTGCGCCACAATACCGAGCAGTTGCGTCTGTTACGTTCGGCGGTGGCGAGGGTCAACGATATTATCCTGATTCTGGATGGCGGGCCGGTCACTGAAGACAGCCCGCGCATTGTGTTCGCCAATGAAGCTCATGAACGCCTCAGTGGCCTGCGTAACGATCAGGTGGTCGGTCGCAGTCCGTGGGAAACCCGCGGCCCGCCAGGGCAGGCTGAAAAACTGGCTGCGATTCGTCGCGCCATGGCTGCCGGGGAATCGGTACGCACCCAGTTGCTGGCCTACGTGCACGATGGCAGCGAACTGACACTGGATGTGGATGTGGTGCCGGTACGCGACAGCGACGGTGTCCTGACGCACTGGGTGGTGGTGGCGCGTGATGTGACCGAGCAGGCGCAGATCTATCGTCAGCTGCAGAATGCGCAGCGACTGGAGGCTGTGGGGCGGTTGACCGGCGGTATTGCCCATGACTTCAATAACCTGCTGACGGTGGTGCTCGGTAACGCGGACCTGCTGGGCAGCGTGCCGGGCATCAGTGCGGAGGCGCGCGAACTGATCGCTGTCATCCAGAGCGCGGCGGAGCGCGGCAGCGCGCTGACGCAGCGCCTGCTGGCCTTTGCGCGGCGTCAGGCCCTGTCGCCGCAGGTGATCAATGTGGCGCAGCTGGTCAATCCCATGGCACCGATCCTGCGTTCCTCTCTGACGGACCGCAGTCATCTGGATATCCATGTCGCCGATGAGACCTGGCCCCTGTGTGTGGACCCGGCGCAGTTGGAGAGCGCGTTGCTGAACCTGGCGCTCAATGCTGCCGATGCCATGCCGGACGGAGGCCGCTTCAGTATCGACGTGAGCAATGTGGTGCTGGATGCCGACTATGCGCTCACCCATCCGGAGGTGAAACCCGGAGACTATGTTTGCCTTGCCGTGGCTGACACGGGCACCGGGATGCCGACATCGATTCAGGACCGTATTTTCGAGCCTTTCTTCACCACCAAGGCCCAGGGCAAAGGCAGCGGGCTGGGCCTCAGCATGGTGTTCGGTTTCATCAAGCAATCCGGTGGCCACGTGAGCGTTGATTCGGCGCCGGGGCATGGCACTCGGTTTCGCCTGTACCTGCCGCGTGCGACGGGCGAGCAGGCCCGGCAGGCTGCGCCCGTTGCGCGCGCCCCGGCTTCCGGGATGACGGCGCGGGTGCTGGTGGTGGAAGACGACACCAGCATCCGCATGCTGTCGGTGCGCTACCTGCGCTCCGCCGGTTACGCCGTGCAGGAAGCAGCCAGTGCAGACGAGGCGCTGGTGCGGATAGAGAACGGCCTGGTCCCGGATCTGTTGTTTACCGATATCATCATGCCGGGCCGCCATTCCGGGCTGACGCTGGCGCAGGCCTGTCGCAGCCGCTGGCCGCGCTTGCCGGTGCTGTTTACGTCCGGCTATGCCGAAGCGGATGATGCACCCGATATGGCCATGGAGCAGATCGGTCCGTTGCTGCCCAAGCCCTTTCGGCGTGAGGCACTGCTGGAACAGGTGGCGGCCCTGCTGAGTGCGGGTGGGCACTCACGCGGCGGTGATCAATAAGGCCGGACACTGCGGCCATCACATCAGGAATCAGGACATGTCACAGCGTGGAAAGGTGTCATCGTTACGGGCGGGTTACCGGGCGGAGGCCAGCCTGGAGCGTCCGTTCCGCTGTCTGCAAGCCTGTGCTGACCTGCTGCGCAGTAGCGGCCCGCACACCCGTGCCGAGGTCGTCGAGACCCTGCGTCTTCATCTGGGAGTGGCCGAGGTGGTGTGGCTACGGTATCGCGCGGGTGTGCTGGAGGGACTGGCAGCCAGTGGCAGCCTGGTGAGCGCCGGTGTCCGCTACCCGTTGCGTACCGGGTTGCAGCCATTTCTTGCCTGGCCTTGCAAGCCTTTGCTGCGCCTGAAACCCAGTGATAACTGGCTGGTACACACCGCCACCCCCGGTTTCGAATGGCTGGTGCCGCTGGCGCTGGACGGCCAGGTGACCGGGTTGCTGGGCGTGGCTGGCCATGCTGACCAGCGCTCGCCGGGTGAGGCGGATCAACGCATGCTGGAAGTGCTGTCCGCGCTACTGGCCGTGCCGACGGCCGGGTCCGCCGTGGCCGGCCCGGATGCGCTGGCCGCCGAGGATCTTGGCCGCCTGACACCACGCGAGCGTGAAATACTGAGTCTGTTGCCGCGCGGGTTCAGTAACGCGCGGATCGCCGACAGCCTGGGCATTGCGCCGGGTACGGTAAAGACACACGTCGAACGTATTCTCGGCAAGCTGCAACTGGATGATCGCGCCCAGGCGGCCGCCCGCGCGGTGGAGCTGGGATTGGGGCATAGCGGAGCCGGAGGCTGAGATGCGCAGGCAGAGCGGGCGTTTCTGGTCAGGCAATCTGGGACAGCGCAGCCTTGTGCTCACTCTGATGCCGCTGGTGCTGGCGGCCACGACGATGGCCGTGTTGCTTTATACGCTGGCGCAGACGCAGCAGGCTGACGATGAAGTGCAACGTGGTCTGCGTGCGCTGGGTCAGATTCATGCTGTGCATGCAGCGCTGGCGGAAGCCGCCAGTGGCGTGCGCGGCTTCATCATTACCCAGGACGAGACGTTCCTGCGTCCTTACGAACGGGCGCAAGATCAGCTCCGAGAGGCGCTCAGGCGTCTCGAGCGTGATACCCAGGATACGGTTCAGCTTCAGCAACTGGCAGAGATATCCGAGCTGGTTGATGTGAAGCTCTCGAATCTGGCGACCTTGACCGTGCTCTCCCGGGAGCTGAGCGGCGGGCAGATGCTGGCGTATTCACGTGACAACAAGGAGCTGCTTGATCGACTCCGCCGTCGTATCGCCTTGATGGAGGAACGTGAAAACCGGATCATCGCGGATCTTCAGCAACAGCAACGTCGAACGCGCCAGATCGGTCATGCATCCATGCTCGCCGCCGTGCTCGCCACCTTTGTGCTGGCGTCACTGTTATCGCAGCGCTTCGCCGCCCGTCTGATTCGCCGTATCCGGCATCTGCGCGACAACGCACGTCGCATCAGCCAGAGGGAACCCCTGCAGCCCTATACCCACGAGGAGGCTGATGAACTGGCGGAGCTGGACCAGCTGCTGGTGCAGACCGGCCATACCCTGTATGAAAAAATCGCTGAGCTGGAAGCGGCCCGGGAAACGGCGGAAGAGGCCAGCCGTGCCAAGACGCGATTCTTGTCACGTACCAGCCATGAGTTGCGTACACCGTTGAATGCCGTCATCGGCTTCAGTGCACTGCTGAAAAAGCATCTGGAGTTGCCTGCTCAGCGCCGCCAGATCGATGCGATCCAGCACAGTGCCGAGCACCTGTTGCAACTGGTCAATGATCTCCTGGACATGTCGCGCATCGAGGCCGGCCAGCTGACCCTCAAACTGGAGAGCGTCGACGTGCCCGAGCAGATCGCGCGTGCGCTGGACATCGTCCATGGTCGGGCCGCCGCGCGGGATATCCGCCTGTTTCGCGAGGGGTGTGAGGCGCTGCCCGCAGTGGTGGCCGACACCAGCCGTGTTCTCCAGGTTCTGATCAATCTGCTCGACAACGCGGCCAAGTTTTCATCGCCGGGCAGCGCGGTGGTGATTCGCGCTGAAGCGCAGGCAGAATACGTCCGCCTGCATGTGATTGATGAGGGGCCGGGCATTCATCCCGACTTTCATGCCGACCTGTTTCGACCCTTTTCACGCCAGGACAGTCAGATGGAAGGCGTGGGGCTGGGGTTGGCGATCAGCCATGGGCTGATGGAGGCCATGGGCGGCACCCTGACGTTTGCCCCGACGGCCCACGGCGGCAGCTGCTTTACGTTGCAACTGCCGCGCAGCGGGCAGCCACCAGAGAGAACCGCCGCGCCTTCCTTGGCCGTGCCGGACGCGTTGCCGCCGCGGCGGCCTGCGCTAGCCCCATTGCAACTGCTGCTGTGCACACGCGACGATGTGTTTGCCATGCAGATTGATGCCACCGCCCAACGTCTCGGGCTGTCCTGCAGGCGAGTCGAACCCGGTGTTGCGCTGCCTTCTTCGATGATCCGCGAGTCATGGTTGCTGGTGCACGATGCCGAGGAGCCCCCGGCGTGGCCGGACGACATGCCGCCGCCGAGGGTCTGCCTGTGGCGTGATGCGCCGGAATATTTGCCAGTGCTGCCCTGCGAAGTGCGTGTGCTGGCCCACGATGCGCCGCCCAGTGCATGGCGCAACCACCTTCAGGAGTTACTGGATGAGCATCTCGCGCCCGGCAATGCGTGACGCACGCTTGCTGATTGTTGATGACGAACCGGCCAATCTGGCGTTGCTGGAGCAGATATTCACGGAGGAAGGCTTTGAGCAGGTGCTGTCTACCGTGGATGCCACCAGGGTGCCTGGCCTGATTCAGGGGTATCGGCCGGATATCGTGTTGCTGGATTTGCGCATGCCCGAGGTTGATGGTTACAGCCTGCTGACGCTGATCGAAGAGCAGCGTCGCGAGGGCAACTGGATTCCGGTGCTGGTGCTGACGGCGGACGTGACCCGTGACGCGCGCTACAAAGCCCTGTCGTTGGGTGCTTCGGATTTTCTGACCAAACCGTTTGATCCCGTGGAAGTGATTTTACGAGCCTGGAACCTGCTTGAAACACGCTTGCTTTACCGAACCCTGTCCGAGCTGGGCGAAGTGCCCGACCTGGCCGCCGAGCGGCGGCCATGGCGGGCGTTGCGTTGAGGTAGGGCCCTTATCCCTCAACATGCATGAGGGTGCGTGAAACGTCCCGGTTGCTGATGAAGAAGCCGTTATCCACGGGTTTGCGCTGGGTCACTGTCTCAAGGCGACACATCCCCGTGGGGGCTATGCGGTGCCCCGTCCAGCCCAGAAAGCGGCGTTCCGAGACATTGGCGCAAATGATATCGCGGTCCCCGAATGCCATCACAATGGCGCTTTGCCCGGTATCAAAACGCAGGCCCTCCACCGCGACCCGCTCGAAGTGCATGGGCGACTCGTCCCAGGCCGGATCCAGCTGGAAGCTGACCGAGATCCAGGCGCGGCCCAGTTCCGGGTTGATCTGGAACTGCGTGTACGGGTGGTATGCACGAACGTGGCCATGGTCAGCCAGCGTCAGGGTGACGGCCCCGCTGTGTGCCAGGCTTGCTGCGACCAGCAGGGCGCTACCGATCAGGAAGCGTGATGTATTCATGGTGTTCACCTCGATTCAGTGAGAGTTCAGGGTTGCGGGATCATGATGGGGGGGTCAGCCAGGTTGCCGCGTCTGCTGCAGGAGGGAAGAGTGCGTATGCTGATCGGCATATGCGCTGGCCTCAGAAAGCGAGCTGTGCACGTATCGCCAGTTGCCGCGTGCGGTCACCGGTAAAGGTGTTATCGCCCAGGGTGTAGTTCGCCATGAAGCGAACGGCCGGGTTGGCGAAATAGTTGATGCCGAAGGTGATCGACTCGGCCTGCATATCAGTCATGTCACTATTTTCAATATGGTCATAGCGCGCGGTAAGTTGCACGACATTGAAGCCTGTCGGTGAGCGAAACACCGCCCGTTCGGCGTCGTAGGGACGCCTGTGCCGGTTCAGGGTGTAGCCGCCCTGGAGATAGTGCGCGTTGACGCGTTGCGTTGGCCCTGATGCGCTCTGGAACTCGGCGGCAACGTACTCCGCCTGGGCAAAGAAGCCTCCGGCAGCGAGGGCCGCCTCCAACCCCAGGGCATCGACGCGACCACCTTCCAGAGTGGTAGCAATACGCTGGGATGGGCCGCGCCGACCGGCGTACAACGCATTGGCGTTGAAGGCGGGTGTCGTGGCGGTGCCGTTTTCGTGGGAAAAGGATGCCCCCAGATGCACGACCCGCTGCTCGGTCATGACCGGGGTGGCGGTAACGCGGCCGGCGGCGCCTAAGCCATCATTTCGCGTGGCGCCCGCGGCACGGGTATTGAATCCGGATACCCCCAGGGTGTGGCGGCTTCCTGACACCAGATAGCCAACCCCTTGCTGCCACTGTCTGCCTGCGTGAATACCGGTGGCCGAGGCAAAGGGGCGCTCCATCATCAGGATGTGATTGGAGCTGGTGAGTTCCTCCATGCCGCGGTATGGCTTGAATTGGCCAATGGTCAGTTGACCGGGCCCCAGTCGGGTGGCCATGAACAGGCTCCTGAAACCGGAGCCCGCTCTTTCATCCTGGCCCGCAAAATCATTCTCAAGGGTGTATTCCCAGTCATGCAGTTTGCCACGCAGTGTCAGGCGGGCCCGGCGAAATTCTGTGGTGCTGACTGAGTTTTCGATATCGTTGTCAAAAAGATAAGTATCGAAATGGATACGTGCGCTGACACGACCTTCGAACTGGCCATCAGCGGACCGGACTGTCAGGCCCCCTCGTGTCTCGGCGATGTCGGCGGTGGTCTTGCCTGGCAGCATCAGTGCCATGCTCGCAGCAAGAGCAGAACAGGTTCTCCAGCGAAGATTCATGTCAACCTCTCGATGCCGGACCAGGTCATCGCCCGCGGTGTCAGCACCGCGGGCGAAAATGGATCAGCCCTGCGTTACGGTAGAGGTGAGCTCAGGGCTGATACGGCAGCGAAGAGTGATGCAGCACGATGCGCAGCGTCCCCTCGCTGTCGAGCGAGTAACCCCAGGTCTTGTCGACCGTGGTGACATGGCCATGCTTGTCGGTGATCGACACGTTGCCCATGCTCATGGCGGTATTGCCATCGATAAACAGCGCGGCGTTATCCACCTCGACACTGCGCCAGCCTTTCAGGGCGAAGCCGCTGTCGTTCGGAAACTGGTCATCGTGGCCGACGAAATAGGCCAGCGCACCGTCGGCGGTGGTGCGGAAGGTTTGTGGTGCCACCGTCAGTGTCGGTTTGAACAGTACCGGCCCGAGGTTGTAGCCGTAAGCCGCGTCGATAACGCTTCGCGCCGTGGCGCGGGCACGCTCGATACCGCCAGCCTCATAATCCTTGCTGATCTGGACCAGGGCATTGCCCCAGGCCTGCTGAGCAGCCAGGACATCGGCTTCGGAAATACCGGCGTTGCCATGTTGCGGCGAAGCGCAGGCTGCGGTGGTGACGCCGGCAAGCACTGCAACAGCCAGGGGGGTGCGCAGGAAAGACAAGGCAGAAACCGTCATGTGAACCTCCAGTGTGTAGACCCGTTGAATGACGGGGTCATGATGGAGGCTCAGTCCGGCCGCTGCGTCTGCCGCAGGAGGGAAGAGCGTGTATGCCGATCGGCATACACGCCGAATTCAGTACAGCGGATCAGCTGGCGTGCGAATCGCCGTTGTCGTGGCGGCGCAACCCGGCCGCCAGGCGCGAGCGATCAATGGCGCGCGGTGCATTGGCTTGCGCCTGCACGCGGGCCTGAGCTTCAGCCTCGCGCGCTTGCTGCTCACGGCGCTTGCGCAGCAGGACTTCGGCGTCGGCAATGACTTCTTTCAATTGCGGTACGGTGAGATTGTCCAGAACAATGGCCATATTAAAATCTTTTGAAGTGTTCGAATAAAACGGCGTGCCACACGACACAAGGTGATGGCAGAAAGGCGCCGTCCCCGGAAATGAAAAGTAAAAATGAATAAAACGTGAAAGGGCGATGACGTGTTAATCGCCAAGACGCTTTTATACCGCTAAAGCCTTAAAACCGTCAAGGCGCATTTTGTGCAGGCCCATGGCGCGCAAATCACGCAATACACCGAAACGCCCGCTTTTCCACCTCCGTCTCGATATTCGCCGTCAACATCCTGCGCGACAGCCGGAAGTTACAGGCACCAAACAACCTCCCCAGGCCGGGCACCCGATAATGCAGTCGTGTCTGCACGCGGTTATTGAAGGTCAGCAGCTTGATCGCCGCGCGCCAGGCGCGGGAGCGGGGCAGCTGATACTGGCGGGCGCGCTCTTCGCCCAGGCAGGTGGCGCACAGTTCGAACATCATGCCGGCGGGCAGGTACATCGGCGGCCTCCCGGCGGTGCCGGTGATCAGCTCGTGCACGCGTTCCACGGTGATGGGTTTGATCTCGTGTTCGCGTTCCATGATGCGGTCGTAGGCCAGGGCTTCGTCTTCCGGGCTGGTGGTCAGGAATTCATCGGTCACGCCGTTCAGGTAGGCCACGTAACGCCAGAAGTGATGGGTGGCTTCGCGATCTTCGCGGCTCAGGGTGGCGCCGAGGCGGGCCATGCCGCGCACTGCCAGATGGTTGAATTCGATGATGGTGAAGAGCATGTCTTCCTGGTTGATGGGGTGGTCGAACTGCGCGCTATCCCAGCCCTTGTTCAGCAGATGGCGGCGCACCATGGCATGCAGCAGGCGCACTTCCATGATGGTGCGGTGGCCGGGCCCGCCGGGCCGCAGGCCGTTGGGGGCCTGGCTGTTGTGGGTCATCTGACCGGTTTCGTACAGGCGCTTGATGACTTTTTCCGGCTTGAAGCGGCCGGTGGCGGCCAGCACTTCCGAGGCCTTGTTCAGCCCGGCGCCTTCGGCCAGACCGCCGACCAGGAGCACGACGCCGCGGGTCTGGCCAAAGGCCAGTTGCACCCGGCGGGCGCGCTCGATCAGGTCCCAGTCGACCCAGTCCGGCACGGTCCAGGAGTAATCCAGGAACGCTTGAAAGACGCCGCCTTCGCTGTCGGCGCGGGCCATCACCTCGTCCAGCATCTGCGAGGGCAAATGGCGCTTGAGTTGGGCAGCCACCTGGTCTGCCAGTGGGTCGCCGGTCTGGCGCATGCGGTTCATGAAGGCGTCGCTGTAGCGGCCGTTCCGGGTATCGTGGTGGGCGGCGTTGGGGGAGCGGGCGGCAGCGCTGGCAGTCATGGGGGTCTCCTGGTACCGGGGTGCACTGTTCAGGTGTCTGCCTGATCATACGGGCCCGAAAACGAGATGACTAACCAGTCATGGGTCATTTATACAAGTGATTTCTCCCTGTATAGCGCCGGGAAGCGGCCAAACGGATTGACCGGAATGCTCAGGGTGCAACAGGCCTGTACGGTGGGGTCATGGCAGCGGATGCGGGGTCCACTAGAATCCGCTGCATGTTTCCTTTCACGGAAAAAAGACCATGAATGAATCGTCTGCTGCGGTGTCGAGCCGCTTTATTCTGGAAAATCTGCCCGTCGCCTGGGCCATGGCCAGTGGTGGCCTGCGCTCGGTGCTGCCGTTGCCGAAGAAAAGCACGCTGGACACCACGCCGCTGGATCTGACCATGAAGGCGCCGTCTGCAGCACTGCTGGCGGCCTACGACGGCTGGAGTGGCATGGATGCCGCGCGCTTCGGTGACACCCTGGCGCCGCACTTTGCGGCGGCGCGCATGGCCATGGGGACCATCTCGCGTCTGACGGCACGGGCGCCCTATCCGCTGTTGAGCGTCCTGAATCAGGGCGTCAGCCTGCGCATCAATACGCCGCTGTCGCGTACAGGTGTGTTCCAGTTGCACGGTGATTTGCTGGATGCCAGCGATGACGGCTACCGGGCGCGCATTCACAGCCGCATCAGCATCGGGCCGAAGGATGATCCACAAGCGATGATCATCGATGCCTACGCGGCCGTGATGATCAGGTCGCGCCCCGACAAGGGCGGCAAAGAGACGGCGCCCGCAGAGCGGGACTTCACCACCATCGGCCAGTGGCAGGCAGGGGCGAAAGAGGGCGTGACCTTCTTCAAACTGACCGGTGACTTCAATCCGATTCATACCTTGCCAGCCATGGCCAAACGCACCCGCTTCAAGGGCTGCATAATGCATGGCTACGGATGCTTTGCGCAGGTGTTCGAAACCATCCGCAATCAGGGCTACGACATCGCAGAAATTGATGTGCGATTTATCCGGCCGTTGCCGCTGCCCAGCCCGGTGCTGTCAATCCAGATGACGCAGACGAAAGACGACCAGGGTCGCTACGGTATCCGGCTGGTGGATGATGCGGGCCATGTCTATCAGGCCGGTGATGTGCTGTTGAGGAGCGATGTATGAGCGAACAACAACCGGTGATTGTGGCCGGCACCCGCACCCCCTTTCTGGACAGTGCCGGGCTGTATGCCGACATGATGAGCTACGAACTGGGTGCCGAGGCGCTGCGTGGCCTGCTGGCGCGCTCTGGCGTGCCTGCCACGGATATCGAACTGGTGATCATGGGCACGGTGTTGCACGAGGTGGAAACCACCAACGTGGCCCGCGAGGCGATGCTGGCCGCAGGCATGTCCAGCCGCACTCCGGCCTACACGGTGGCCATGGCAGGGATCTCGCCGAACGTGGGGGTGATGAACCTGTGTGATCAGATTCGTCTGGGGCGGCTGAAGCTGGGCATCGCCAGCGGCACGGAAAACTTTTCTGATGTGCCGGTGCGCCTGGGCCAGGGGATTCGCCGCGCCTTGATGAAGCTGCGCCAGCGCAAGGATTTTGGTGACCGCATGAAGGTGCTGGGCGGGTTGCGCCTGCGTGATTTCGGGCTGGATATTCCTGATGGCAGCGATTACACCACCGGCATGACCATGGGTGTGTCATGCGAGCGCATGGTGAAAGGCACCCCCGTTTCCCGGGAAGCTTGCGATGCCTACGCCGCCGAAAGCCATGCCGGTGCGGTGCGTGCCGCAGCGGCGGGCGATCTGGCGACCCAGATCACGCCCGTGACCAACAAAGCCGGTGACACCGCAGAAGCAGATAACACGCCGCGCGCCGATGCCACCGCGGAACGTCTGGGCAAGCTGGCGCCGGTATTTGATCGCGAGAACGGTGTCATTACCCCGGGCAATGCCTCGCGCTTTACCGATGGCGCCGGCGCGTTGCTGCTGGCCAGCCATGAAGAAGCCACACGTCGCGGTTTGAAGCCGCTGGCCATCGTGCGCGATTACCTGCTGGCCGGTGTCGATACCCTGCAGGATGAAATGCTGCTGGGCCCGGCCATGTCGATTCCGCCGCTGCTGGCACGCAACGGTCTGGGTTTTGCTGACGTCGGCGTATGGGAAATCCACGAAGCCTTTGCCGCGCAGATGCTGGTGAACATGGCCTGCATGGCGGATGCCAATTTTGTTCGTGCTCGCCATGGCCACGACATGCCCCACGGCGAGATTCCCCGTGATCGCCTGAATACCTGGGGCGGTTCGCTGTCTCTGGGCAATCCCTTCGCCGCCACCGGCTGCCGACTGCTGCTGACCGCCGCGCAGCGCCTGCAACGGGAGGGGCAACGTTTTGCGGTGGTCTCCACCTGCGCGGGCGGCGGCCTGGGCGCCGCGCTGCTGCTGGAAAATACTGACGCCATGTAATGGACGGCGCACAACAAACGCAGCATAACGGCGCTGCCCATGGCGGACCTGGCGCATGGAAATTTCGCGTGACCGGTGGTAAACAGATAAGGACATCCAAGGGGGTTGCAGGGAGCCAGGACGCTTATGACAAGGGTGATAAACGGAATGGTGCGATGGTGGTGTCCGGTCATCATCACCGCCGTGGCCATCACGTCGACGATTGCCGCCGCTTCGGAGCCAGGGCAGGACAATCCGCTCGTCAGCCGCTTTGCAGGCGCGACCATGCAGGGCTATATGGCGCGTGACTACGACGAGGTGGCCTTGCCCCTCGGGCCGATTCCGATGGATGCCTACCACCTTCGCAGCGGCTGGAATCAGGAGGTCCTGCAGCCGTTGCAGGCGGTGCTTGAGGGGCGCGTCACCTGGCTGACCTATGAAGCGCCGGCAGGCAGAAGCCCGCTGGAAATACAGCGCAACTATCAGGCTGCGCTTGCCGCTGACGGTTTTAACGTGCGCTTTGAATGCGCCGGGCAAACCGGCTGTGGTCGACAGATCGGCGCTTACGTCAGAAACGTCACCTTCCCCGACGATTACTGGCGCAACATGCGCAATGCGCTGCATCCCACCATTCTGGTGCGTGGCGGCACCCGCGCCCTGTTGGCCGAGCGCGATAACGACGCCGGGCGCACCCATGTTTTTCTGTATATCCAGGACCAGCAGGCTGCACCAGTCATTCATAAAGTCGTGGTGGAAGGGCAGGCCATGCAGACCGGGCAGGTGCAGACGGGCGCCCGCAGTGCCGATGAGCTCAGTGCCTCACTGACCGCTGACGGGTATGCCGTTGTTGACGGCATCTTCTTCGATCATGACAGCGCCGCGCTGCGGCCTGAGTCTATGGAGGCACTGACGCAGATGGCACGGCTGCTGGAAACACAACCGGATATCCGGGTGCTGGTCGTCGGGCACACCGATAATCAGGGCAGCTTCGACTACAATGCCGATCTGTCTCTGCGGCGTGCCTCAGCGGTGCGCCAGTCACTGGTCGGTGATTTCGGTATTGCGGCCGACCGCATGACGCCCAAAGGTGCCAGCTTTATGGCACCCCGTGCCAGCAATGCGAGTGAGGCCGGGCGCGAACAGAACCGCCGTGTAGAGCTGGTGCTGCAATGACCCGCGCTGTGGCGGGGTTGCTGCCGGGACTGGTGCTGGCGCTCTGCGGCTGTGGCCTCGTCAGCGGTGCCGATGAACAGGTGGGTGTTACGTCGCCGCGCGATCCCGATCCGATCGAGTACCAGTTTCTGTATCTCGCCCGCCATCTGGATTCTGCCAAACCATGCTATCTCATCCACCCGCAGAGCCTGATCCGGTCGGCCTTCAACACGCCGGGCACCAGAGTGAGCTATGTGCGCAGCGGCTGCTTCCGGGATGTCGCTTTCCACACCGGCGATGCAGCGCTGTGCCGGCAGGTGCGTTCGGTGAGCACGCTGTTTCTGTCAGGGCACCGCCTGGATGCGGCGGCATGCCGGGAAAATGCCACCGGGAACGGGCGTGTGGCGAACAGTCTGGACGTATCGGCCATCGTCGCGCTGGCAGGGTTCAGTGATGAGGAGGTGGACCGTTTTCTGGTGGCGAAAAACCGTTTTGCTTCCATGGCCGAGGCCGCTGAAGCGCGCCATCGGGAGGCGGCGCGCCATGCCTACGAGGTGAGGGATGTGCTGCTGCATTCCCGGGAATTTTTCGCGCGCATCGACAGCTTGCCCGGATTCGCTGCTGATGCAGACAGGGCTGAGATGGCGAAGATTGCCTGGCAGCCCCGTTTTACGGCATCGCCCTAGAGACCTCAGGTGCCACAGAAGGTCTGGCAGACTCGCTCCTCTGGCGCGGGTGGCACCTTGAAGGTGGCTTTGTCCGGACTGTCCTCATAGGGCGTTGCCAGCACCGCCAGCAACTGTCTGGCCAATGTCAGATCGCCTTCGCTGCTGGCGGCGTCCAGTGCTTTTTCCACCTGATGATTGCGTGGAATGATCGCCGGATTGCTGTTGCGCATCAGGCACAGGGATGATTTCAGTGGCTTGTTGTTGCGCCCGAGTCGTGCCTGCCAGCGGTCGTACCAGTTGCGGAAGTCGGCGCTGTCGCAGGGGCCGCTCTCCGGGCGCGTCTCACTGCTCAGCGCGCGAAAGGTGTTGGTGTAATCTGCTGCCTGGGATTGCATCCATTTCAGCAGATCGGTGGCCAGCGTCTGGTCCACCGAGTCCTCGCCAAACAGACCCAGTTTGCAGCGCATCATCGCCAGCCATTTTTTTCCGTAGCGCTCAGGGAACGACTGAATCAGTTCGGTTGCCGGCCCCACCGCCTGTTCCGGATCGTCGGCGATCAGTGGCAACAGCGTTTCGGCAAAACGCGCCAGATTCCACTGGGTGATGGCGGGCTGGTTGGCGTAGGCGTAGCGGCCCTGATGGTCGATGGAGCTGAACACGGTTTCCGGGTGGTAGCTGTCCATGAAGGCGCAGGGGCCATAGTCGATGGTCTCGCCAGACAGGGTCACGTTGTCGGTGTTGAGCACGCCATGAATAAAACCGACGCGCATCCACGCCACCACCAGATCAATGTGCCGGTCCATCACGGCTTCCATCAGCGCCAGCGGCTGCTTTTGCCGTTCGATCTCGGTCAGTTCCGGGTAGTGTCGTGCGATCACGAAGTCCACCAGGGCTTGCAGCAAGGCATGGTCCTGGCGGCTGGCCGCAAACTGGAAAGTGCCTACACGTACATGCGAACTGGCAACACGCGCCAGAATGGCACCTGGCAACACTTCCTCTCGATACACGGGCTCACCGGTGGTGACCACGGCCAGACTGCGAGTGGTCGGGATGCCCAGTGCATGCATGGCTTCGCTGATCAGGTACTCACGCAACATGGGGCCGAGCGCCGCGCGGCCGTCACCGCCACGGGAATAGGCAGTGCGTCCGGCCCCCTTGAGCTGGATATCGTAAAGGCGGCCGTCTGGCGCTCGCTGCTCACCCAGCAAGATGGCACGACCATCGCCGAGCATGTTGGGGTGGCCGAACTGATGCCCGGCGTAGGCTTGTGCCAGTGGCGTGCTGTGTTCGGGCAGAACATTGCCGGCCAGTAGCGCAGCGCCCTCTGCGCTGTCCAGGGTCCTGGCATCAAGCCCCAGGAAGGCCGCCAGCGCGTGATTGAACAAGGCGATCCCCGGTGTTGTGACCGATGTCGGGGCGCAGTATGAGAACAGCGCCGCCGGCAAAAGGCTGTAGTGCTGCTCCAGTGTGAAACCGAAGCGGTCGGCCGTGGTCGTCATGATCTGTCTCCAGGCAGGGCAGCAATGTCGCGTGTCGGTGCAGAATAGCAGACACGGCCCTGTGCTTGCCCGCCAGTCAGCCTGCGGATGCAGGCGTTCTGGACGACACGATACGCAACACCTCCAGATATCCCGGTGGTGCGGGCACCGCACCACGCTCGCGTAGCAAACGATGCATCAGCGGCAAACGGAAGTAGGGCACCGAGGCCATCACATGGTGCTCGATATGATAATTGACGTTAAGCGGTGCGACGGTGGCGCGGGCCAGCAGGCCGGCGCGGGTGGTGCGGGTGTTCAGGAACATGTCCGTGCTGCGCTGGGTGCAGGCATGTTCCGCCATGGAACGGATGCGCACAAACACCGAGAAAGTGGTCATGTAGGCCACGACCCAGACCAGGAACAGCCAGGCATGGCCTGCGGCCCAGAGGGCGGCCAGCAGCAGGCCGTTGACGATGAGCGTCGGGGTCGCATTACGCAGCAGCAACATGAATCGGCGCGGCAGGGTCATACCGTCGTCGGGCAACCGGACCACCTCATTGGCCACGGTCCATTTGATATAACCCGCGTCCATCAGGAAGCGGCCGATAAAGAACTTGATGCCCGTGAGGCCGCTGATATCGCGCAGCAGCTTGCGGGCCAGCGACGCGCGGGTGGTGGGGAAGGGCGCTACCAGCGACAGGTCGGGGTCATCCTGCTGCCCGGTACGGGTGTGGTGGATGACATGGTGGGCGCGGTACTTGTGCAGATCGTTCCAGATCGGCCGTGCGCAGAGCCAGTCGGCCAGCACGTTGTTCAGCCCTTTGCTTTTGAACAGGGTGCCGTGGGAGGCGTCGTGCATCAGAATGGCAAGGCTCAGTTGCCGGCCACCGATCACGCACAGCGCCAGCAGCAGCACGGGCAGAAAAATCAGCAATGATTGCTGGCTGGCCCAGGCCAGTGCCACGAAGGAAAGCCCGATCACCAGCCAGGTCCATCCGACGGCGGCGAACCCGCGAAGGTCGGAGCGTTCGGTCAGCATGCGAATCTCCTCGCGGCTGAAAATGTCGGTGACTTTGCGTCGGTTTGCTTGTGTGTTCATCGCGGTTAACCCTTGAAGGATGACAGACCGTAATCGCCGAACGGTTCATCCCGCTCACGCACGGCTTGCTTGAAACCTGCCTCGGCGGCGCGTTGCTGGAAGGCATAACCCTCAGGCGTGTGGCGAGTGATGCCGTCGAACACGGTGCCCAGTATCTGGGTGGTGTGCAGCCCCTGTTGCATGACGGATTGATTCAGCAGCAGCTTCATCATCATCAACTGGTTGATGGGCATACGGGCAATGCGCGTCAGCAATGTCTCGAAGCGTTCATCGAGCGCGTCGGCCGGGGCTGATTCGATCGCCAGTCCCCATTCCTGCGCCTCCTTGCCGGACAGGCAATCGCCGGTGAACAGCAGCCGCTTGGCCTTCTCCAGGCCCAGCCGATGAAACCACAACGACGTGGTGGGCGAGCCCCAGACCCGGGCCGGGGGGTAGCCGATCTTGGCGTCGTCGGCAATCACCAGCAGATCCGAACACAAGGCCATGTCGGTGCCGCCCGCAACGCAGAAGCCATGCACCTTGCACACCACCGGCTTGTCCGAGTGAAACAGGCTCATGAAGCCACGCATGTTGCGGCTCATCATGGCGTAGTCGGTCATCGGGTCCCAGGTGCGGTCTGGACGGTGATTCTCGCGCTGCACCAGCGGGTCCAGCGGTGAACCGGGCGGCCAGTCGCCGCCCGGATTGTCCATGGTCATGTCCTGGGCGCTGTCCACCAGATCGTACCCGCCACAGAAGCCGGAGCCGTTGCCCGCCAGGGCGATCACGTGCACCGCCGGGTCCAGATTGGCCTGCTCGACACAGGCCGCCATCTCGCGTGGCATATCCATCGTGATGCCATTGCCGCGTGCCGGGCGGTTCAGGGTGATGCGGGCGATGCGGCCTGTGACCTCGTAGGTCATCGTCTTCAGTGTCTTCATGGTTGCCACTCAGGTGCCGTGTGATCCGTCATTTCTATTGATTGTTACATGTTTTGTCAATGATAGGTTTTATGGGTAACATCTGGGTCGATTTCAGACGCAGGAAAGACATTGGCCATGCCGCTCAACCCGAAAGACCTGATCCTGACGCTCCTGCTGGCTTCGGACGAGCAGCTGCTGGAGGCGCGCGAAGCGGTGTCCGCCTGCGCCCTGTTCGGGGTGCGGGCCAACAGCGTGCGCGTGGCGCTGGTGCGCCTGAATGCGGCCGGGCTGCTTGAGGCCGCAGGCCGGGGCAGCTACCGGCTGGGGCCCCGGGCGGTGGAGTTGGCGGGCGAATTGAGCCTGTGGAAGCAGGCCGAGGCGCGTATCCGGCCCTGGGCGGGCGGTTGGTTGATGGTCTACACCGGCGAACTGAAGCGCAGCGACAAACCGGCGCAGAACCGGCGCCTGCGAGCACTGCGGCTGGCTGGCTTCGAGGCGTTGCGGCGTGATCTCCACGTGCGCCCCGACAATCTGGTGGAAGATCTGACCGCGCTGCGCCAGCGCCTGGGTCGGCTGGGCCTGGATGCCGAAGCGATGTTGTGGCGCGCCGAGACGCTGGAGCCTGCCTGCGAGGCGCAGGCTCGTACCCTGTGGGATGGTGAGGCCCTGAATGCCCGCTACCGTGAATCCACGCAACGCATTCGTCAGTGGCTGGCCAAGCTGCCAGCGCTCGACACCGAGGAAGCCGCGCGTGAATCCTTCCTGCTCGGCAATGCCGTGATCAGGCAGATGATCTATGACCCGCTGCTTCCGGATCCACTGGTGGACAGTGCCGCCCGGCGTGATTGTCTGGAGGCGGTGCGGGAGATTGACGAGGTGGGCCATGACATATGGCGACGACTGCGTGAAGCGGCATTTTCTGTGGGGTCTGCAGACGGTGTGGCGTAAGGAAGGCGGTCGCAAGGGGGCTGTCGAAAGGGGGCAGAGCGATTCGACCAGAGCAGGAATCAGTCTCTTATCCTATCGCACAGGAGATCACCCATGCCCCATACCATACGACTTCATCGTGTTGTTCAGGCGCCCGCCGAGCGTGTGTACCGTGCTTTTCTGGAACCGGATGCCAAGGTGAAATGGCTGCCGCCGAACGGCTTTACCGGACGGGTTCACGAGATGGACGTGCGGGTGGGTGGCCGCTACCGCATGTCGTTCACGAACTTCACCACCGGCAACAGCCATTTCTTCGGCGGGGAATATCATGAGCTGGTGCCGAATCAGCGCATCCGCTTCACCGACACCTTCGAAGACCCGAATCTGCCGGGCACCATTGACGTGACCGTCGAGCTGCGGGAGGTTTCCCTGGGTACCGAGATTCACATCACTCAGGACGGCGTGCCCGACGTGATTCCGGCGGAGGCCTGTTATGTGGGCTGGCAGGAATCGCTGATTCTGCTGGCGAAACTGGTGGAGCCGGACATTCAGGAGGGATGAGCCTCGTCGGCCAGTTTCCGTCGTCGGTTTATCCAGTCCAGGCTGACCAGCGCCGCCACGATCAGCACGGCAACCCACGCCAGGGCGACGTGTGGTACCAGCCTGTCGCCCCCGAAAATCAGCAGTGCAAACAGCGCTGCGCCAATCAGCCTTGGCAGGTTGGCGCGGCGGCTGCGATCGCCAGCCACCATGCTCAGTAGCAGGAAGAATAGCGCCAGAGAGCCGAAGTACACGGCGGTATAGCCCGCATCGGCCTGGCCGGTGGTCACGGACTCGAACAGTCGCGATGTCGCCACGGCCAGCGTAATCAGTGCCAGCGCCAGCGGCAGGTGCGCCAGAATCCATGGCAGGGGATTTTCCGGTCGCACCATGCGTGCGGCCGCGCGCTCGCTGTCGATGGCGGTAAAGTACAGCCACCAGAGGCCGAAGAAGGTCGCGATGGCCGGTGCGGAGAACAGCACCGCCTCCAGCGAAAATGTCGGCGCCGGGTCGGCGGTGATGCTTTTGATGAAGGTTTCCCCGAGCACCAGAATGATCAGGGTGCCGAAGCGTTCGACCAGATGGTGCATGTGCACCGGGTGTACACGCATCAGTGCCACAAAGCGCGGCAGGAAAGCGCATCCCACCTCACCGGCAAAGATCAGCGCCCAGGCGTAAGGTCGATGCTCCGGCGCCAGCAGCAGCGACAAGCACCACAGGAGTGCGCCAGGCGCGTGGAAATGCGTGATATGGCGCACCAGCAGAGCGCGCTGCTCCGGCGCATGCCGCAACGTGCGCGCATACATGGCGATCATGGTCAGGCGGAAGCCGATATAGCAGATGACAAACTGGGTGCTCTGGTCGCCAAACGCCTCCGGCACACTCAGGCCGATCCAGGAAATGAAGAAGATCTGCACCAGCAACAGCAAACGGTGCGTCACGTCATCCACATCGAACCGGTTCATGTACCAGGCGATATTCACCCAGATCCACCAGATCGGCGCGAACAGCAGCAGCACCGTCAGCATGCCAGCGCCACTCACATCCCGGCTCAACAGATCGCCGATCTGGATAAAGACCGCCACGAACACGAGGTCGTAGAACAGCTCCAGCCAGGTCGGATTGGCTGCCTGCGGCTCGGGAAGGTGATGTCGGCTTCGAGGGGGTTGGAACATGAGGCACCTCGATCAGCGTCGTGGTGACGACAAAAACTGATTACACCAGCTTGAGAGGGGGTATGCCAGGGATGAGAGGGAAGGGTGAGGGAAGTGGTGGGCCCACCTGGACTCGAACCAGGGACCAAGGGATTATGAGTCCCCTGCTCTAACCAACTGAGCTATAGGCCCGGAAAACATGAAAACTGTGGAAACGCTGGGTTAACGTTTTTGCATTCTTGTGTGTGCTGTAAACGCGCCAGCCGCTGAATAATGCAGCGGCTGGCGGTGTCTTTCAAGTGCTGATCAGGCGTCGCCGTCCAGGAAGCTGCGCAGGTGTTCGCTGCGCGACGGGTGGCGCAGTTTGCGCAGGGCCTTGGCTTCGATCTGGCGGATTCGCTCGCGGGTGACGTCGAACTGTTTGCCGACTTCTTCCAGCGTGTGGTCCGTATTCATGTCGATACCGAAGCGCATGCGCAGCACCTTGGCTTCGCGGGCGGTCAGGTTGGCCAGGACTTCGCGGGTGGCTTCTTCCAGGCCCAGCATGGTGGCGGAGTCCACCGGCGATTCGATGTTGGCGTCTTCGATGAAATCGCCCAGGCTCGAATCCTCGTCGTCGCCGATGGGCGTCTCCATGGAGATCGGTTCCTTGGCGATCTTCAGCACCTTGCGCACCTTGTCTTCCGGCATTTCCAGGCGTACGCCCAGTTCTTCCGGGGTCGGTTCGCGGCCCATTTCCTGCAGCATCTGGCGCTGTACCCGGTTGATCTTGTTGATGGTCTCGATCATATGTACCGGAATACGGATGGTGCGCGCCTGATCGGCGATGGAGCGGGTGATGGCCTGGCGAATCCACCAGGTGGCGTAGGTGGAGAACTTGTAGCCACGGCGGTATTCGAACTTGTCCACGGCTTTCATCAGGCCGATGTTGCCTTCCTGGATCAGGTCGAGGAACTGCAGGCCGCGGTTGGTGTACTTCTTGGCGATGGAGATCACCAGACGCAGGTTGGCCTCGACCATTTCTTTCTTGGCGCGGCGGGCCTTGGCTTCACCGATGGAGACGCGGCGGTTGATTTCCTTGATGTCGGCGACAGGTATGCCGCAGGTCTCTTCGAGCTGCTGGATGCGTTTCTGGGTGCGGATGATGTCATCCTTCACGGCGCCGAAACGGTCGGAATCCAGTTTGACTTTCTTGCTGCGCAACATCTTGTCGCACCAGTCAACGTTGGTCTCGTTGCCCGGGAAGTTGCGGATGAACTCCTTGCGTTCCATGCCGCCACGGCGAATCGCCAGGGCCATGATCTCGCGCTCGTGGCGGCGGATCTGGTCCAGGGTGTCGCGGACCTGGCGCAGCAACTCGTCATAGATGCGCGGCACCAGTTTGAACATGGTGAACTGTTCGGCCAGCGCTTCCAGGTTCTTGGCGCTGCTGGCGTGGTCGCGGCCATTGCGCTTCAGGGAGCGGACAGTCTTGTCGAGCTGGGCGCGCAGGTTGTTGAAGCGCTCGGCGGCCAGCACCGGATCGATGCTGCCATCGTCTTCGCTGTCATCGTCGCTGTCGTCATCTTCTTCGTCGTCGTCTTTCTCGGCCTTGTCGTCCTTGCGCGAGGCAAATTGCGGCTCGGCCGGGGCGGCGGGTGCGGCCGCGCCGTCATCGTTCGGGTCGAGATAACCGGCGATGATGTCGGAAATGCGGCGTTCTTCCGCCTGTACCTTGTCGAATTCGGCAATCACGGTTTCCACGGTGCCGGGCCAGTGGGCCATGGCGTGCAGCACTTCGCGGATGCCTTCCTCGATACGTTTGGCGATTTCGATTTCGCCTTCGCGGGTCAGCAGTTCCACCGTGCCCATTTCGCGCATGTACATGCGCACCGGATCGGTGGTGCGGCCCGGTTCGGATTCCACAGACGCCAGTACGGCAGCCGCCTCTTCCGCAGCGACTTCGTCGGTGCTTTCGGCGTTGTCGTCCATCAGCAACTGTTCGGCGTCGGACGCCTTTTCAACCACATGGATGCCCATGTCGTTGATCATCTGGACGATGTCTTCCACCTGATCGGTGTCAGTAATCGACTCCGGCAGATGGTCATTCACTTCGGCGTAGGTCAGGTAGCCCTGCTCTTTGCCCAGAGCGATCAGCTGTTTCAGCTGTGACTGCTGCTGCTCTTTCTGCGACGTCATGTTGCGGCCCGTGGTTGGAGTTGCCAAACGGCGGATTATACTGGAAGCCCCGTGCTGTGCCTACATGGCATGGCGACGGGTATCAGCTCGATATGTGTCCATCTTTCGGTATTTCAAGGTGTTGCGCGTGAAGGTGAGGGGTTGACGGCGGGCTACTGCAGGGGCGCTGACAGGCTCAGCCGGGCGTCGCTCAGAGCCCGGTGCAGGCTCATCAGGCGGCGGGCATCAGGGCGCGGCTGCCGGGTCTCCTGGCTGATGGCCTGCTCCAGACGGCGCACTTCCAGCTGCTGGACGGCGTCGCGCCAGTAGCGGCCTGCGGTGGCCTCGTCCATGGGCGTGCGCAGGGTTTCGCGCAGCAGCCGGGTCAGCAGTTCTCCCTGTTCCAGAGCCATCAGGCTGCCCAGCAGGGCCGCAGCGGGTTGATCCGGATTGTCCTGCACCAGGGTGCTGACCTCGATCAGCAGGTCCATGCCTGGCAGTTCCAGTTCCTCGACCTTCTCGGGCAGCGGGTGCTGGCGGATCAGCGACGGGGCGTTCAGCAGTATCACCGTCATCCGCTCACCCAGGCTCAGTGTGCTGCCGCGCCCCCGCCGTGGCGGGGCGGTGCGGGGGGTGGACGGCGCCACGACGGGTGGCGGTGCGCCCCAGTCAGGCGGCGGCGTATCGGCCGGGGGAGCCCCGTAGGCGTCCTCATCAAACCAGACGTCCGGCCCCGGCGGTGGGCCGCTGCCTGCCGAGGACGCGGGCGGCGTGGCGGCGCGTGCCGGGGCGGTCGCGCCCTGCGGTGCTGCCGGGCGGCCGGGGGGGGCTGGCGTCAGCCGTTCGAGTTCGTCTTCTGTCAGGCGGGTGCGTTCCGCCAGTTCGCGGCGCAGCAGGCTGCGATAGAAATCGCCCTTCACCTTGGCGATGAAGGGCAGGGCGAGCCGGGCCAGACGAGCCCGGCCGTCCACCGAACGCACGTCCAGACCCTCTTCCAGATGCCGGAACAGGAACTCGGACAGCGAGGGGGCGTCAGCGGCCATGGCCAGCAAGGCTTCGCGTCCCTGCTGGCGCACCAGGGTGTCCGGGTCTTCGCCTTCGGGCAGGAACAGGAAGCGCGCCTGCTTGCCATCTTCCAGGGTGGCCAGGGCCGATTCGAGGGCGCGCCAGGCGGCCCGTCGGCCCGCGTCGTCGCCATCAAAGCAGAACACCACTTCATCCACCTGACGGAACAGTTTCTGCGCATGCTCTTCCGTGGTGGCGGTGCCGAGGGTGGCGACGGCGTTATCCACGCCGTGCTGGGCCAGGGCGATGACGTCCATGTAGCCTTCCACCACGAACAGTTGCGTGGACTTGTCGCGACTCTGGCGCCACTCCCACAGGCCGTAGAGTTCACGGCCCTTGTGGAAGACCGGGGTTTCCGGGGAATTCAGGTATTTCGGTTTGCTGTCGCCCAGCACGCGGCCACCGAAGCCGATGGTGCGGCCGCGGCTGTCGCGGATCGGGAACATGATGCGGTCGCGAAACTTGTCGTAGGTGCGGCCGGTGTCTTCCCGGCGTACCAGCAGGCCCGCTTCCAGGGCCAGGGCCAGGCCGCGTTCGTCCAGCGACAGGCCGCTGATCAGGTTGTCGAAGCCGGGCGGCGCAAAGCCGATGCCGAAGCGGGCGGCGATTTCGCCGCTCAGGCCGCGGCCTTTCAGGTATTTCACCGCCGTTTGCCGCTCCGGCGCGTTCTTGAGCTGCTGGCGATAGAAGCGGTCGGCGCGGGCCAGCAGGTCGTACAGGGTCTGGACATGATCCTTGCGGGCGCGATCGTCGGCGGTTTCCGGGCGTTCGCGCGGCACTTCCACCCCGGCTTTGTCGGCCAGTTGTTTGACCGCCTCCGGGAAGCTCAGGTGCTCGTATTCCATGAGGAAGCCGACGGCGTTGCCCTTGGCGCCGCAGCCGAAGCAGTAGTAGAACTGCTTGTCCGGGGCGACCGTGAACGACGGGGTTTTTTCGTTGTGGAACGGGCAGCAGGCGCTGTAGTTGCGGCCGGTCTTCTTCAGCGGCACGCGCGCATCAATCACCTCGACCAGATCGGTACGGGCGAGCAGATCCTGAATGAAGGAATCCGGAATACGGGACATGGCGCGCGGCTGCCGGTTATTGAGCAAGTAGGTTGAAGAACGTATCAGGGAGAAGAGTGTAGCGTGGCCGGGCTGGCCGGGGGAAACCCTGTTCGGTCTGTCAGGCGGTCAGGCGTGCCTTGATGCGGCCACTGACAGCGCCCATATCGGCGCGGCCCTGCAGTTGCGGCTTGAGCTGGCCCATCACCTTGCCCATGTCCTGCATGCCGGCAGCACCGGTGTCGGCGATAGCCTGGCTGATCAGGGCGTCGATCTCGTCGTCGCTGAGGGGCTGGGGCAGGAATTCGCGCAGTACCTCGATTTCGGCCAGTTCGGTGTCGGCCAGATCCTGGCGGCCGGCGTCGCCATACTGGCGGGCGGCGTCCTGGCGCTGCTTGACCTGCTTGTCGAGGATGGCGAGCACGCGGGCGTCATCCAGCTCGATGCGCTCGTCCACTTCCACCTGCTTGAGCGCCGCCAGGGCCATACGAATAACGCCCAGACGGGCGCTATCCTTGGCACGCATGGCGTCTTTCATGGCATCCGTGAGGCGGGCCTTGATATCGCTCATGGCAGGGTGTCCGTAGACCGGATCAGTACAGACGCTTGCGGTGCAGCTGCTCGCGGGACACCTTCTTCAGGTGGCGCTTCACGGCGGCGGCGCGCTTGCGCTTGCGCTCCTGGGTCGGCTTCTCGTAGAACTCGCGACGGCGTACTTCGGCCAGAATACCGGCCTTCTCGCAGGAGCGCTTGAAGCGACGCAGGGCGACGTCAAACGGTTCGCCTTCCTTTACTCGTACTTGCGGCATGCACTATCACCTTTGTATGTCGGCCGGCGGCGGGGCCGACCGTTAAGAAGTCAATCGCGGGTGCCGTCCCGGTCGAGCGGGGTCCGGACACTGCGGAGCGCGGCATTCTACCGGAGCCTGATGGATTTGCAAACATTTGCTCGATATCATGCCCGCGCCGGACGGCCCCCACCGAATCGAGAGGAAACATGCGCGTTCTGGGTATCGAGACCAGCTGTGACGAAACCGGAGTAGCCCTGTACGACACCGAACAGGGCCTGCTGGCGGACGCCCTGTACAGCCAGGTGGGCATGCATGCCGAGTTTGGCGGCGTGGTGCCGGAGTTGGCCAGCCGCGACCATGTGCGGCGCCTGCTGCCGTTGATGCGCCAGGTGCTGGAGCAGGGCGGCACCGCGCCAGAGGATCTGGACGGCATCGCCTACACCGCCGGGCCGGGGCTGGCTGGCGCCCTGCTGGTGGGGGCGGCCACAGCCCGGGCACTGGCGTTTGCCTGGGATATCCCGGCCTTGCCGGTGCATCATATGGAAGGTCATCTGCTGGCGCCGCTGCTGGAGGCGGATCCCCCTGCCTTCCCGTTTGTTGCCCTGCTGGTCAGCGGTGGGCACACCATGCTGCTGGATGCCCGGGCTCTGGGGGACTATCACTTGCTGGGCGAATCCGTAGACGACGCTGCGGGGGAGGCCTTCGACAAGGCTGCCAAGATGATGGGGCTGGGCTACCCCGGTGGGCCGCGCATCAGTGCACTGGCACAGCAGGGGAACCCGGACCGCTTTACCTTCCCCCGGCCGATGACCGACCGGCCGGGTATGGATTTCAGCTTTTCCGGGCTCAAGACCTATTGCCTGAACACCATTGCCGCCTGTGGTGGCGCCGAGGCGCTGTCCGAGCAGGATCGTGCGGATATTGCCCGTGCCTTCGAGACGGCGGTGGTGGAAACCCTGGTGATCAAGTGCCGCCGGGCCATGGAGGCCAGCGGGCACGGTACGCTGGTGATGGCGGGCGGGGTCTCGGCCAACACCCGGTTGCGGGCACGGCTGGACGAGGCGTTGGGGGCGAAGGGGGTGCGGGTGTGCTATCCGCGCCAGGCCCTGTGCACCGACAACGGCGCCATGATTGCCTTTGCGGGCGCGCTGCGGCTGGCGGCCGGGGAGCGTCAGGAGGGCCTGGGCATCAGCGTCCGGGCCCGCTGGCCGCTGATGGAGCTGGCACCGATCTAGCGCTTGCGGAAGCCCAGTTCCTTGCCGGTAAGCAGATTGCGAATGTTCCTGTGATGTCGCACCAGCAGCATGGCGGTGAGCAGGACCATCGGCCAGAAGGCCTCCGGTAACCACGCGTAAATGGCCATCGGCATGGCGATGAAAGCCAGCATCGAGGCGACGGACGATACCCGGAACAGGCCGAAGATCAGGAGCCAGACGGCGCCGGTGACCAGCCCGCTGGGCCAGTGCAGGGCAAAAATCAGCCCGAAGGCGGTGGCCACGCCCTTGCCGCCGCGCAGTTGAAAGAAGATCGGGAAAAGGTGACCCAGGAAGGCGCAGAAGCCAGCCAGCGCCGCCACTGCAGGGCCCTGATTCAGCAGCAGGGCAGCCAGTACCGGGATGACGCCTTTCAGGACATCGCCCGCCAGCGTCATGGCCGCCGCCGGCTTGCCCGCAATGCGCAGGACATTGGTGGCGCCGGGATTGCTGGAGCCTTCCGTACGAGGATCGGGATACCCCAGGGTGCGGCAGATCAG
The DNA here is from genome assembly GCF_003259185.1 of Isoalcanivorax indicus. Lineage (NCBI taxonomy): Bacteria > Pseudomonadati > Pseudomonadota > Gammaproteobacteria > Oceanospirillales > Alcanivoracaceae > Isoalcanivorax > Isoalcanivorax indicus. The sequence continues at coordinate 550,969 of NZ_QGMP01000001.1, forward strand.
AATGGCGCTGGACACGGAGCCGAGCAGATAGCCCCCCAAGCAGAGCAGGGAAACCAGCCACCAGGTGTGTTGCAAACTGTTGATATCCAAGCGACCAAGTCCTCTGCAATGCGTCCATTCCTGCGAGCGCGCCGGGTGCTGACGCGCTCTTCGCCATGCCACCAGTATAACCGCAGGGCGTGAATCAACACGCAAAACACATTACTCTTGCGCGTCCGGCACCCTGCTCTGGCGCCGCCGGTGTGCAAGATTCGCACGATTGCATGGGGATTGGAAATGGACATCGTCTATATACGCGACCTGAAAGTGGACACCGTGATCGGTATCTTCGATTGGGAGCGTCGTATCCGCCAGACCGTCAGCCTGGATCTGGAAATGGCGGCGGATATCCGCCGTGGCGCCGCCACCGACAGCATTGAGGATGCCCTGGACTACAAGGCCGTCGGCAAACGTCTGATTGCCTTCATTCAGGCCTCCGAATTTCAGCTGGTGGAAACCCTGAGCGAGCGCTGTGCCGAGATCGTCATCCATGAATTCGGTGTGCCCTGGTGCCGCCTGCGGCTGTCCAAGCCGGGGGCGCTGCGCGGCGCGCAGGATGTCGGCGTGATAATCGAGCGAGGTGAACGTCCCTGATGCAGGTGTTTCTGAGTCTCGGGTCCAATATCGACCGCGAGCACAATATCCGCTCCGGGCTGGATGCCCTGGCCGCAGCGTTTGGCAGGGTGACCATCAGCCCGGTCTATGAAAGCGAGGCGGTGGGTTTCGACGGGGATGCCTTCCTGAACCTGGTGGCCGAGATCGATACGGATCTGCCGGTGGGGGCGCTGGCGGCGGCGCTGCGCGAGATCGAGGCGGCGCATGGCCGGGTGCGTGGGGAAAAGAAATTTTCCAGCCGGACGCTGGATATCGATGTGCTGACCTACGGCGATCTGGTTGGTGAAATCGATGGCGTTGAGTTGCCGCGCGATGAAATTCTGAAGCATGCCTTTGTGCTGCAACCGCTGGCGGACCTGGCGCCGCATGCGACACACCCTGAGTCGGGCGTGTCGTACGCCGCCTTGCTGGCGGAAAAGGATTTCAGCAAGCAGAAACTCTGGGCCGTTCACTTCAACTGGCCCGGCTGAAACGAGGCCGCTCAGCCGCCCTGAAAGGCCAGCGAGCGGCCGCCATCCACAGCCAGTATCTGTCCTGTCACGAAGGGCGCATCCAGAGCCAGCCAGGCCACGGCACCGGCAATGTCCCGGGGGCTGCCGCAGCGGCCCAGTGCGGTGGCGGCGAGAATATCCTGCTGATTGTCCTGACCGCCTTCCGGCCACAGGATCGGCCCGGGTGAGACCCCGTTGATGCGTACCTCTGGCCCCATTTCGCGGGCCAGGCTTCTGGTCATGCTGGCCAGGGCCGCTTTCGCCATGCAGTAGAGGCTGTGGTCGGCGAGGGGTTTTTCTGCATAGACATCCACCAGATTGACCACGCTGCCTCGATGCTTGCGCAGGCTGGGTGCCAGCGCCTGCACCAGCAGATACGGGGCGCGCACGTTGGAGTGCATCAGGGCATCCCAGTCGTCGTCGGTGGCGCGTTCCAGCGGCGTCGGGTAAAAGCTGGAGGCGTTGTTCACCAGCACATCCACGCCGCCCCACTGGGCGAGGGCGTCCCGGGCCAGTGCGCGCACGGCATCGGGTTCGTTGAGGTTGGCGCGCAACACACGGGCAGAATCGGGTTGCAGGCGATTCAGCTCAGCAGCCAGCGCGTCGGCGTCTTCAGCACTGCGCCGGCAATGGATGATGACGTTCATGCCGCGCTTGTGCAGGGTGCGGGCGATGTCGGCGCCTATACGCCGTGCAGCGCCGGTAATCAGTGCGACTTTTGCCATGTTTGCTGGTACTCCCTGATAGCCTGTATGCGGGCGCGCTCGATGGCATCGCCCAGTGCCTTGCCTTCATGGCCGCGTGCGCGCAGCGCATCGATCGGCACCTGAGCTGCCGCCTCGGCGGCGCCGAGCAGGAAACGACGCTGGGGATAGTCTCTGTCGGCAAACCCGGTACGTCCGCGGGCATCTGCTTCGCAGGCACCAAGGAATAACGGTAACCGCTCTGGCCGACGCAGCACATCGAAAGCGCGTAACAGTTTCCATACGGTGTTGGAGCGTAGCGTGAGTGCCCGGTGAGCGTGTGTATGCCAGCGCGCGGTCAGGGCGCCCAGTTCGCGCAGGGCCACGGGGACGCGCAGCCGCTCGCCCAGCGCCTGTGCCAGGCGTTCGCCGCGCGCTTCGTGGGCAATATGTTGCGGCCAGTCCGCTTCCGGGGTCAGGCCTTTGCCCAGATCGTGCACCATGACCGCATAGCGGGCGGCCAGCGGCAGGTCCATGTCGGCCGCGGCTTTCAGAGCCAGAAACTGATGTGTCAGGGTGTCCACTTCGGGGTGGTGTGCGGCGGGCTGGGGCACGCCGCGCAGGGCGGCCAGCTCCGGGAACAACGCCTGCAGGGCGCCGCAGTCTTCCAGCACCTGGAAGTACACCTGCGGGTCGGGTTCGCCCAGTGCCTTTTCGGTTTCTTTCCAGACACGTTCGGCGGCCAGCGTGGCCAGCTCACCGGACCGGGCCAGCTGGCGCATCAGCGCCAGGGTGTCGGGAGCGACATGGAAGCCGAGCCAGTGGTAGCGGGCCGCAAAGCGCGCCACCCGCAAGACGCGCAAGGGATCTTCGGCAAAAGCCGGGGATACATGGCGCAGCAATCGGGCCTTGAGGTCTTCCCGGCCGGCAAACGGATCGACCAGCGGCCCGCCGGGGCGGCGCGCCATGGCATTGATGGTCAGGTCACGGCGCGCCAGATCCTGTTCCAGCGTTACCGAAGGGTCGGCATTGAAATTGAAGCCATGGTAGCCGGCGCCGACTTTGCGTTCGGTGCGCGCCAGCGCGTATTCCTCCTTGCTTTGCGGATGCAGGAACACAGGAAAGTCCTGGCCTACGGGCGTATACCCGGCGGCATGCAGTTGTGCCGGGGTGGCGCCCACCACGACCCAGTCCCGCTCCGTGACCGGCAGGCCGAGCAGGTGGTCGCGCACGGCGCCGCCAACCAGGTACACATCAAAATCCGTCATGAATCGCCATCAAGTGGTTGCACTGTGTGGGGTGGCTCCGCATTATGTTCGCATGATGAAGCCAACCGATACATTACTGATGCCGTTTGCCCTGCCGGGTTCCCCGGTGGTGATGGTGTGCCTGGCGCCGAAAATGGCGCTGCGAGCAGCACGCGTGTGGCGTGCGCGCTGGAGGCTGTGTGTCGGGTAGTTGAAAAAAACGTATACCAGAGCCGCAGCGTCGTCCCGACCCTGCGGCTTTTTCATTTCTGGCGGGCGGGACATGACAGAAAAGGACTGAACAATGTCGACCGTACTCGCCTATATCACCGTGGTGCTCGTCTGGGCCACCACGCCGCTGGCCATCAACTGGAGCGCCGAAGCGGGCGCGCCGATTGGCAGTGTCTGGCTGCGTATGCTGCTGGCCACGCTGGTGGGCATGCTGTTGCTGCGCGCGCTCGGCGGGCGCATGGTCTGGCATCGTCAGGCCCTGCGCAGCTATGCCGCGGCGGTACCCGGGGTGTTTGGCGCCATGGGGCTGTCCTATGCCGCGTCGCTGCATGTGCCGTCCGGGCTGATCTCGGTGATGTTTGGTCTGGCGCCGCTGATTTCCGGCCTGATGATGCAGGCGTTGCCCGGCGGTGTGCGATTGCGGGCGGGGCATTGGGTCGGTTGCCTGCTCGGGCTGGCCGGGCTGGCACTGATCTTTCGTGATGCGCTGGTGCCTGGCTCCACCGCCTTGCGGGGGGTGCTGATGCTGCTTGGCGCGGTGATCTGTTTCTGCGGCAGTGGTCTGGCGGTGCAGCGGGTCGCCGCCGGGCTGCCGCCCCTGACGCAAACGCTGGGGGCGCTGAGCCTGAGCCTGCCGTGCTACGCCGTGCTGTGGCTGGCCAGTGGGGAGCCGTTGACGGTGCCCCTGAGCACGCGCGGGCTTTTTGCGGTGGCGTACCTGGCGCTGTTCGGTTCGTTGCTGGGATTTCTGTGCTACTTCCTGATCCTGTCGCGGCTGAGCGCTGCCACGGTGGCTCTGGTCACCCTGATCACACCGGTACTGGCCTTGTCGCTGGGCATGTTCCTGAACAATGAGCAGCCGGGGGTCGGGGTGCTGGCTGGAGGGGGGTTGATTGTGGTGGCGTTGGGGGCCTACCTGTACGCGGACCGGGCCTTGTGGCGTCGAGGCTACCCGAAGCACTCACGTTCGTGATTGCTTTGGCCATTGTCCGACCGGCACGGCTCTGGTGTAGTGCCTGCTCCCCGGCCCGCGTCCGTTGCGGTGCTGGCTGATCATGAGGGAGTCACATCCATGAAGACACGTATTACCGAACTGCTGGGCATCCGCTATCCGATCGTTCAGGGCGGCATGCAGAACGTCGGCTATGCCGAACTGGCCGCGGCCGTTTCCAATGCCGGGGGCCTGGGCATCATTACCGGCCTGACCCAGCCGACGCCGGAAGACCTGGACCAGGAAATCCGCCGCTGCAAGGAGATGACCGATCAGCCGTTCGGTGTGAACCTGACGATCCTGCCGACCATCAAGCCTGTGCCCTATGAAGAGTATGCGCGGGTGATCTGCGAAGCGGGTATCGGCGTGGTGGAAACGGCGGGCCGTAACCCGGAACCCTTCATGCCGCTGTTCCAGCAGTACGGGGTGAAAGTGGTGCACAAGTGCACCTCGGTACGCCATGCCATCAAGGCAGAAAAAGTCGGTGTCGCGGCGGTCAGCGTCGATGGCTTCGAGTGCGCCGGGCATCCGGGCGAAGACGATATTCCGAATCTGGTGCTGCTGCCTGCGGCGGCGGCAAAGCTGAGCATCCCGATGCTGGCGTCGGGTGGTATCGGTACTGGCGCGCAGATGGCGGCCTGTCTGGCCCTGGGGGCTGACGGCATCAATATGGGGACACGCTTCCTGGCGACGAAGGAAGCGCCGGTGCATGAGAACATCAAGCGAGCTATTGTGGCGGCTTCTGAGCTGGATACAGCGCTGATCTTCCGGCCGCTGCGCAACACCGCCCGGGTTTACCGCAACAAGGTGGCGACCACGGTCAACGAGATCGAGCGCGAGCAAGGTGCGCAGATGGAATTCGGCCTGATTCAGGACATGGTGGCGGGCGCCAAGGGCAAGGTGGCGTTGAGCGATGGTGACATCGATTACGGTATCTGGACGTCTGGCATGGTGCAGGGGCTGATCAACGATATCCCCACCTGTGAAGTGCTGATCGACAATATTGTCAATGAATGCCGCCAGGTCATTCGTGAGCGCATGACGGCCCTGATGGGCTGACAGCTGGTGTGTTCCGATTCGCTGGAGAGGCTGCTGCCGTCAGGACGCGGCCTCTTCGGGGGGCGGCACGGAAATACGCTCGACGATACGCCCGTCTTCCACGCTTTCCAGATGCACATCGAACTGCCACAGGCGGTAAAGGTGGCGCATCACATCCTGCGCGCGATCGCGGGCCAGCGGGCGCCTGCTTTCGCGAATGTGTTGCAGTGTCAGGGAGCGGTCGCCGCGCACGGCCGCTTCATACACCTGGATGTTCGGCTCATGAATGCTCAGGTTGTACTGCTCTGACAGCAACTGCCGCACAGTCTGATAGCCGGCATCATCATGAATGGCGCGGATCTCCAGGTGCTGGTGCTTGTCGTCATCGAGCACGGCGAACAACTTCATCTCACGAATCACGCGGGGTGACAGGAACTGCTGGATAAAGCTCTCATCCTTGAAGCTTTGCATGGCAAATTTCACTGTGGCCAGCCAGTCACTGCCGGCGATATCCGGAAACCAGCGCTGATCTTCCTCGGTGGGGTGTTCACAGATACGGCGGATGTCGCGGAACATGGCGAAGCCCAGCGCGTAAGGATTGATGCCGTTGTACCAGGGGCTGTCAAAGGACGGCTGGAAGACAACCTGCGAGTGACTTTGCAGGAATTCGAGCATGAAACCTTCGGTCACCAGCCCTTCGTCATACATCCGGTGCAGCAAGGTGTAGTGCCAGAAGGTGGCCCAGCCCTCATTCATGACCTTGGTCTGTCGCTGTGGATAGAAATACTGTGCCATCTTCCTGACGATGCGTACTATCTCGCGCTGCCACGACTCCAGCAGCGGGGCGTTCTTCTCGATGAAATAGAGCAGGTTCTCCTGCGGCTCTGCCGGATACCGCGCAGTGGGTTTGCGGCGCTTGATGCCGGGCTGCATCTCGGGAAAGGTCTTCCACAGTTCGGAAACCTGCATCTGCAGTGTCTCCTCACGTTCACGCTGACGCAGGCGCTCGGCTTCCGCAGAGATCGGGTAGGGGCGCTTGTAGCGATCCACGCCATAATTCATCAGGGCATGGCATGAATCGAGAATCTGTTCCACTGACTCCACGCCATGGCGTTCCTCGCACTCCGCAATGTAGCGGCGAGCAAACACCAGATAATCGATGATGGCCGAAGCGTCGGTCCAGGTGCGAAACAGGTAATTGCCCTTGAAGAAGGAATTGTGCCCGTAGCAGGCATGGGCGATCACCAGTGCCTGCATCGGCATGGTGTTCTCTTCCATCAGATAGGCAATACACGGATTCGAGTTGATGACGATCTCGTAGGCCAGGCCCATCTGCCCGCGCCGGTACAGGTTCTCCACTTCGACAAATTGCTTGCCGAACGACCAGTGATTGTAGCCCACCGGCATGCCGACGGAGGAGTAGGCGTCCATCATCTGCTCGGAGGAGATGACTTCAATCTGGTTTGGCCAGGTATCCAGCCCATAGACGTCATGGGCAATCCGGGCGATTTCCTGGTCATAGCGCTCGATCAGCTCGAAGTTCCACTCGGAGGTGGTGGACAGGGGTTCGCGTCGCGGCATAGCTGTCATGGCTCAATGCTCCTCCATGCGCTGGCGGAACAGTTCGCGAAATACCGGATAAATGTCGCCGGGCGTGTCGATCTGCTCCATGGCAAAGACCTGAGGCTGGTCGCGGCGCAGCTGTGCATAGGTGTTCCAGAGCGCCTGGTGGCGCCGTGGCATGATCTCCACATAGGAAAAATATTGCATGTTCGGCAGCAGTTCATCACGAAGTATACGCATGCAGGCCGGTGAGTCGTCATTCCAGTTGTCTCCGTCGGAGGCCTGGGCGCCATAGATATTCCAGCTGTCGGCGGGATAGCGCTCGCGGATGATGTCAGCGGTCAGTCGCAAGGCGCTGGACACGATGGTCCCACCGGTTTCGCGCGAGTAGAAGAATTCCTGTTCATCCACCTCCTTGGCGCTGGTGTGGTGGCGGATAAAGACCACTTCAGTGTGCTGATAGTTGCGCTCCAGGAAAAGGTAGAGGAGCAGGAAGAAACGCTTGGCCAGCTCCTTCATTTCCTGGCTCATGGAACCGGACACATCCATGATGCAGAACATGACAGCGCGGCTCACCGGCACCGGCTGGCGCACGGTATGGTTGTAGCGCAGATCGACCGTATCGAGAAAAGGAATACCGTTGATGCGCCGCTCAAGGCGTTCGATCTGCTGTGCCAGTTCCTGCAGTCGCGCTTGCCGTTCAATGGATTGTTCGGTGTCCAGCAAGGCAGCCTGCTCGGTCTGCAGGTCGCGCAACCGTCTGCGGGTGGCGGCGCTGAGGGCGCGGCGGCGCATGGAGGCCTGACGCATGGAGCGGACGATATTGATCTTGGTCGGGTTGCCTTCACTGACAATGCCACCGTGCACCACCCGGAAGCTGCTGTCGCCCTGGAGCTGGCGTTTTACCAGATTGGGCAGTGCCAGCCCTTCGAAGAGGAAGTTGAGGAATTCCCGTGGGTCCAGCTCGAAGGCGAAATCATCCATGCCCTCACCGCTGTTCGAGGCCTGGCCGCCGTCACCCGCGCCGCCGCCCTCCGGCCTGGCCACCGTGTCACCCTGCTGGAATTCCTTGTTGCCGGGATGCACTACGGTGCGCCGTCCCCCTGGCCCATGGTGGAACTGCGGTTCGTTGAGGTCCTTGCGCGGGATGATGATGCGCTCGCCGCGCTCCATGTCACGGATGGAGCGCTGATTGACGGCATCGTTGACGGCATCGCGAATATGCTCGCGATAGCGGCGCATGAAGCGCTGACGGTTGACCGTGCTCTTGTTCTTGCCATTCAGCCTGCGGTCGACGATAAAGCTCATGCCGCGCTCCTGACAGGGGTTACTGCGACAGGGGTTACTGCGCCTTGCGCACCCGCAGGTACCATTCCGACAGCAGTCGGACCTGCTTCTCCGTGTAGCCGCGATCCATCATGCGTTGTACGAAGTCGTTGTGTTTCTTCTGGTCTTCCTTCGAGCCTTTGGCGTTGAAGGAGATCACCGGCAGCAGATCCTCGGTGTTCGAGAACATCTTCTTCTCGATCACATTGCGCAGCTTCTGGTAACTGAGCCAGGACGGATTGCGCCCCTCGTTGTTGGCGCGGGCGCGCAGGACGAAGTTGACGACCTCGTTGCGGAAATCCTTGGGGTTGGAGATGCCGGCCGGTTTCTCGATCTTTTCCAGCTCCTCGTTGAGCGCCTGGCGGTCGAAGATTTCGCCGGTATCCGGGTCACGGAACTCCTGGTCCTGTATCCAGAAATCGGCGTAGGTGACATAGCGATCAAAGATGTTCTGGCCATATTCGGAGTAAGACTCCAGATAGGCTGTCTGGATTTCCTTGCCGATGAAGTCGACATAGCGCGGCACCAGGAATTCCTTGATGTAGCGGCGCAGCTGCTCCTGACGTTCCTGCGGGAACTGCTCCTGTTCGATCTGCTGTTCCAGTACATGCATCAGGTGCACCGGATTGGCGGCCACCTCGGTATGGTCGAAGTTGAAGACCTTGGACAGGATCTTGAAGGCAAACCGGGTCGAAATGCCGCTCATGCCTTCATCGACGCCTGCCGCGTCCCGGTACTCCTGCAACGATTTCGCTTTCGGATCGACATCCTTCAGGTTGTCGCCATTGTAGATGCGCATCTTCGAGTAGATGCTGGAATTTTCCGGTTCTTTCAGGCGTGTCAGGACCGAAAACTGAGCCAGCATCTCCAGCGTATCCGGGGCACACTGGGCGTCACGCAGGCTGCTGTTGGCCAGGAGCTTTTCATAGATATGCACCTCTTCGTCGAAGCGCAGGCAATAAGGCACCTTGACGATAAAGACGCGGTCGATAAAGGCCTCGTTGTTCTTGTTGTTGCGGAATGTCTGCCACTCTGCTTCGTTTGAATGCGCGAGCACGATGCCCTCGAACGGGATGGCCCCCATATGTTCGGTGCCGTTGTAGTTGCCTTCCTGGGTCGCGGTGAGTAGCGGATGCAGCACCTTGATGGGTGCCTTGAACATCTCCACGAACTCGAGCAGGCCCTGGTTGGCGCGGCACAGGCCGCCGGAAAAGCTGTAGGCGTCCGGGTCGTTCTGGGCGAAATCTTCCAGTTTGCGAATGTCGACCTTGCCGACCAGGGCCGAAATGTCCTGGTTGTTCTCGTCGCCCGGCTCGGTTTTGGCCACGGCCACCTGGTCGAGAATGGAGGGATACAGTTTGACCACCCGGAACTGAGAGATGTCGCCGCCGTATTCGTGCATCCGTTTTACCGCCCAGGGCGACATGACAGAACGCAGGTAGCGGCGCGGTATGCCGTATTCCTCTTCCAGAATGGGGCCGTCTTCATCCGGGTCGAACAGCGCCAGGGGCGACTCGTTTACCGGTGATCCCTTGATGGCGTAGAAGGGGACTCTCTGGATCAGCGCCTTGAGCTTTTCGGCCAGTGATGATTTGCCACCGCCGACGGGGCCAAGCAGGTACAGGATCTGTTTCTTTTCCTCCAGCCCCTGCGCGGCATGGCGAAAGTAGGCGACGATATTCTCGATGGCTTCTTCCATGCCATAGAAGTCGCTGAATGCCGGGTACCGGCGAATCATCTTGTTGGAAAAGATGCGGGAGAGGCGTGTGTCGCGAGAGGTATCAATCAGTTCCGGTTCACCGATCGCCATCAGCATGCGTTCGGATGCGGTGGCGTAGGTGGTGGGGTCCGACTTGCACAAGGCGAGGTATTCTTCGAGCGAATACTCCTCCTGCTGGGTGGCTTCATAGCGGGCTTGGTAGTGGCTGACGATGCTCATGCCTGGACTCCCTCACTCAGTGCCTGGTTACATCCGGACGGTATCCTTGTATTGCTGGCGTATTGGTTTCAAGACACATCTAGAATGGACATGAAGCGCGCCGAAAGTCAAAAAAATCAGCGCGTGAAATGTGCTGCTACGGGTTAGCGGCGTGGGCTGCAGTCGCAGTGAAATCGGTGGTTGTCGTCCAGCCGCAGGGCGGTCAGGCGGCCGCCCCAGACGCAGCCGGTATCGAGTGCTTCCAGCTGACTTTCCGACACACGGCCTTCCAGCGCCGCCCAATGGCCGAACAGGATGCGTACATCGGTGGCGCGCCGCCCGGGGTGTTGGAACCAGGGCATGAAGCCCGGCGGTGCCGTGTCGGCTTCCCCTTTGGTGGACAAGTCCATGGCGCCATCCATAGCGACAAATCGCATGCGTGTCAGATAGTTGGTGATGACGCGAAGGCGTGTCATGCCGTTCAGGTCATCGGACCAGGCGGCAGGGGTGTTGCCATACATGGCGTGAAAGAAATCGCTGGCCTGTTCGCTGCGCAACACCGCCTGTACTTCGGCGGCACGGGCGAGGGTATCGGCGGCGCTCCACAGGGGGGGGACGCCGGCGTGCACGAGCAAGGCATTGAAGTCGGGCAACGCCACTGCCAGGGGCTGCTGGCGCAGCCAGTCGAGCAGGAGGTCGCGGTCCGGGGCCGCCAGGATCTCGGCAAGATCACGCTCTTTTGGGCGCACGTTCGCTGCACCTGCCGCCAAAGCCAGCAGATGCAGGTCATGATTGCCGAGCACGCAGGTTACCGCGTGGCGCAGGGCGTATATCCGCCGCAGGGTGCCGAGCGAATCCTCGCCCCGGCTGACCAGATCGCCAGCCAGCAGCAGGCGGTCACGGTCGGGATCGAAGGCAATCCGTTCCAGCAGGCTGTTGAAGGCGCCCAGGCAGCCCTGGATGTCGCCGATGGCGTAGGTGCTCATCAGAGGGCGGCGTCAGTGCAGTGCATGCGGTGGTGCCAGGGTAAAGGGCGGGATGGTGGCGTCAAAGCAGGTGCCGTCTTCGGCCAGCATCTGGTAGCTGCCATGCATGCTGCCGACGCTGGTTTCCAGCACCGCGCCGCTGCTGTAGGAAAAGGCCTGACCGGGCGCCAGGCGGGGTTGTTCGCCGATGACGCCTTCGCCGTGCACCTCCTGAACACGCTCCTCGCCGTCAGTGATGACCCAGTGACGGGTCAGCAGACGCGCCGGCATGTCGCCGTCGTTGCGGATAGTGACGTGGTAGGCATAGACCCAGCGCGGGATATCGGCATCGCTCTGCTCGGCGAGAAACTCGGCCTCTACCTCCACGTGAATGCGGTAGTGCGGGTCTTCATTGGCCTGGGTCATGTCGATGTTCCCTGCGATGGTGATGGCTCTGCGGTGTCGCGTGCTGCGGCAGCGTTGGCCAGGGTGGCAAACTCCGCCAGCCCCAGCTGGTCCGGGCGCAGCCCCGGGTCAATGTCGAGCGCCTCGATCTCTTCACGCGACAGGTATGATTTTAGCCCATTTCGGATGGCCTTGCGCCGTTGCGTGAACACCTGGTTCACCAGCCCGGCAAACACGGTGTAGTCGGTCACCGGGTGTGGCAGTGTGGCATGAGGGGTCAGGCGGACAATGGCGGAATCGACTCTCGGCGGAGGACTGAAGGCCTCGGGCGGCACGGTAAACAGGAAGTCGGTCTCGCAGTGGTACTGGATCATCACGCTCAGGCGGCCCCAGTCGCTGCAGCCGGGACGGGCCACCAGCCGGTCGACCATTTCCTTCTGCAACATGAAGTGCATGTCGCGGATGATGCCGATCTGGCTGATCAGGTGGAACATCAGCGGGGTGGAGATGTTGTAGGGCAGGTTGCCCACCACACGCATGGTGCCGGGGGCATCGCTGATGGTACTGAAATCGAAGCGCAGCGCATCGGCCGCATGCACGGTCAGCCGCTGCGGGCTGATCTGCCGCTCCAGCAGGGTGATCAGGTCGCGGTCCAGTTCCACAGCATGCAGATGCTCCACGGCATCCAGCAGTGGGCGGGTCAGCGCACCTTGTCCGGGGCCGATCTCCACCATCAGGTCGTCCGGCGCGGGGGCAATACTGCGCACCAGACGGTGAATCAGCTGGGTGTCGACAAGAAAGTGCTGGCCGAAGCGCTTGCGCGCCTGATGTCGGGCCATGGGAGCTCCGTACCGGATTCAGAGGGGCGGCAGTGTAGCACGGGCGAACGCTAGCGGGAGCCGGACAGCGTGAGGGCCATCCGCGTGGCGGCCAGCAGGCTGCCGGGGTCGGCCTTGCCGGTGCCGGCCAGGTCGAAGGCGGTGCCGTGGTCCACGGAGGTGCGCAGGAAGGGCAGGCCCAGCGTGATGTTCACCGCCTCACCGAAGCCCGAGTACTTGAGCACCGGCAGGCCCTGATCGTGATACATGGCGAGTACCGCATCATGGCCTTCCAGATGGCGGGGGGTAAAGGCCGTGTCGGCGGGCAGCGGACCGGTCAGCAACAGGCCTTCGCGACGCAGGGCCTCGAGCGCGGGCTGGATGATGTCGATTTCCTCGCGCCCCAGGTGGCCGCTTTCTCCGGCATGGGGGTTCAGCCCCAGCACCAGGATGCGCGGCGCGTGGATGGCAAAGCGCTGCTGCAGGTCGTGGTGCAGGATGCGCAGGGTGGTGGTCAGTTCGGCGCCGCTGATGGCATCGGCCACCTGACGCAGGGGCAGGTGGGTGGTGGCCAGCGCCACGCGCAAGGTGCCTGCGGCCAGCATCATCACCACGCGGGGCGTATTGCTGCGTGCGGCCAGGTACTCGGTATGCCCGGTGAAGGCAGGGTCGGCACCGTCGCAGATCACGGATTTGGCCAGTGGCGCGGTCACCATGGCGGCATAGGTGCCGTCCAGGCAACCGTCGATAGCGCGATCCAGCAAGGTCAGGGTGCCGATGGCGGTGCGCGGATCGGCATGGCCGGGGCGCACATGGACGCCGGCCGGGCAGTCGCACACTGCCAGGCCTTCGTCAGGCAGCGGCTGCCCGGGGAGCCATGGCACCAGCCTGACCGCCAGGCCAAGCTGCTGTCGGCGTGCTGCAAGCACCTGAAGGTCGCCCAGGGCCACCAGTGGCGCCCCGGGCAGATGGGCGGGCAGGCTCAGGACCAGGTCGGGGCCGATACCGGCAGGGTCGCCGCAGCTGATGGCAATCGGCGCCTGGGCCATATCAGATGCGGACGTCCACGTAGGCTTCTGCGCGGGATTCCCGCAGCCACTGCTGCAGTTCTTCCTCGAAGCGACGCTGGTGCAGGGCCTGACGAGCCCGCAAGCGGCGGAATTCATCGCTCATGTCGGCGGTGCGAACGTCATCCACGCGCAGGAAGTGCCAGCCGAATTCGGTCTGGAAGATCGGCGACAGTTCGCCCTGCGGGGTGTTGCGGAAGGTCTGTTCGAACTGCCCCACCATCTCGCCCGGAGAGACCCAGCCCAGGTCACCGCCATTACGCGCGCTGCCGGGGTCATCGGAAAACTCCCGTGCCAGCGCCGAGAAGCTTTCGCCGTTCTCGATGCGCTGATGCAGCTGCACGATCAGCCGCTCGGCCTGGGCCTGGCTGCGTACGGCCGTGCTGCGGATCAGGATATGCCGCACCCGGTGCTGCTCGACGATCTGGGTGGCGCCACCGCGGCGGTCGATCATCAGCAGGATGTGGAAGCCGTTACCGGCGCGGATCGGCTCTGACACCTGCCCGGCCTGCATGTCGACGGCCTGCTCGGAAAACAGCGACGGCAATTGTGCGGCTTCGCGCCAGCCCAGGTCGCCGCCCTCCAGCGCCTGTGGGCCATCGGAGTAGCTCACTGCCATTTCATGGAAGCTGGCGCCCGCGCGGATGCGCGCCACCAGGTCCTGGGCGCGGGCCAGGGCTTCATCCACCTGGTCGGGATTGGCGCCGTCGGGCAGGCCGACCAGGATATGCCCGAGGCGGAACTCGGCCTCGAACAGCTGGCGGCCCATCTCCGACTCCAGAAAGCGGTCCACTTCGCGGTCGGTGATGCGCACACGGCGCCCCACCTGGCGCTGATGCAGCTGGTTGATCACCATCTCGTTGCGGATCTGTTCGCGAAAATCGGCCCAGTTGTAGCCGTCTTCGCGCAGGGCCGCCACGAACTCGTCCAGGGTCATGCCGTTTTGCCGGGCCACCCCGGACAGGGTCTGGTTCAGGGAGCTGTCATCGACGCGGATACCGGCACGTTCCGCCTGGTCCAGCTGCAGGCGCTCGACGATCATGCGCTCAAGCACCTGCGGGCGCAGGATATTGCGCGGCGGCAACTGCTGGCCATCGGCCATGAACTGCCGCGCCAGGTCGTCCACGCGCTGGTCCAGCTCGCTTTCCATGATGACGCTGTCGTTGACCACGGCCGCAATGCGATCCAGCACCTGAAGGGCCTGGGACACACCCGGGATCATCAGGGCCGCCAGCATGGCGGCGCCAAGGGTGCGTTTAATAGTTGGTACCATATTGTCTCCCGTAACCCGGAATGGTGCGTTCCAGCAGGCTTTCCACGCGGCCGCTGAATCCACCCAGTCCGAGCATCTGAATCTGCATCATGTAACGCTGATCCGCTTCCAGCAGGCCGTCGCCGGTGCGGTCGGTAAGCTCACGCAGGCCGATCAGGCGCAATTGCCAGCAGCAATCACGGTATTCCACCCCGACCAGGTTCTCCAGCGAGCGGTTGTCCTCGACATCATAGAGCCAGCGTCCGATCAGACTCCAGTTGCGATGGACCGGCCAGATGGCTGCCAGTTCCGTCTGCTTGATGTCGTCGCGGTCCCGATAGCGGTAGCCCAGGTGCGCCACACGTCGCTCGCCGTCGGCATAACCGATGCGCAGGCTGTTCTGTTCGCGGCGGTCATTCTCCCTGTCCCACTGGGTTTCGGCAAACAGCTGCCAGTAGCGGTTCAGGTACCAGGTGGTGTCGGCCACCACCGGTGACCAGGTGCGATCATCGATCGGGTCGCCGTCCAGCTGCACCTCGCGGTCACTGAAGAAGTAGGCCTGGCCCAGGCGCATCCGCAATGCTTCGCGGCCGGTAGCGTCGTCGAGGAAGCGTGAGGTCAGGCCAACGGCCAGTTTTTCTTCGTCGCCGATGCGGTCATAGCCGGTGAAGCGGTTTTCGCGGAACAGGCTGCTGTAGCCGAAGGTCAACTGGCCAGCATCGAAATTGGGCAGATCGTCCTGGTCCTCGAATTCGATGCGGCTGTAGAACAGACGGGGTTCCAGGGTCTGCTGCCAGGCCCGCTCGTTCAGCTCGAACGGGCGCTCCAGGAACAACCCGCTGTCCACGCTGATCCCCCACAGGTCGCGCTCCGGGCTGCTGCTCTGGCCGGGGGCCGTGCCCTCGAGGTCGTACCGGGTGTAATAAAGCCGTGCGCGCGGCTCGACATAGCCCCAGGCGCGGGTCAGCGGCAAGGACAGGGCGGGCTGCAGGTGCAGCCGATCGCCGGTGACATTCTGCGGAGCGAGGTCGGCGGTGCGATCAAAGCGGGTAAAGTCGCTGACCCACAGGCCATAGAGCGGGCCCGCGAGCTGCGGGCGGCCGCTGAGGGCGAACTGCGGCAGGCGCCGATAGGGCAGGTCTTCAGGCAGCAGGGTCGGGTCGATGGTCTGCCATGCCTGCACCCGGGTCAGGAACTGCCAGGTGCGCCCCCGGTAGAGTGCTTCCGCCTGGCGCGGCAGGTTGGTCTGGGAGCGTGCATCCAGGCCGGTATCCAGGTCCTTGAAATAGAAGTCATCAGAGACGTAGTTGACGTCGGAACTCAGGGTCCAGTCACCGACCTGGCCACGGTGTTGCCAGGTCGCCAGGACACGATCTTCGCCGTCAAAGCGTCGGTCGTTGCTGATCAGTCCGTAATTCAGCACGCCCTGGCCGAAGGTGGTGAGATAACGCCCCTGGCTGTCAAACCCGGTGCCGCGATTCTGGATGTGCCGGGGCGCCAGCATGGCATCGAACTGCGGGTGCAGGTTGAAGTAGATGGGCTGGGCGAAATCGACCCCGCCGTCATCGGTCAGGCTCAGGTTCGGAAACAGCAGGCCGGTCTTGCGCCGGTCATCAATCGGAAACGTCATCCAGGGCAGATACAGGGTGGGCACATCGCGCACCCGTAACACGATATGCCGGGCCGAGCCCCAGCCGGCCTCACGGTCCAGTTCGATACGACGGGCGTGAATGGCCCAGCCGCGCTGGTCCGGGGGGCAGGTGGTGTAGCTGCCATCCTCGATGAAGATGCGCTGGTCACGTTGCTCGACACGCTCGGCCCCACCCCGCGCATGGATATCGAACAGGGCATAGCGGACGCCGCTCAGGGTGGCTTCCTCGCGCCGTGTATTGCCGGTCATGCTGTCGGCACGGAAGCTGAACAGTCCGGAGTCAGCGTGGACGCTGCCTTCGAGGGAAAAGTCTCCACTGTCCTGATTCATGCGGGCACTGTCGGCACGCAGCTTCCGACCGGGCTGTTCGATCTGCACATCGCCCAGCAGCTCGGCCAGGCCGTCGGGGGTCAGACGCGAGCGGTCCGCCGTGATGACTGTGTCGGCACGCGGGTCTGGCTCTCCCAGGCCGGGGTTCAGGTAGGTGCCGTGGCACCAGGCCACCACCGGGCGCTGCTGGTCCGGGGGCAGGGCGGCGATCTCGTCACGGGTCATCCAGCCGAGCTGTTCAGCGCCCACCAGCGAAGGTGCCATCGCAGCGGCCAGTAACCAGGGGTAAAAACGCAGGCGCAGTGGCATTCGTTATCCGGAACAGGTAAAAAGCGCTGCAACAGTCAGGCACGGCCGTCGGGCAAGGCCTGCTGATCGCCGAAAGGCGCAAGGTTACCGTCCGGCGGCGCTGCTGTCAGTCCGGATATTGTGTAAGAAAATGTCACCGCCGCCGAGGCGGTGGGGCGCGGGAGGCACCGACGACATGACGGCAACGGGGCAGGGCGAGGCAGATACACGTTTTCAGGCGCTGTGCGCGTGGGCCGGCGCCGCGCTGGGCGAGCCGGTGGCGCCGGTGCCGGCGTCGGCCGATGCCAGCTTCCGCCGCTATTTCCGCTGTCAGGTCGCTGGCCGCAGTGTGATTCTGATGGATGCGCCACCCGCGCAGGAGGATTCGGCGCCCTTTGTGGATATCGCCGGGCGCCTGACGCGGGCCGGGGTGCCGGTACCGGAGATTCTGGCGCTGGACCTGTCCCGCGGTTTCATGGCGCTGAGTGATCTGGGGCGCGAGACCTGGCTGACCGCGCTGACGCCCGAAAACGCCGATGCCTGGTTCAGCCAGGCGCTGGATACCCTGATTACCCTGCAGCAGGCCGATACCGGGGGGCTGCCGGTTTACGACGATGCGCTGTTGCGCCGTGAACTGGCGCTGTTCCCCGACTGGTACCTGGGGCGTCATCTGCACGCGGCTGACGATCCCCGGCTGATGTCTGTGCTGACCACGTTGAATGATCAGTTGGTGGAGGCGGCGCTGGCTCAGCGGCAGGTGTTCGTGCACCGCGACTACATGCCCCGCAACCTGATGGTCAGCACGCCCAATCCCGGCGTGCTGGATTTCCAGGATGCGGTGCGCGGGCCGGTCAGCTATGACCCCGTATGCCTGTTCCGGGATGCCTTTATCAGTTGGCCCGAGTCCCGCGTGCTGGGCTGGCTGGCGGATTACCACGGGCGCGCCCTGTCGGCCGGGCTGCCGGTGCCGGCCGAACGGGACGCCTTTCTGCGCGATGCTGACCTGATGGGCGCCCAGCGCCATCTGAAAGTCATCGGCATCTTTGCCCGCATCCGCTATCGCGATGGCAAGCCGCGCTATCTGGACGATGCGCCGCGCTTTTTCGCCTACCTGCAGGCCGTCGCCACGCGCCACCCGGAGCTTGAGGCTCTGCGCCGGTTGTTGGCGTTGCTGGCCGAGCGGGAGGGCTGATGAAGGCGATGATTCTGGCGGCCGGTCTGGGTACACGCATGCGCCCGCTGACCGAGCACACGCCCAAGCCGTTGCTGCAGGTAGGCGGCAAGACGCTGATTGAGTACCACATTGCTGCTCTGGCGCGGGCGGGCATCCGCGATCTGGTCATCAACACGGCCTGGCTGGGTGAGCAGATCGAGGCCGCGCTGGGCGCCGGCGAGGGGCACGGTGTGCGCATTCAGTGGTCGCGGGAAGGGCAGCCGCTGGACACGGCGGGCGGCATTCGTCGTGCCCTGCCGTTACTGGGCGATGCGCCTTTTGTGGTGGTGAACGGGGATGTCTGGACCGATTTTGATTTTTCCACGCTGCCTCGGGCGCCGCGTGCCGAAGCGCATGTGCTGCTGGTAGATAACCCGCCGCAGCATCCGCAGGGCGATTTCTGGCTCGCGCCTGATGGTCGGGTGCAGGATGCCGCCCCGGACGCCGCCGCACGGCGCCTTACATTCTCGGGTATCGGCGTCTATCATCCGGCGCTGTTTGCCCGATGCCCCGGCGAAGCGCGTCTGGCGCCACTGTTGCGTGATGCCATGGCACACGATGCGGTCAGTGGCTCCGTGCATGATGGGCGCTGGTATGATATCGGCACCCCGGCGCGGCTGGCTGCGCTGGATCAGCAACTCAAGGAGACCCCATGACTGCATCCGAGAACCGTTACCTGATCGCGCCCTCCATTCTGGCGGCGGATTTTGCCCGCCTGGGAGAAGAGGCCGAGGCCGTGCTGGCTGCCGGGGCGGATGTCATCCATTTTGACGTCATGGACAACCACTACGTGCCCAACCTCACCATCGGCCCGATGGTGTGTGAGGCGCTGCGCAAGTACGGCATCACGGCACCGATTGATGTGCACCTGATGGTATCGCCGGTGGATGACCTGATCGGCAGCTTCGCCGATGCGGGCGCGAGCATGATCACCTTCCACCCTGAGGCCAGCCGTCACGTGGATCGCTCCCTGCAGCTGATCCGTGACCGGGGCTGCAAGGCGGGGCTGGTGCTGAATCCGGCCACCGGGCCCGACTGCCTGGAGTACGTCATGGACAAGCTGGACATGATCCTGCTGATGTCCGTGAACCCCGGCTTCGGCGGCCAGAAATTCATTCCCGGTACCTTGCGCAAGATCGAGCAGGTGCGGCGGTTGATCGACGACAGTGGTCTGGATATCCGTCTTGAGGTGGATGGCGGGATCAGCGAGAACAACATTGCCGAGGTGGCGGCGGCGGGCGCGGACATGTTCGTGGCCGGTTCTGCGATTTACGGCAAGTCCGATTATCGGGCGGTGATTGATGCCATGCGGCATCAGCTGGCGGCGCTCTGACCGAGCGCCGTCAATCGTCCCAACCCGCGCGCCGGAGGATCCCGGTGCCAGACTGGAGAAAGGCAAATGATCAGAAAGAACCCCAGTGGTGACCTGCCGGTAGTGGCGGAGTCGGCGTTTGTTGACCCCACCGCCATCATCTGCGGCAAGGTGTTTGTCGGCGAAAATGTATTCATCGGCCCCTACGCTGTGATTCGAGCCGACGAAGTGGATGCCGAGGGCGGCATGGAGCCGATCATCATTGGCGACAACTCGAACATCCAGGACGGTGTGGTCATTCACTCCAAGTCCGGGGCGCGGGTAGAGGTGGGGGCGCATACCTCGATTGCGCATCGCTCGATCGTGCATGGCCCCTGCAAGGTGGGTGCCCACGTCTTTATCGGCTTCAATTCCGTGCTGTTCAACTGTGAGGTCGGCGAGAGATCGGTGGTGCGGCATAACTCGGTGGTGGAAGGCGTGGTGGTCCCCGAAAACTTCCATATTCCCTCGACCAGTAATATCCGCAAGGAAAGCGACCTGGCCAACATCGAGCCGGTACCGGCGGACGCCTCCTCCTTCTCTGAGGACGTGGCGCAGACCAATGTGCGTCTGGTGCAAGGCTACAAGAAAATCCAGAACGAGTTGTAAGCAAGTCCTTGCACAGGCTGCCTTGCAGGCAAGGCAGCCTTTCCCGGTTCGGCGATAGCATTGTGCCACTATTTACAGCCGCCCCGGTTTGCACGAATGTTCCCCTTTTGGGTTGTCGAGTCCGACACTGTTTCTGGGGGGAAACCGTGAACCAAGCATCCTTGGCGGTGGAAACACCGCTTCATATCGCCCGTGACTGGGACGCCGAACAGGATGGTCGTCCTGATACGCTGCAAGTCTGTGACGAGGCCACCCTGCGCCGGGCGCTGGACGGCCCGCTGCTGACCCGCCCGTTGCCCGGGCATCTCGAGTCTGCATTTCGCCAGCATACCCGTGAGCGGGCGGCGCGCCTGCTGCGTTTGTCGGTGTACGGCATGATTGCCGTGTACACCGTGGTCTCCGGCGCCGCCGCCTTGTTCACGGATGAGCCGGGGTTGAATACCTGGTTGCTGGTGGCCGTCTTGCCAGTGGGCATTGTGCTGGCGCTGATCTGGCTGGCCACGCGACTCAATGACATGGAGTCCATCGTCGAACCCTTGCTGGTGGGCGGTGTGTTTGTCTCCATTCTCGGTTGTGGTGCGGCGGCGCTGTACCTGCGTGATGATCTGTTTGCACAGATTGCCGCCTACGAAACCATCTACGTGTTGATTATCGCCTTCTCGATCCTGCGCCTGCCGTTGATTCGGGTGGCGTTGGCGTCGTTGCTGGCGTTTGTCCTGGCGGCCGTCACCATGGTGGCGATGGACCACCCGGTGTTGTGGCTTGATAGCCTGCTCTATTTCCTGGTGCCCTGGACCCTGTGTGTGGTGGTCGGGGCGATGCTGGAGCATGCCGAGCGCAAGGAGTTCTTGCAGAATGAGTTGCTGACGCTGGAGTCGCTGCGCCTGCGGGACATGAACCAGCAGGCTGAGCAGGCGCTGGCACGGCGCACCCTGCAAGCGGACTACCTGTCACTGATTGCCGGTAACCCCGATGCGCAAGTGCTGTTCCAGCGCACGCTGGGGTTTCTGATCGAGCGCACCGGGGCGCAGGTGGGCGTCGCCTACCGCTGTGGTGAGGATGGCCTGCTGCACCCCATGGCCACCTGGGGCGCCAGCCTGGGGCGTGCCGTCCGCGAAGAGCCTCTGGACCCTGAGGGGACGCTGCTGCAGCCGGTTATTGCGCAACGCACGGCACGCCAGGTGCGCGATCTGCCGCCGGGTTACCTGCCCATCGTGACCGCCTCACAGCGGATGACACCGGGCGCCATTCTGGTGGTGCCGGTCTGCCAGGGGGATGACGTGGTGGCGGTGGTTGAACTGGGGCGGCTGTCTGCATTCAGCGCAGAGCAGGAAGCGGTAGCCGGGCTGGTGGTGACGCATTTTGCCTATGCGGTGCAGGCGGCCCTGCTGCGCCAGCAGCAACGGCGCCGCAAGGAGGCCACGCAAAGCGTCAGCTGATCACCAGCAGGAACAGGCCCAGCATGACCACCGCGCCGATGATGATGAAGCTGAAGGCGCGGTGGCTCACCTCGCCATTGAAGTCTGCCTCCAGGACATCAATGTCCTCCACCGGCAGCGGGTCGCGCACGGGGTGATCGGGATCATCCAGCAGGGCCAGTGCATCTTCGTATTGATGGTCCAGCACCACCCACAGACCGACATAGAACGCACCGGAAAAGATGGGCGCCGCCCGATAGGATTCCTTGCCGGCGATATGGGTGGCAATGCCGCGACTGCGCAGGTTCATGGCGACCTGCTGGGCGTCGAGCAATGAGTTGTACTTGCGCAGCAATTGCATCGGTATCCCTCCGCTGCGGGTAAAGGGTCACTCTACCGACTGGCGGTGCGGTATGTCATCGGGATGTTCAACCATGACCTGATGCAGGCGCAGCGGCTGCCCGTCGGCATCGAGCACTTCCACGGGGCGCACCGGGCGGCCGGTGCTGCGATCACGCATGGCCAGCGGCGGTTGATCCGTGAGCACCCACTTGTCGCCCCACTGGCGCAGGGCGGTCAGCACCACGAACAGATCACGGCCTTTCTCTGTCAGCCGGTATTCATGCCGCCGTCCCTGTTCTCCCACATCGACCTTGCGCAGTACCCCGGCTTCCACCAGGCGGCGCAGCCGGTCCACCAGGATATTGCGGGCGATGCCCAGCGCCTGCTGAAAATCGGTAAAGCGGCGCGTGCCTTGCATGGCCTCACGCACAATCAACAGCGACCACCAGTCACCGATCTGGCTCAGGGCACGGGTGATGGCGCAGCACTGTTCGTTGGCGGACAAGTCCTGTCGTGGGCTCATGGCTGCTCGCTTCGTGGGCTCATGGGGGCAGCTTACGCAAAGTGGTTGCAAATTGAAACCATTGAAATTAGGGTGTCGAAACAAGTTTTCAAATGAAACCATTTCTGGAGCGCTGCATGTCCACCCCTTCCCTTGAGCCGTTGCTGCGGCCGTTCGAGTGCAAGTCCCTGCGCCTGCGCAATCGTGTCGCCATGGCGCCCATGACGCGGACCTTCTCACCGGGGTATGTGCCCAACGACGAGGTGGTTGGCTACTACCGCCGTCGCGCTGAAGCGGGGGTCGGCCTGATCATTACCGAGGGCACCACGGTTGGCCACAAGGCGGCCAACGGTTATGAGCGGGTGCCGGCCTTCCACGGTGAGGCGGCCCTGGCTGGCTGGAAGAGGGTGGTGGATGCCGTCCATGAGGCGGGGGGCCAGATCATTCCCCAGTTGTGGCATGTCGGCGCGGTGCGCAAGCCGGGTATCGGGCCGGACCCGGACGTCCCGGGACACAGCCCGTCCGGGCTGTTCCGGCCAGGCAAGGAAAATGGCCATGCCATGACCCGCGAAGATATCGCCGAGGTGGTGGCGGCGTTTGCCGACGCAGCGGTGCAGGCACAGATGCTGGGGTTTGATGGCGTCGAGATCCACGGCGCCCACGGTTACCTGATCGACCAGTTTTTCTGGGAAGGGACCAACCAGCGTGATGATGAGTATGGCGGCTCGATGGCCAATCGTGGGCGCTTTGCCGAGGAAATCATTCGCGCCGTGCGTGAGGCCGTGGGCGAAGACTTCACCATTGTCCTGCGCTATTCGCAGTGGAAGCAGCAGGATTATGAAGCCCGGCTGGCACAGACGCCTGAAGAGCTGGCGGCATTTCTGGCCCCGCTGTCCGAGGCCGGTGTGGATATCTTCCACGCCAGCACCCGCCGCTTCTGGACGCCGGAGTTTGAAGGCTCTGACCTGAATCTGGCGGGCTGGACCCGCAAGCTGACCGGCAAACCGGCCATGACCGTCGGCAGTGTCGGCCTGGACGATGATTTTCTCAATGGCGGCAAGATGGGCATGGGCGGCGATGCCAGCCCTCAGGGCATTGATGAGCTGGTGCGGCGTATGGCCGCTGACGAGTTCGACCTGGTGGCGGTGGGTCGTGCGCTGCTGGTCGACCCGCAGTGGTTGCAGAAGCTGGTGGATGGCCGCAGCGACGAGATTCAGCCCTTTACCAAGGCGGCCCTGATGTCCCTGAGCTGACCCGCCCGGCGTTCACCCGGCGTATCATGGCCCTCTCACGCCTGACCAGGCGGGCCATGAGGGCGTTCAGATGACACAAGTGAAATACCGGGGCAAGGCGGCACTGGCGGTGTTGGTGGTGGCGGTGGCGGTCCTCACGGGTTGTATTCCCATGACGGCACGGCAGACGGATTCGCCGCCCGTGGCGGGCGAGGTGTTGAGGGCGTCCAGTGGCGTGCCCCTGGCGGCAGCGACCGTGAGCGCCATGCCCCGCGATCTGGCGCCGGGGCCGCATACCGTGACGGATGCGATGGGCCGCTTTGAGCTGCCGGAGCGCGACCGGCGCCGGGTCTTCCTGGCGATGCCAGGGATGGCGCTGGATCGTGTGCCGGTGCGTGCCCGCCACGATGCCGACACGTTGCAGGGTTATGGCCTGGCCGGGAAATGGCTGAGACAGCCGGCGCCCGCGCCACAGGTCGAGATGGTGATCCTGATGTTGCCGCGCGTCGATACCGTGTCGCTGAGCGATACGTGCCAGCTCGAAGGCATTCACGCCTACGCCGCGCAGTTGCTGACGGCGTTACCCTCCTTGCAGGAAGCGCCCTGGTTCCGGGCGCGTTTTCTTGATGATCGAGAATTCGCGCTGCGCTGGTATCAGGACCTGGACTGGTTCGCCGCCCTGGCGCGCCGCGCCTGCGGCGATGCGGAGGCCTTTGCGCCGCTGGAGGCCGCTCTGGACGCGTTCGCCAGCGTGGTGCTGGCGTCGCCGGATACAGTTCTGGTCGATTGAGGCGCCGTTACGGGTTGAGCGGTCGCTGATGCCATTCCCCGGCGCGATATTCGTACAACTGTCGTTCGTGGGGGCTGGCCGCCAGATCAAGGTAGTCCACCCGGAAGGGCTGTAAAACAAGCAGCCCGAAGCAGTCCGGCGGCGCTGTGGGGGCCGGGTGGGTGAAGGCGCTGGCCTGGCCCAGGCTGTGCCCGGGTGCCGGGCGGGTAAAGGTCTGCCTGCTGGCCTCTGACAGCCGCTCCCAGAGTTCGTCGCGCAGTGACGCGCTGCGCCCCGGTCCTTTCAATGTCACCTCGCCACGTAACCGGAACTGCTGCTGTCGCGCAGGCAGGTACCAGCAGGCCTCCGCCTGGCGGTGATGCTTCAGTCCCTTGACCTTGGTGCTGCGCAGGTCTGTGGTCATGACCAGGCTGGCGGTGGCGTCCAGCAGCGCTCGGCACACCAGGGTGCGGCAGGTCACCGCGCCGCTGTCATCCAGACTGGCCAGTTGCAGATACCGGGCCGACGGCTGCGGATTGGCGTGCAGGGCGTGTTGCAACAGTGGGAACCAGGCTGGCAGGACAGTCGACACGGCAACTCCGGCAGGGCAGGGGTGGGCGCTTCAGTGTGCCATCAGTGAGGCGCCGATCCTATCCATGGCGTAAGCCACCAGCGCTTCGGAACTGGCGGCATCCGGGACCTGATGCCCGGCCTCCTGGCGCGTCAGCATGATGATGCCGTGCAGGGTGCCGCGCAGGTACAGGGCAGTCTGGAACGGGTCGCGCACATGACGCGGGTCGAGGCTGCCGTCCTGGATGCCGCGCTTGAGGGTGTCGGCCATGATCTGCATGACCTCCCCGGAACAGGCTTCCATAGCGTCATCCTGCTCCGGTTCGCCAGTCTGGGGCCGGTCGCTGGCGGCCAGCGTCAGCAGGTCGAAATAGTCCGGCTCTTCCCGGGAGAACAGATAGTAAGCCTGACCCATCGCCTGGATCTGCTCGGCGCCGGTCAGTGGCCTGTCGGCTACTTCGCGAAAGCGGCTGCGCAGACATTCGCCCGCACGCAGGATCACGGCACCGAGAATGGCCGACTTGTCGCGGAAATAGACATACAGCAGGCCGCGGCTGAGCTGCGCGGCACGGGCAATATCGTCCATGGTGCTGCGCTCGAAGCCTTTGTCGAAGAATACCGTCTCGGCGGCATCCAGGATGGATGTCCGGCGCAGTTCCTTTTCCTGTGCGCGACGGGCGCGAACGCTCATGGGGCCACCCTTTCTGTTGCGATGTTGTATCGGCTGGTGATGGCATTTCGCCATCTTATTGACAAAATGTCAATTAGTGACAATATGTCAGCATCAATGATTTCAAGCAACCGGGTACTGTCGCTGAGGGGATGCCATGCGCAGCGTAGTGAGAGGAAAGTGGGGTTGGGCCGTGCTGCTGGCGGTGCCTGTCATATTGGTCGTGGCCTGCCGCGGGCCGGAGGTGGACAGCACCCCGGGGCCGGTCACCGTCCGTGTGGCGCCGGTGCTGGCGGGCGAGGATCAGGCACCGTTGCGGTTTGCCGGTGTGGTGCGCTCCCGACAGCGCGCCGAGTTGACCTTCCAGGTCAGCGGGACACTCCAGGAGCGCCCTGCAGAACTGGGGCAGGCGGTGCAGCCGGGTGATCTGCTGGCACGCCTGCAGAACCCGCAGCTGGTGCCGGCCCGCGATTCGGCACGCGCCCGCGTGCGCGAAACGGACGCCCAGTTGCGTCAGGCGGATCAGGAGTACCAGCGTGCCCAGACTCTGCGTGAGCGCGGTGTGCTGTCGGAACAGGATCTGGAACAACTGCAGGCCCGCCGTGACGCCCTCGAGGCGGCTCGCGGCACGGCCCGGGCGGCACTGGCTGAGGCGGAGCAGTTGCTGCGCGAGGGCGAACTGCGGGCGCCCTTTGTCGGTACGGTAGAGGCCGTGTTGGCCGAGCCGGGCGAGTTTGTTGCGGCCGGCCAGCCGGTACTGCGGGTGTCCTCGCCTCAAGGGCTGGAGGTGGAAGTGCGTATCCCCGAGAGCCTGCGCACGAGCCTGTCGCCGGGCGACGAGGTGCCGGTCTGGCGGGTCATGGAACGCAACAGTGAGTCGCTGACCGGGGTGGTAACGGAAGTCGGCCGGGGTTCGCGTCGCGGCGAGCTGTATCCGCTGGTGGTGAGCCTGTCCGAGTCGCCCTCGCTGGCGCCAGGGGTGTCTGTCGAGATCGGGGTGCGACGGGCGCGTTCGGATGCTCTCGCCGTGCCGGTGCTGGCGGTGCTCCGGTCCGCCGAGGGGCCTGCGGTGTTGCGCGTGCGCGATGGCGTGGCCCAGCGGGTGCCGGTGCTGGTGCAGCAGCTGGCGGGTGAGCAGGTGCTGGTCTATGCCGATGATCTGGAAGCCGGGGATCAGGTGGTCTACGCCGGTCTGAGCCGTGTGTTGTCAGGTGATCGCGTCGAGGTGCTGCCGTGATCGAGATCCTGATGCGCCGCAGGCGCCTGCTCGGCCTGGTGGTGGTGATGATGACCCTGGTGGGCATCGCCGCGTATTTCAACATGGCGCGACAGGAGGATCCGAGCTTTCCCTACCGTGCCGGGCTGATTACCGTTCAATACCCGGGGGCCACGGCGGAAACCGTAGAGCGGCTGATTATCCGACCGCTGGAAGATGAGCTGTTGCAGCTGGAAGAAATCAATTTCGTGGCCAGCACGTCGCGCTCCGGTGTCGGCCTGGTGAACATCATGCTGCGCGACCGGATCTATGCCACCACGGCGGCGTGGGACCGGGTTCGGCAGGCGATGGAGCGGGCCCGTGTCGAGTTTCCGGAAGGCGTCGGCCAGATGGCACTGGAGGACCGTCTGATCGACACCCCGGTGGTGGTGCTCGCGCTGAGCGGGTCGGCATCGATAGGTGAGTTGTCGCGCCGGGCAGAAGATCTCAAGGATGCTCTGATCGGCCTGCCTGCACTGTCCCGGATCGAGATCGAGGGTCAGGCGGATGAGCAGATCACCATTGCGGTAGATGACGCGGAACTGCACCGTGTCGGCCTGACACCGCAACAGCTGGCCGGGCTGATCGGTCAGCGCAATCAGGTGGTGCCGGGCGGTTTTGTGGTCGCTGGCGGCAAACGCCTCACCGTGTTGGCCAACAGCGAATTCGTTAGTCTGGATGACCTTCGCACCACGCAAATCCCTCTGCCGGATGGCAGTTTCGTGCCCCTGGCGGGTCTGGCCGATATCTGGCGTGGCCCGCGCGAGCCGCTGCAATCGGAAACCTGGCGCGACGGTGAACGGGTGGTGCTGCTCAATGTGCTGGCACAGCGTGGTCAGGTGGATGCTCTGGCCTTCGGCAAGGCCCTGCGTGAGCGCGTCGCCGAGGTCGCGCCGGAGTTTGCGCCGCTGCAGATTGATGAAATGTTCTTTCAGCCCGAGAAGGTGGCCGAGCGACTGGAAGAGCTGGAAGGCAGTCTCCTGATGGCGGTGCTGATCATTGTCGGCGTCGTGTTTGTGGGCATGGGATTGCGTATGGGGTTGCTGGTGGCGATCACCTTGCCGGTGGTGGCACTGATCAGCCTGGGCCTCTACAACCTCGGCGGTGGCGTACTGCACCAGATTGCCGTGATCGCGCTGGTCATTTCTCTGGGTATCCTGATCGACAACGCCATTGTCATGGTGGAAAACGTGCAGACGCGATTGTCCGAGGGGGCTGATCGGGTCATGGCCGTCACCGGCGCGGTGCGCGAACTGGCGGCCCCGCTGGGCGCTTCGACGGCAACGACGCTGGCGGCCTTTACGCCCCTGTTGCTGTCGCGCGGTGGGACGGCAGATTTTACCCGGGCCATCCCGATCATGATCATGCTCACCCTGTCGGTCAGCTATCTGCTGGCGGTGACCGTGGCGCCGATGATCGCGGCGCGTTTTCTCAGCCGCGAAACCGCCCCGCGCAGTGGCTGGGTGCTCAAGCTGGGTGAGCGGCTTGCCACCCTGAGCACCGGGCGTCCGAAGCTGGTGCTGGGGGTGGGCGCGCTGATGGTGGTGTTCAGTTTTCTGATTACGCCCTTGATGGCATTGCAGTTCTTCCCCAATGCGGATCGCCCGAAAGTCATTCTTGATCTGCATTTGCCCGAGGGCACCGACCAGTCCTATACCGCCATGGTGGCCGAGCGGATCGAACGTGAGGTGCGGCGTCACGAGACGGCGCACAGCGTGCATCGTTTTGTCGGCACCACCGGGCCGACGTTCTACTACAATCTGGTGCGTTTCCCGGAGGCGCCGAACCGTGCCCGGCTGGTCGTTACGGCCAGTGACCTGGACGCGACCCGGCAACTGATGCAGGACATGCGCGCCTTCGTGCGGGACACCCTGCCGGAGGTCGAGTTGAGTGCGTTCCAACTGGGTCAGGGGCCCCCGCGCGACTCGCCTGTTGAAGTGCGCGTGTTCCATCCGAATGACACCCAGCGCATGGTGGCGGCGGAGCAGATCTATGCCCACCTGCGGGCGGTGCGTGGCTCTGTGGACGTGCGCCATGATCTGGATTTCGGCACACCGGCTGTGCGTGTCGATGTGGATGATGCGGTGGCCCAGCGTTCCGGGCTGAATCGCGCGGATGTGGCCCGCACCCTGTTTGGCCAGAGCTATGGTCTGACGGCCGAACAGTATCGCCAGGAGCGTGATGCCATGCCCCTGGTGGTGCGTTCGGTCGAGGGTACGGCGCTGCCGCTGACGCGTCTGCTGTCGGTGAACGTCTATCCGGAGAACGGCGAGCCGGTACCGGTGATGCAGGTGGCGCGTGTGTATGCCGACTGGGAACCGGCGGGCATCAAGCGCCGCAATGGCGAACGTGTTTTCCGCATCAATGCGAATCTGGAAGACGGCTACAGCTTCAGCCAGGTGCTGGCGGCACTGGAACAGCGCCTGGCCGAGCAGCCGTTACCCCGGGGCACGCGCATCGAGTACGGCGGTGACAGCGAGGGCAGTGGCGACGCCAACCAGGCACTGGCGACGTCAGCCCCCATCGGCGTTCTGTTGCTGCTGTTTTTCCTGGTGTGGCAGTTCAACTCGTTCCGCCGCGTTGCCATTGTGCTGTTGACGGTCCCTATGGCCGCGGTGGGCATTATCCCGGGTCTGGTGATTTCCGGTGCGCCCTTCGGCTTCATGTCGATGCTCGGGGTGGTGGCGCTGGTCGGCATCGTGGTCAACAACGCCATTGTGCTGATCGATGTGATTGACCAGCGGCTGGCGGAAGGGTTTGCCGTGCGCGACGCCGTGTTCCAGGCCGTAGCCCGGCGCACGCGGCCGATCCTGCTGACCACGGCGACCACCGTGGCGGGCCTGTTGCCGCTGGCCTTTACCCAGTCCACGCTGTGGCCACCGATGGCCTGGGCGATTATCTCCGGCCTGCTGGCCTCCACCATGCTGACGCTGCTGGTGGTGCCGGCCCTGTGCCTGCTGACCTTCCGGGCGCCCGAGGCCACCCGCGCGGCCTGACGGCGTCTGTCGTCATTCACTGACACACCATGACCGTGATCACCGACAGTCCTTCGGGGCTGTCGGTGGCATGCTGTGGGTGACATCATTGACTTATTAAAACTTATGAAATACCGTGTCGACTGGTTGTTGAGGGCGGTCAAACAGGCCGCCCATCTGCCTGCCCGGGAGCGCGCTCGCATGGTCGAGGCCGTGGACCGGTTGGCGGGCTGGCCGCTGCCGGTGGCGGACATCAGACCGATTCGCGGCCAACCGGATCGTTATCGGCTTCGAGTGGGTCGGTACCGCGTATTGTTTGAGGTGGCCACAGCCATACAGGTCATCCGTGTGGAAGAGGTGAAAAAGCGTGATGAACGCACATATCAGCGCCGTTGAGACGGATATCGAGTACGAGGTGCGCGAAGAGCAGGGGCGCCATCTGGCCGTGCTGCCTCTCGGACAGTTCCTGAGCCTGGTGGAGCGCGCGGGCCAACTGGATGCCCTGACCCTGCCCCATGAGGTGGCCAGTCGCTACCTGCGTGATGGCGTGCCCCTGCCTCGTGGTTGGCGCGAGTATCTGGGCCTGACCCAGGCCGCCGTGGCGGAACGGCTCGGTGTGTCCCAGGCGCAGGTGGCGCAGTGGGAACATCCGGATGCGCGGCCGCGACGCACCAGCCTGAACAAGCTGGCGCGGGCGCTGGGCATCCATCCGGCCCAGTTGTCGCTGCGGGATTGATGGATGTGCCGGTTGATGTGCCGGGTACTCGCAGCGCGGCCCGTTGCCCGCTACAATCGGGGTTCGCGCGCTGGCCTGGCCAGCGCTGACTCGACACGATAAAAGGATCAATCCGGTGCGCCGGACAACTGACACCTTCGTTTCTGCCTGCCTGTTCGCGCCCGCCTGTTGGCGATGGTGATGCTCGTGTGCGCCTGACCGGTCTGCTGACGGGTCGGCCACGCTGATCCGGCAACGCCGAAGCCGGGTCTTGTCAGCACCCTCGGCATCACCTGATTGAAGCAAGACCAAGGACAGTGCATGTCACCGGAACAGTTTGATACCTATGCCCGCGCCGGCTATACCCGCATTCCTGTTGTACGCGAAGTGCTGGCGGACCTGGATACCCCCCTTTCTGCCTACCGCAAGCTGGCCGCGGCGCCTTATAGCTGCCTGTTCGAGTCGGTGCAGGGGGGCGAGCGCTGGGGCCGCTACTCGATTATCGGCCTGCCCGCGCGCGAGGTGCTGCGTATCCACGGTGACACCGTGCTGATCAGCGCCCCGGGGGAGCCGACACGCAGCGAGCAGGTGGCCGACCCGATTGCCTGGATCGATGCCTACCGGCAGCAGTATCGTGCACCGGAAGTGCCTGGCCTGCCGCGTTTCAATGGTGGCCTGGTGGGCTATTTCGGCTATGACAGCGTGCGGTACTTTGAGCCGCGCCTGGGCCCGGCCCGGGGCGAGGACACGCTCGGGGTGCCGGATATCCTGCTGATGCGCACCGAGGAAGTCGTGGTCTTCGATAATTTGCGCGGCAGCCTTTTTCTGGTGGTGCTGGCGGACCCGGCCGACGCTGATGCGCTGGCCCGCGCCCGCGCGCGCCTGGATGCCTTGCAGTTGCAGTTGCGGGCGCCCTTGCCGGAACCGGAGGATCGCCCGCATGGTGCGGCGCTGGACGAAAGCGACTTCGTTTCCGAGTATCCGCAGGCAGATTTCGAAGCAGGTGTCGAACGTATCCGTGAATATATCCTGGCCGGCGATGTCATGCAGGTGGTGCCGTCGCAGCGCATGTCGGTGCCGTTTGCGGCGCCGCCGCTGGATCTGTACCGGGCGCTGCGTTACCTGAACCCGTCGCCCTACATGTTCTATCTGGATCTCGAGGATTTCCATATCGCCGGCAGCTCGCCGGAGATCCTCACCCGGGTGGAGCAGGGGGTGGTCACGGTGCGGCCAATTGCCGGCACCCGCCGTCGAGGTGCCACCGAGGCCGAGGATCAGGCGCTGGAAGCCGATCTGCTGGCCGACCCGAAGGAGCTGGCCGAGCACCTGATGCTGATCGACCTGGGCCGTAACGATGTGGGCCGGATTGCCGAGGCGGGCAGCGTGCGGTTGACGGAAAAAATGGTGGTGGAGCGCTACTCGCATGTCATGCACATCGTCTCCAACGTGGACGGCAGTCTGCGCGAAGGCTGCGGGCCTCTGGACGTGCTGCGCGCCACCTTCCCGGCGGGCACGCTGAGTGGCGCGCCGAAAATCCGGGCGATGGAAATCATTGATGAACTGGAGCCGGTGAAGCGTGGCGTCTACGGCGGCGCTGTAGGCTACATCGGTTTCAACGGCGAGATGGATACGGCCATTGCGATCCGCACGGCGGTGATTCGCGACGGCCGTCTTTATATTCAGGCAGGCGCGGGCGTGGTGGCAGACTCGGTGCCACGTCTCGAATGGGAGGAAACCATGAACAAGGGCAGGGCGGTATTTACCGCCGTGAATATGGCCCTGGGCGGTTTGTCCCTGCATTCGGCACAGGAGGACGCAGAATGACTCGTGTGCTGATGATTGATAACTACGACAGTTTTACCTGGAATCTGGTGCAGTACCTGCAGGAACTGGGTGCTGAAGTGCTGGTACATCGCAATGACCAGATCAGCCTGGCACAGATGGAAGCGCTGGCGCCTGATCGGCTGATGATCTCGCCCGGGCCCTGCACGCCGAACGAGGCGGGGATCTCCATGGAGGCCATCCGGCATTTTGCGGGCAAGCTGCCGATTCTGGGTGTGTGCCTGGGGCATCAGAGCATCGGCCAGGTGTTCGGCGGTGAAGTGGTGCGTGCCCGCGAGGTGATGCACGGCAAGACCTCGCCGATCTACCACACCGGGCAAGGCGTGTTTCGCAACCTGCCTTCGCCCTACACGGCCACGCGTTATCACTCGCTGGTGGTGCGCCGCGAGAGCCTGCCGGAGTGTCTGGAGATCACGGCCTGGACCCGGCATGACGATGGCCGCATGGACGAGATCATGGGCATGCGCCATCGTGAGCTGGACATTGAAGGGGTGCAGTATCACCCGGAGTCGATTCTGACCGAGCACGGGCATGCCCTGCTGAAGAACTTTCTGGAGCGCTGAGATGGATATTCGTGAGGCCCTGGCCCAAGTGGTGGAACACATTGATCTGGACTTCGAGGCCATGCGGGCGGTGATGAACCAGATCATGACGGGGGGGGCCACCGATGCACAGATCGGCGCTTTCCTCGTGGCTCTGCGCATGAAAAGTGAATCTCTGGACGAGATCACGGCGGCAGCGCAGGTCATGCGTGAACTGGCGACGCCGGTGGATATCGGTGATCTGCGCTATGTGGTGGACATCGTCGGGACCGGCGGCGACGGTGCCAACCTGTTCAATGTGTCGTCGGCCTCATCGTTCGTGGCCGCCGCGGCAGGGTGCCACGTGGCAAAACACGGCAATCGTTCCGTCAGCTCGAAGAGCGGCGCGGCGGACTTGCTGGAGGCAGCGGGCGTGCGCCTGGATCTGAGCCCGGAAGAGGTGGCGCGGTGTATCCGTGAGGTGCGTGTCGGCTTCATGTTTGCACCGGCGCATCACGGTGCCATGAAGCATGCGATCGGTCCGCGTCGTGAGTTGGGTCTGCGCACCCTGTTCAATATTCTGGGCCCCATGACCAACCCGGCCGGTGTGCGTCGCCAGGTAGTGGGGGTGTTCTCCGACAAGCTGTGCCGGCCGATGGCTGAAGTGCTCGGTCGTCTGGGTGCCGAGCATGTCATGGTGGTGCATGGCCTCGACGGCCTGGATGAAATCAGCCTGGCAAGCAAGACCCATGTGGCCGAATTCCGGGATGGTGAGGTGCGTGAGTACGTGATTACGCCGGAAGCAGTGGGCATCAGTTCGGCCTCCCTGGTGGGGCTGGATGTCACCGATCCGGCGGCGTCGTTGGCCTTGATTCGTGACGCGTTCGGCAAACGCCAGGGCGAGCATGCTGGCAAGGCGGCCGATATGATTGCGTTGAATGCCGGTGCCGCCATTTATGTGGCGGGTGTCACCAGCTCGTTGAAGGACGGTGTGCGCATGGCGGACGATCTGATACACAACGGCGAAGCGGCGGAGCGCCTGCGCGAGCTGGCCCGGTTCACCGAAATGCTCAAGGGTGCCGAGGCATGAGTATCCAGAAAACCGGTACGGTGCTGGATCGCATCCTGGACCGCAAGCAGGAAGAAGTGGCAGCACTGCGTGCGCAGAGACCGCTTGCCGAGGTTCGTGCCCGGGCGCAAGAGGCGTCGCCGGTGCGTGGCTTTCGTGCCGCGTTGCAGCGGCGTATCGATGCCGGTCAGGACGCCGTGATTGCGGAGATCAAGAAGGCGTCACCCTCCAAAGGCGTGATCCGCGAAGACTTTGATCCGCAAGCCATTGCGCGCAGCTATGCGTCGGGTGGCGCAGCCTGCCTGTCGGTGTTGACGGATCGCGATTTCTTTCAGGGGGCTGACCTGTATCTGCAACAGGCCCGTGCGGCCTGCAGCCTGCCGGTCCTGCGCAAGGACTTCACGATTGATCCTTACCAGATATGGGAAGCGCGGGCGCTGGGCGCGGATTGTATTCTGCTGATCGCGGCGGCACTGGATGATGCATTGATGGCCTCTTTGAACGACACGGCCGTCGAAGCAGGGCTGGATGTATTGCTGGAAGTGCATACCCGCGAAGAGCTGGAGCGTGCGCTGGCGCTGGACGTTGCTCTGGTAGGTATCAACAATCGCGACTTGCACAGTTTCGAGGTGTCACTGGAGACCACGATAGCCCTGCGTGATGCGGTGCCGGATGACCGGCTGCTGGTGACAGAGAGTGGCATTGTGGCGGTGCAAGACGTGGAACGCATGCGCGCGAATGGCGTGCATGCGTTCCTGGTGGGCGAGACCTTCATGCGTGCCCCGTCTCCGGGGGATGCGCTGGCCAGCCTGTTCCGCGTCCAGCCTGTTGCGGATGGTGTGACAAGTGCCGGGGCGGCGTCAGGGGGCGCGTCGTCCGGTGATCAGTGAGATCACCAGCAGTATCAGAAAGATAAAGAAAAGAATCTGAGCGATACCGGTGGCTGCGCCAGCGATGCCGGTGAAGCCGGCGACACCCGCAATAATGGCAACAATGAAAAAAAGCAGTGCCCAACTCAACATGATGTGTTCCTCCTTGTTTGGCGTCGCTTTCACCATTGCGCGTTGCAGGCAGCGGGTCCATGAAAAAAGCGTAAAAGTCCGTTGAGTGCCTGTCTTAATCGCGCTCCACGCGGGTGACCTCGCCGGTGTCGTCCGCGATGTAAAGCCCCAGGTCGCGGCCCTCACGGTCTTCGCCTTCCACCTCAATGCGTCCGCGGCGATCAACCTTGATGTCTTCGAAGGTGACCATGCCCTGTGCTTCGGCGGTGTCGATGGCCGCATGCACCTGATCCAGGGTCATCCCCCAGCTCCCGCCTTCGTGGCGACTGCGCTCTTCCCGGCGGCGGTCACCGCTGGTGGACAGCTTGATCTCGGCACGCCAGGTTTCATCAAGCCAACCTTCGATCTCGATGTTGCGCTCATCATGATCCGCGTCGATTTCGATGTACCGGATAAAACCGTAGTCATCGGCGTGACTCAGGGCGTCGCGAATATCGTCGGCCGGAAGTCCGCCAGACAGGGCAGGGCTGGCCGCAGCGCAGAGCAGTGCAGCGATAAGGGTGTGCAGGGCGCGGATACGCATGATCGTTATCCTCTATCGATGGTCTTTCG
The DNA here is from genome assembly GCF_003259185.1 of Isoalcanivorax indicus. Classification (NCBI taxonomy): domain Bacteria; kingdom Pseudomonadati; phylum Pseudomonadota; class Gammaproteobacteria; order Oceanospirillales; family Alcanivoracaceae; genus Isoalcanivorax; species Isoalcanivorax indicus. The sequence goes on from NZ_QGMP01000001.1 coordinate 586,553, forward strand.
ATCTTCCGCCTGCGCCTGACGATGCGCAATCCGACCAGCGCAAAAATATGTAAAGCGTCGAGTCAGTTCTCTTCCAGATCGCGTTCGGATGCATGCTCAAGTACCCAGGCGCCGGAACCCTCGCTGGCCAGTTCATCCCAGGGGTTGCGTAGCGGGCAGCTTTCCACCGACAGGCAGCCGCAACCGATGCAGTCGCTCAGGTAATCGCGAAGCCGCTGCAGACGCAGGATGCGGTCATCCAGTGACTGGTGCCATTTGCGCGACAGGCGTTCCCAGTCGCGGGTATTGGGGGTGCGCCCCTCCGGCAAGGTCGCCAGTGCCTTGCCGATTTCGGCCAGGGGTATGCCGGTGCGCTGGGCGACCTTGATGATGGCGACGCGCCGCAGCACATCACGGCTGTAGCGGCGCTGGTTGCCATTGCTGCGCGAACTGCGAATAAGGCCTTTTTTCTCGTAGAAATGAATGGCGGAAACCGCTACGCCGCTGCGTTGGGCTACTTCGCCCACCGACAAGGCGCGTTCGAAGGCGGCTTTCCTGTCTATCGATGCCATAGCATTTTCCTCTCTGTTGTGCGCTTTACCTTAAGTAATGTTGAGGTTTTACACTGCCTTTCATGTCAGGGCAACCCCGCCGCAAGCGGACAAACAGGACAGCAAACAGGAGACATGCACATGAAACAGGCACATCGTATAGCAGTGATCTATGGCAGCACTCGCGAGGGGCGTCTGGCGGATCGGGTCGGCGCCTGGGTGCGGGGCCAGTTAGGTGAGCACGCAGGGCTTGAGATTGATGTCATTGATCCTCTGTCTGAAGCATTACCGGCGCATCATGAAGCGCAGGACAGCCCGGCCTTGCAGCGTGTACAGGCACGTCTTGCAGCGGCCGATGCTTTTCTGGTGTTGACGCCGGAGTACAATCACAGCTTTCCGGCAGCACTGAAGTTCCTGATTGATTCGGTCTACGATGCCTGGCAGGCCAAGCCGGTGGGCTTCGTGTCCTACGGCGGCCAGTCCGGCGGCTTGCGGGCCGTGGAGCAGCTGCGTCAGGTGTTTGCCGAGCTGCATGCCATGACCGTGCGCGACGCAGTAGCCTTCGTAAACGTCTGGGAGCAGTTTGCGGACGGGGGTGCCCTGTATGCGCCTGCGCGCAGCGCCCGTGCCTTCCATCGCATGCTGGATCAGCTGCTGTGGTGGAGCAAGGCCCTGAAAGACGCGCGAAATGACGACGATTACGCGCGGGTCGCCTGAGTGGGCGTGTCGAATTGCACTCGCGCGGCGCGATCAGAATCGTTACCGCAAGCAGCATTCTGCTGACACCGTGTGTCAGCAGAATGTTCCACACTAGCGCACCGTATCGCCTCTGGAGGGAATGTGACTGCCATTATCGAGATAAGTGGCCTGACCAAGACGTATGCGTCCGGGTTTCGGGCACTCAAGGGCGTCGATCTGACGATCCGGGAGGGGGAGATCTTCGCGTTGCTCGGACCCAACGGCGCAGGCAAGACGACCCTGATCAGCATTGTCTGCGCGCTGGTGCGTGCCTCGTCGGGTAACGTGAGGGTCGCCGGGCACGACATCGTGGAGGACTACCGTGCCGCCCGGAGCCTGATCGGGCTGGTGCCGCAGGAGCTGACCAATGACATGTTCGAGACGGTCTGGGCAACGGTATCCCTGAGTCGCGGCCTGTTCGGCAAGCCGCCCAACGATGCACTGCTGGAACGCATCCTTCGCGACCTGTCGCTGTGGGACAAGCGCCATGACAAGATCATGGCGCTCTCCGGCGGCATGAAGCGTCGGGTGCTGATTGCCAAGGCACTGGCCCATGAGCCGCGTGTCCTGTTCCTGGATGAGCCGACCGCCGGTGTCGATGTGTCGCTGCGGCGTGACATGTGGGCCATGGTGCGACGGCTGCGCGATGAGGGCGTCACGATCATCCTGACGACCCACTATATCGAGGAAGCCGAGGAGATGGCCGACCGCGTCGGTGTGATCAATCACGGTGAGATCATTCTGGTGGAAGACACCGCATCGCTGATGCGCAAGCTGGGTTCCCGGCAGCTGTCGGTGCACCTGACCCAACCGCTTTCGATACTGCCGCCGGGTCTGTCAGATCTGCCGCTGACTCTGGTGGATGACGGGCATACCTTGTCCTACACCTTCGATGCGCAGGATGAGCGCGGCGGCGTGGTGCCCTTGTTGCGCGCCCTGGAAAAGGAGGGGATCGAGTACCGGGATCTGCACTCCAGCCAGAGTTCACTGGAGGATATCTTCGTCGGGCTGGTGGAGGCCAGGACATGAACACCTACGCAATCCGTTCCATATACCGTTTTGAAATGGCGCGCATGTGGCGCACGCTGATGCAGAGCATTGCCTCGCCGGTGATATCCACCTCGCTTTACTTTGTTGTCTTCGGGGCGGCCATCGGGTCGCGCATGATGGAGATCGACGGAGTCAGTTATGGTGCTTTCATCATTCCTGGCCTGATCATGCTGATGCTGCTTAACGAAAGTATTTCCAATGCCTCGTTCGGCATCTATATGCCGCGCTTCACCGGAACCATTTATGAACTGCTGTCGGCGCCGGTGTCGCCGCTGGAGATCGTGATCGGCTATGTCGGCGCGGCAGCGACCAAGTCGGTGATCCTCGGGTTGCTGATCCTGGCGACCGCGCGACTGTTCGTGGATTATCAGGTCATGCACCCGGTCTGGATGATTGGCTTTCTGGTGCTCACGGCGGTGACGTTCAGCCTGTTCGGCTTCATCATCGGTATCTGGGCGGATGGCTTCGAGAAGCTGCAGATCATTCCGATGATGATCGTTACGCCGCTGACCTTCCTCGGAGGCAGCTTCTACTCCATCACCATGTTGCCGCCGGTCTGGCAGACCATCACCCTGTTCAATCCGGTGGTGTACCTGATCAGCGGCTTTCGCTGGAGTTTCTACGGCACCGCAGATGTGCATATCGCCGTGAGTGTGGGCATGACGCTGCTGTTCCTGTTGGCCTGTCTGGGCATCATTGCCTGGATGTTCCGTACCGGGTATCGCCTCAAACCCTGAGACTGTTTATGTTGCGCTGGTTCGAAAGACGTCTTGATCCCTTTCCGCCTGCGGAGCCGGATCAACCACCGGATTCGCTGGTGGCCTTCTGTCTGCATTACACCCGTGGTGCCTGGCCGTGGCTGCTGCTGACCACCTCGCTGATGGCCGCCATTGCGCTGATCGAGGTCTGGTTGTTCAGCTTTCTCGGCAGCATCGTCGACTGGCTGTCGGAGCAGGATCGCAGTACCTTCCTTGCTGACCAGGGTGGCCTGCTCACGGGTATGGCGCTGGTGGCCGTGGTGTTGTTGCCGCTGATGGTGATTCTGCATTCCACCATCAATCACCAGGTATTGATGGGCAATTTTCCCATGCGCATCCGCTGGCTGGCGCATCGCTATTTGCTGCGCCAGTCCCTGGCCTATTACCAGGACGAGTTTGCCGGTCGTATTGCCACCAAGGTCATGCAGACGGCGCTGGCCGTGCGCGAATGCGTGATCAAGCTGCTCGATGTGCTCAACTATGTGGTGGTGTATTTCATCGGCACCGTGCTGATCGTCGGGCTGGCCGATATTCGTCTGGCCTTGCCGTTGCTCGCGTGGCTGGTCTGTTATCTGTTGATGTTGCGCTACTTTGTGCCACGCATGGCGCGGGTGTCTCGCGAACAGGCCGATGCGCGCTCGATGATGACCGGCCGCATTGTGGACAGCTATACCAATATCCAGACGGTAAAGCTGTTTTCCCATGCCCGCCGCGAGTCCGATTATGCCCGCGATGCCATGCAGGGCTTCATGACCTCGGTGCACCGGCAGATGCGTCTGGTCACCGGCCTGAACGCCACCCTCTACCTGCTCAATGCAGGCTTGCTGTTTGCCACGGCGGCACTGGCGCTCTCGCTCTGGGTGAATGCGCTGATCTCGGTGGGGGCTGTCGCCATGGCGCTGGCACTGGTGCTGCGCCTGTCGGGCATGTCGCAATGGATCATGTGGGAAGTGGCCGCACTGTTCGAGAATATCGGTACCGTGCAGGACGGCATGGCGGCGATCTCGCAGCCACAGGTGGTCACCGATGCGCCGGACGCGCGCCCCCTGAACGTCTCTCGGGGGCGTATCGAGTTCGAGCGGGTGCGGTTTCATTACGGCAAGGGCAGTGGTGTCATCGAGGACCTGTCGCTGTCGATCCAGCCGGGTGAAAAAGTCGGCCTGGTCGGCCGCTCCGGTGCGGGCAAATCCACCCTGACGCATCTGCTGCTGCGTTTCCACGATCTGGAAGGTGGCCGCATTCTCATAGACGGTCAGGATATCGCCCGGGTCACCCAGGAATCGCTGCGTGCGAATATCGGCATGGTGACCCAGGACACCTCACTGCTGCATCGCAGCGTGCGCGACAACATTCTCTATGGGCGGCCCGCTGCCAGCGAAGCGGCACTGCAGCGTGCGGCGGGTCGGGCGGAGGCGCTGACCTTCATCGACGGCTTGCAGGACGCCCGCGGTCGCACCGGCCTTGATGCCCACGTCGGTGAGCGCGGGGTCAAACTCTCCGGCGGTCAGCGCCAGCGCATTGCCATTGCCCGGGTCATGCTCAAGGACGCGCCCATCCTGATTCTGGATGAGGCCACCTCGGCGCTGGATTCCGAGGTCGAAGCCGCCATTCAGGAAAACCTGTACCGGCTGATGGCGGGCAAGACGGTGATCGCCATCGCCCACCGCCTGTCCACCATCGCAGCCATGGATCGTCTGGTGGTCATGGATGAGGGGCAGATCGTCGAACAGGGCACCCATGACGAGCTGCTGGCACAGGAGGGCATCTATGCGCGCCTGTGGGCACGCCAGTCGGGTGGTTTTCTGGATCCGGGTGATACACTGGAGGCTGCCCGTTCCAATGCCTGAGGAGAGTCTCCTGCATGCAGCCGGTTCACCAGATTATGTTACTGGGTCGCAGTGTCGGCCAATGGTTGCGCCATCGACTGTTGCGCCCGCTGCGGCGCGACAGCGTGGAAGGTATCTACAATTATCTGCCGCTCGGGCCGGACCTGCTGACCAGCGGGCAACCCACGGAAGCGCAACTGGCGCGTCTGCGCGACAGCGGCGTACGCCGTGTCATCAATCTGGCGCCGGTGACGGCAGATAACGCGCTGGCGGATGAGGCGGGCACGGTGGCGACGCTGGGCATGGAGTACACGCATATTCCGGTGGACTTCAAGGCGCCCACCGAAGCGGACTTTCAGCGCTTCTGCGAGGCCATGGCCGCGCGTGAGGGCGAAAAAACGCTGGTGCATTGCGCCGCCAATATGCGTGTTTCCGCCTTCATCTACCGCTATCGCTGTGAGGTGCTGGGGGAGGTGCCGGCACGGGCGCAACGAGATCTGCACCGCATCTGGCACCCCCAGGGGGTGTGGCGCGATTTCGTGCGCCGGTCCTGAGCGCAGCCGGGCTGGCCGGCGGGTGTCCTAGCGGGTGCCGTAGACCACCATGGTCTTGCCCTTTACTGACACAAGTCCTTGATCTTCAAGGTTTTTCAGTACCCGGCCGACCATCTCGCGGGAGCAGCCGACGATGCGGCCGATTTCCTGGCGGGTGACCTTGATCTGCATGCCGTCCGGGTGGGTCATGGCGTCCGGCTGTTTGCACAGATCGAGCAGGGTGCCCGCCACACGTCCGGTAACGTCCAGGAACGCCAGATCGCCCACCTTGCGGGTGGTGGCGCGCAAACGCCCGGCGATCTGGGCGGACACGGTAAACAGGATGTCTGCGTCCTCGCGCGCCAGCTGCCTGAACTTGGCATAGCTGATCTCGGCCACTTCGCACTCGGTTTTCGCCTTGACCCAGGCGGAGCGGCTGGGCTCCTGTTCGAACAGGCCCATTTCGCCGAAGAAATCCCCCTCATTGAGGTAGGCCATGATCATTTCGCGGCCGTCGTCGTCCTCGATCATCACCGTGACCGAACCCTTCAGAATGTAATAAAGGGCATCGGACTCGTCGCCAGCGTAGATGATGGTGCTCTTGGCCGGGTACTTGCGGCGGTGACAATGGGCCAGGAAATTGTCCAGGTTGGGAATAATCTTGTTGCTGGAATCCGTCATGGCCTGCTGTTCATCGTTGTGTATAGGTAAAAAAGGTGACAAAACGGTCTGATATTGCCCTTTTTTGGCGGCGCTGCCAAGGCGACATTACAGCGTATGCGCACTGCTTGGCAGTGAGGGCTGACTTTCCTGCCTGATGGCATTCTGCCATGCCTCTCATCCCCGGGGCCGGCCGTTGCGGCATCCTTCACGTTGCCGGGGAGCATGGGCGCTTGCGGGCGACGTGTCAATTTCCGACAGGCGTGCCCCGGGCTGACAGACCGTGCTCTGGCGTAAAAAAACTCGCTGACAGCCCCCCGGCATACTGTGTCCGGGCCGACGGTATGATAATCTGCGCGCCCCCTGTCGATGCTGCGGTCATCGGGCGGGTGAGCGGCCACGGGTCATGCAACGGGCAACGGAAGACGGTAATGAAGGCAGTGATACGCTGGCAGGGCGCGGCCTGCTTCGAGGGTGAATCCGGCACCGGACATCGCGTGCTGATGGACGGCCCTGAGGACCATGGCGGTGAAAACCGCGGTCCGCGGCCCATGGAAACCCTGTTGCTGGGTCTGGGCGGCTGCTCGTCGTTCGATGTGGTGCATATCCTGCGCAAGGCTCGCCAGGACGTCACCGACTGCCGTTGCGAGATGGAGGCAGAAAGGGCAGAAGACGAAGTCCCTGCTGTTTTCACCCGCATCCACCTGCATTTCGTGGTCAGCGGCAATAACCTGAAGGAGAATCAGGTGCGTCGGGCGGTCGAACTGTCGGCGGAGAAATACTGCTCCGCGTCCATCATGCTGGCGCGCGGCGGGGTGGACATCAGCCACAGTTACGAGATTGACATGCAGGTGTAATGGCCCCGGTGGTACCACTGGCGGGGTTTAACAGACTGGCGCAGCGGGGTATGGTGTTCTCCAGACCTGCCGGCAGCGCCGGTTTCCGGTAATGACAGACTGCGTCACGCAGAGGAAAGGTAGACCGAGGTGAAAGATCCCAACCCGAAAATCCGGCTGCACGGCTTCAATAATCTGACCAAGTCGCTGAGCTTCAATATCTTCGATATCAGCTATGCGAAGACCGAGCAGCACCGCAAGGAGTACATCGAGTATATCGATGAGCTCTACAACGCCGAGCGTCTGACCGAAATCCTCACCAACGTCACCAAGATCGTTGGTGCCAACGTCCTGAATGTTGCTCGCGAAGACTATGAGCCGCAGGGCGCCAGTGTGACCATGCTGATCGCCGAGCATGAAAGCCCACCGACGGATCCCGACTTCGATGAAGAGGCACCGGGTCCGTTGCCGGATACCATCGTGGCGCACCTGGACAAGAGTCATGTGACGGTGCATACCTATCCGGAGTCGCATCCGGATAATGGTATTTCCACTTTCCGTGTGGATGTGGACGTCTCGACCTGTGGTGTGATTTCACCGCTGCGGGCGCTGAACTATCTGATTCACAGCTTCGACTCGGATATCGTCACGATCGATTACCGGGTGCGGGGCATGACCCGTGATGTGGATGGCACCAAGCACTATATCGATCACGATATCAATTCGATCCAGAACTTCCTGACGGAAGATACGCAGAATGCGTACCAGATGATTGATGTGAACGTGTATCAGGAGAATATCTTCCATACGAAGATGCTGCTGAAGGACTTTGATATCGAGAACTATCTGTTTGGTGCAGGCTCGGATGAGTTCAATGCTGATGAGCTGGAAGATATCAAGGCGCGGTTGCGCAAGGAAATGCTGGAGATTTTCTACAGCCGCAATATGGAATAATGGCCGTTGCGAGCTGGCTGTTCTTGAGAAAACCACCCGAAAGGGTGGTTTTTTCGTTACGGGTTTGGTGATCGTGCCCTCCGAGGGCCGTCACGTGCAGCCCGGTTAAAGGCTCCCTGCCAGCTTCCGGAGCAGCACGATATTGGTCGCGGGGAGCATTACGTCATAGCCATGTGTCTGGGCCCACCACTGGAAGGTCGCCGGTTTGTAGAAGCAGACGTGGGTCGGGTCGCGGCGGTAATGCCAGTGCGCGAAGGTGGCGTCGTTCATCAGCCAGCTGGTCATGATGCCCAGCACGCCGCCGGGGCGCAGCAGGCGATCCAGCAGGGCGAAGCTGTCCCCCGGGGTGTGGAAATGCTCGACGACTTCCGTGCAGGTAATGAAGTCGTACTGGCGCGTCAGTCGCGCCGGGTCGGGGGCATACAGGGGGTCGTAGTGGGCACAGGGAAAGCCGCGCTCTGTCAGCATCAGTGACAGGGTAGGGCCGGGCCCGCTGCCGAAATCCAGGCCCTCGGCACCGGCGGGTAATTCCGCCTGCATGGGGCCCGCCAGGCGATCCAGGAAAGTCCGGTAGCCGCTGTCGGCGGGATCGTTGCGGTGCAGGTCGTATTGCTCGCGCTCGGTGGCGAGGTCGGGCAGGGCGTCAGGGGTGAGGAAGGTGAGGCGGCAGCCGGGGCAGCGCAGGTAGTCGACCTGGCGCCCCATCAGTTCGGCCCTGGCGAAATGCGCCGGGGCCGGATGCTGACAGAGCGGGCAGGCCGTGGCCATCGCGGCTCAGCGGCGCAGGGCGTCGGTCAGGTGGGGCTGGAGCTTCTGTAGCAGCGCCTTGAATATCTTGGGATTGCCACCGACGATATGGCCGCTTTTCAGGTGCTTGTGGCCGCCGGTGAGATCACCCACCAGGCCGCCCGCCTCGGTAATCAGGAGGCTGCCAGCGGCCATGTCCCACTCCTGCAAACCGATTTCCCAGAAGCCGTCCATGCGCCCGGCGGCGACCCAGGCCAGATCCAGTGCGGCGGAGCCGGCGCGGCGCAGGCCGGCGGTATGACTCATGATGTCCTGGAGCATCTTCATATAGGCCTCGACGTGCTGGGCCTGGTCCTTGCGGAACGGGAAGCCGGTGCCGATCAGGGCGCCGTCCAGGGTGGCGCGTGGGGCGACACGCAGGCGGCGACCGTTTACGGCCGCGCCGCGGCCGCGGCTGGCGGTAAATTCTTCTTCGCGCAGGGGGTCATAGATCACGCCATGCTCGATCTTGCCGTCGCAGGCGAGGGCAATGGACACCGCGAACTGCGGGAAACCGTGCAGGAAGTTGGTGGTGCCGTCCAGCGGGTCGATGATCCACTGCCAGCGGGCGTCTTCGCCTTGGCCGGCGATCTCACCGCTTTCTTCGGCCAGGATGCCGTAGCGGGGGTAGGCCTTCTGCAACACGTCGATGATGCGCGCTTCGGCGGCGCGGTCCACCTCGCTGACATAGTCATTGAGGCCTTTTTTCTCCACCTTCAGGTGCTGGACATCTTCAGCAGCGCGGCGGATCAACTGGCCGGCCTGGCGGGCGGCGCGCAGGGCAATATTCACGTGCGGGGCGAGCATAGGCGTTGTGCATCTTTTAAAGAACGTGGGAGGTGCGCAGTGTAACAGAAGGCACCCGGCCATGGGCAGTGGCACGCGCAACGACTAGACTATGCGGCCTTCTGACCTGAACTGACTGATGGACCCACACGATCATGCCCGACTCGCTGCTCGACAAGATTCGTATCGTCATGGTGGAGACGACCCACCCCGGCAACATCGGGGCGGCGGCCCGGGCGATGCATACCATGGGGCTCAGTGATCTGCGCCTGATTCGGCCGCAGCAGTTTCCCCACGTGGAGGCCACGGCACGAGCCAGTGGCGCCGGCCATATTCTGGCCGGGGCGCAGGTCTGCCAGGACCTGGACGAGGCGTTGGCGGGCGCGACCCTGGTGGTGGGCACCAGCGCCCGGCAGCGGCGTATTCCCTGGCCGTGCCTGTCACCGCGCCCGTTTGCCGAACTGGTGGCGGCGCGGGCCGATGTGGAGCAGGTGGCGATCCTGTTCGGTCGCGAAGATCGGGGGCTGACCAACGAGGAGTTGCAGCGCTGCCACTACCATGTGGCGATTCCGGCCAACCCTGACTATGGTGTGTTGAATGTGGCCTCGGCGGTGCAGCTGTTGTGCTATGAACTGCGCTTGGCCCTGGAGGGGGATCCGGACACCGACCAGCCGGTGCGGCGGGCGCGTCGCCATCAACTGGAGCTGCCGCCGCTGGACTGGGATGCGCCGCCGGCGGACAGCGCCGAGCTGGAGCATTTTTTCGGGCACCTGGAGCGCATGATCATTGAAAGCGGCTTCCTGGACCCTGATAACCCGGCTCAGGTCATGACGCGATTGCGGCGGCTGTTCCTGCGTGCGCGGCCGGACAAGATGGAAATCAGCACCCTGCGTGGTGTGCTGGTGAGCCTGGAAAAGAAGCGAGATTGATATGTTCGACAGCATACGGGAAGACATCCGCTCGGTGTTCGATCGTGATCCGGCGGCCCGCAACAGCCTGGAGGTGCTGCTCACCTATCCCGGCCTGCATGCACTGCTGCTGCACCGGCTGGCGCACTGGTGCTGGCGTCGCGGCATGAAGCTGTTGGCACGACTGATATCGACCTTCAGCCGATGGGCCACGGGTATCGAGATTCATCCGGGGGCGCGTATCGGCCGGCGGTTCTTCATCGATCACGGCATGGGCGTGGTCATTGGTGAGACGGCAGAGGTGGGCGATGACGTGACGCTCTATCACAGTGTGACCCTGGGCGGCACCAGCTGGAACAAGGGCAAGCGCCACCCGACGCTGGAGGATGGCGTGGTGGTGGGTGCTGGCGCCAAGGTGCTGGGGCCGATCCGTGTCGGCAAGGGCGCTCGCATCGGCTCCAACTCGGTGGTGACCAAGGAGGTGCCTGCCGGGGCCACGGTCGTGGGTATTCCGGGCCGGGTGATTGCCAAGGCGAACACGGAAGAGGAGAAAAACCGGGAAGAAATGGCGCGCAAGATCGGCTTCGAGGCCTACGGCGTGACCAACGACATGCCCGACCCGGTGGCGCAGGCGATCCGCAGCCTGCTGGATCACATGCACGCTGTGGATACCAAGATCGACCGTATGTGCAGTGCGCTGCGCGAGCAGGGCATCCGGGGTTGCGACGAGAAGCTGCCAGAGCTGAACGATGCCGATTTCGACGCGGTGGATGGTGCGGATGCGGGGCCGGACATGGCGCACCCGCCGCGCCGGGACGGCACAGACAGTAATACTTGACCAAAATACTCGGGATTAGTAACCTCCCAAGGCTTGAGGTGATTGAGGTGCGGTGATGCGACTCACTACCAAGGGCCGTTATGCGGTCACGGCGATGCTGGATCTGGCACTGCATGCCCGTAGCGGGCCGGTTTCCCTGGCGGATATTTCAGAGCGCCAGGGCATTTCCATTTCCTATCTGGAGCAGCTGTTTGCCAAGCTGCGGCGGCGCAAACTGGTGTCCAGTGTGCGCGGGCCGGGTGGTGGCTATCAGTTGAGCGCCGAAAGCGCCTCCATCAGTGTGGCCAGTGTGATCGACGCGGTGGACGAGTCCGTGGACGCCACCCGTTGCGCGGGTCTGGGGGATTGTCAGGACGGCGAGACCTGCCTGACCCACTACCTGTGGTGTGATCTGTCCGATCAGCTGCACAGCTTCCTCAACGGCATTTCACTGGGGGACCTGGTGGACCGCGCCGATGTGCGCCAGGTGGCGGAGCGTCAGAAACGCCGCCAACGCCAGCATGAGCAGGAACGCGTGCCGCTTAGCGTTATTAACTGAACAAGCCATTGCTGAAGCCCGCATGAAACCTGTCTATCTGGATTATGCCGCCACCACCCCGGTGGACCCGGCCGTGATTGAAGTCATGGCCGGTTGCCTGGGTCAGGATGGTCTGTTCGCCAATCCAGCGTCCCGTTCCCATCTGTACGGCTGGCAGGCCGAGGACGCGGTCGAGAGGGCGCGCCGCCAGGTGGCTGATCTGATTCACGCTGACCCCCGCGAAATCGTCTGGACCAGTGGCGCCACCGAAGCCAACAACCTGGCCTTGAAAGGTGCGATGCAGGCACGCAGCAAACTGGGGCGGCATATCGTGTCGGTGGCCACCGAGCACAAGGCGGTGCTGGACACCCTCGCCTGGCTGGCGCGTCAGGGGTTCGAGGTGACCTTGCTCACGCCGTCGGCCGATGGACGGCTGGAACCTGCTGCATTGCGGGGTGCCCTGCGGGAGGACACCACGCTGGTGTCGTTCATGCATGCCAACAATGAAACCGGGGTGATCCATGATATCGCCGCCCTCGGCCAGATCTGCCGCGAGGCCAGTGCGGCGCGGGCGCGGGGTGAGGGCATCCTGGTGCATGTGGATGCCGCCCAGACCCTGGGCAAACTGCCGATAGATCTGTCGCAGCTGCCCGTCGACCTGATGTCCTTCTCCGCTCATAAACTGTATGGCCCCAAAGGTGTTGGCGCGCTCTATGTGCGCCGCGCGCCGGGCGTGGTGCTGGAAGCCCAGATACACGGCGGCGGGCACGAACGCGGCATGCGCTCCGGCACCCTGGCCACGCATCAGTTGGCGGGATTTGGCGCTGCCTGCGCCGTTGCCAGCGAGAAGATGGACAGCGACAACATCCGTATTCGTGCGTTGCGTGATCGACTTTGGGAGGGCCTGCAGGCGTTGGGCGGCGTGCACCTTAACGGCCATCCCGAGGCCCGGCTGCCGGGTCACCTCAACGTGGCGTTCGAAGGGCTGGATGGCGAGTTGCTGTTGACGGCCCTGTCCGAGATTGCCGTGTCGACCGGATCGGCCTGCACCTCGGCCTCCCTCGAGCCGTCTTATGTCCTCAAGGCCATGGGCGTCAGCGATGCCCTGGCCCACGCCTCGCTGCGTTTCTCCGTGGGGCGCTATACCTCCGAGGCGCAGATCAGCAGCGCCCTTGCCCACCTCACAGAAACCCTCGCCAGATTGCGGGGCTGATGTCCCTCTGGCCTTCACGACCGCCGGGCGCTTTCACCTTGACGGCCATGCCGGGAGAGGAAAATGATAGCGCTGTCACGTCCGTGACGGCGATGACGGCTGCGGGGCCGTGCTCTTCCGCAGGGTTTGGCAGCCTGTCAATGCAAATAACCTGATCAAACTTTCTGGGGTGGGGAAATGTCTATCGTAAAGCGGCCCAACGTGGCTGCCCTTCTTGTAGTGTTCATCAGTTTATCCCTGAGCGCCTGCGGCGGCTCTTCTTCGGCGAAGTCATCTGACCTCATCATTGCTGACGGGGCGACCTTGCGGGCATTGACGATCGAGGGGAGTGGTGAGAATACCACGCTTTCCCAGGTGCGTTCAGCGTCGGTGCCGGGTAATGATGGTTTTCCTGTGTCAGGTTTTCTTCCCGAGCACACGATCTTTGCAATGATTCCGCATCCCTCCAGGCCGTGGGTCTATGTCACATCGTTCAACGATTGTGGTGTGGCGGAACTGGGCTGCTGGGGCAACGCTCGCGTTGACTTGTTTGAAATCCAGCCGAAGCGCCTGCGTCATATCTCGCGGGTATTCACCTTTGACGAGTCGCAGCTGGACATCAGCTGTGCGCAGAATGATGTAGGGATCGAAGGGCAGCACGGCGCCTGTGCCATTGTCAGTGGTGTGATATCCCCGGACGGCTCCCGCCTTTACCTGCAGGATGATGACTTTGATCTGCTCATGATATTTGCCATTAATCCCCTCACCGGTGCGCTGACTTTCCTTTCCGAGGGGGACCAGAGTGACGTGCGGCTGCATGGTCTGGCAATGCATCCGCAGGCGGCGCTGGTGTACAACGGCAGCAACGTTCTTGATGTCAGCGACGACATTATCAGCTTTGAATTCAATGGTGCAGGTGGAAACGGGACCCAGGTGCTTGCCGGTGGTGAAGGCGCATCGGACCTGCTGCTGACGACGGAAGAAAACCGCCACGTTCGAATCTTCCATCTGGATGAGCCATTGGCGCCGGTGCTGGTGGATGGTTATGACGCAGGACAGCGAGGTGCGCGGGATGTTGCTATCAACAATGCACGGAACAGGCTGGTTGTAGTAGGTCGTAACCGTGTGACGACCCTGTCTTTTGACGGTAACGATATCACTGAGCTTGATGTATTCGATATGCAGGACCCGGATGGGCGTGATATCGAGTATCGCTCGGTTGTGCTGACCCGTCAGGGCGAGCAGCTGCAGGCCGCTGTGTCATGGTTTGTGAACGACGACAGCAATGATAGCGGCTTCTCCGGTGGTGTATCGCTGTTCGATGTGGATGCAGATGGCGTGATCACGCCAGCGGCAACGCGCCTGACGAGCCGTGCATCACGTACGTTGATGCGTCCGTGATACTCGACAGCAGCCCCTTGGTCACAAGGGGCTGCTGTGCTCAGGGCAATACATGATTGAACAGCGGCACGGTAATCAGTGACAGCACAATACCGATGCCGACAATGCGGCTGGCCAGTCCCGGCGCCAGCCCGTGCTGCTGGGCCAGGATGCCCGCGGTGATCATGGGGGCCATGGCACCCTGCAGTACAGCGATGGACAGCGCATCCCCGGTCACATTCAGACTTGTCGCCAGACCCCAGATCAGCAACGGGGCCAACAGCAGCTTCCAGCCCAGCCCCCAGGCCATGGGCTCGGCCTCATTGCCCGGCATGGTCAGTTTCAGCTGCATGCCCACCGAAAATAACGCCAAAGGCGTCAGTGTGGAGCCCAGGCGTGCAGCGACCTCAGCCAGGGGGGCCGGCAAGCCGCCCAGGCCGCGTAGTGCAAAAGCCGCCATCAGGGCGATAAAGGCCGGAAACAGCAGCACGCGTTTGGCCAGTTGCCGGGGAGCAATATGCTGGCCCGCATACAGCGCGGCGACCATCACGCCCAGCGAGGACAACACCAGAAACGAGCCGAGCTGATCGGCGATCACGGCGGTGCCCAGACTGTCTGTGCCGCGCAGGGCTTCCACTAGCGGGTAGCCGACAAAGGCGGTGTTGCCCAGGCCGCAGGTCAGCACCAGCGCGCCGATCTGGCCGCGCGTCCAGCCGCGCCAGCGGCCCACCAGCGCGATCAGCGCCCAGGCGCCGAGGAAGACCCCCCACATGGCGGCTGCCGGGAACAGCATGCTCGGTGACCAGGCCAGACGGGTGATCTGGTCCAGCACCAGTGCGGGCAGGGCGATATACAGCATCCACCAGTTGAGCGACAGCGACAGCCCTTCGGGATGCCTGAGCCGTGCGACGACAACGCCGGCGCCCAGGCAGATCAGAACCAGCCAGAGTGCGCTCATGCGTGGTCACGCAGAGGTGGGTGCCAGGTGTTGCGATGCGGGCCGGGCATGAAAGAGATTCCTTGCGGTGTCAATAAACGGGTAATGGCAAAACGCCATTATAGAGCGTCATGGCCGCCGTTAGAAATGGACTTTGGTCGCCAATGCGGGCGGCCTGAATATGATATCAGGCTGATATCACTTTTATTTTTTTGTTGAAAGAAAAAATATCCTCTGACACTGTCGGCATATTCCGGAAATGTGAAGCCGGAATAATACCTTTCAAAAAATGGATAATAATCATGACATGGGGGTCTCCAATGCCTGTTACCTTTTCGCGTCTCCGCGACGCTGCCTTGTGTGTTGCCGCTGCTCTGGCGCTGGCAGCCTGCACGGACGGCGCCGATAGCGACAAGCAAACCGTCTCTGAAAAACAGCCGCTGGCGCAACAGGCCAGCCTGTCGTTGCCGCCAGGTTCATGGCAGCTTTCCTGTAACAATGCCTCCCTCAGTAATGACGTGCTGACAGCGTCCTGCAAGACGCTTTCGGGCAACACGACCCAGGCATCCCTGTACGGTGTCAGCAACTGTCTTGGTCGTATTGTTCAGGGTGGTGATATCGGCAATATCGATGGCAGTCTGATCTGCATTCCTGATCTGCCGCGCGTCGATGCCTCGTTTGTGTTTCCTCAATCCGAGCGCACCATCAACAACTGGGTCTATGGCGGTGATGATGAGGCCATGTATCGGCATGGCTGGGGTATCTGGGCCGGGCTGACGCAGCAAGCCGGTGTGGTGGACGGTCAGCCGGTGCGCGCGTTCCAGACCTGGGCGACGCCCTCCAACATGAAGTACCGGATGAAGAACGAAACGGCGCCGCCGCAGCGCCATCTGGATCTGGAGCCTGCTCGCCAGTTCCGCAACAAGGCGCATCTGGCGAGCCAGGCGCAAGCACAGGGGGATGGCGACACGCATATTGCGGTATCCGTGGCCTATAACCCGCCAGCGGCCAATCATGCGATTCGCAATCGCCTGTTCCTGCAAAGCACGCTGGAGACTTTTCTCAAGGAAGGCTATGAGGAAATTCCCAACTTCCCCAGTAACGCCATTACCATCAAGCCGGTGTACAAGGTGATCAATGCCAGCAACACGCAAGATGGCATTTACACTATGCCGGGCTGGCCTGGCACACCCTCGCCGGCCAGAACTTTCGGCGAAGACACCTGGAATGCCTGCGTCTACATTGACGTCAACGGCAGCGGCAGCGGTGGCAGCGAGATAGATCAGGGCTGCTCGGGCCGTAACGCCAGCAACACCTTCTACCTGAGCAATTTCATCCATCATCCGGTCACGGCGGCCGATGCGGAATATCTGGCGGCACAGTTGAGCGTCAAGGTCAGCGAAGGGGATTACGTCATTCTGGTCGGCATGCACGTCGGCACGCGTGAGGTGAAGCGCTGGGCCTGGCAGACCTTCTGGTGGTCGGCCAATGCGGATCAGCCTGAGTTGCCCAGCAGTGAAAGGATCGCCAGCTTGCGGCCTGCAGTGCTGGATGAGGCGGCCCGTCACTATGCGATGAGCGTGGGTTATGCCATGGTCTCACCGGCACAGCCGATCATCGGCGGCAAGAATGAAGGTGAGCCGGTGATCTCCTATAACCCGCACCTGGAAGCCGGTTTCGATCCGGGTGTGTTCCAGATCAAGCGTCCGATCAACGGTGATCAGTTGATGGAGTATGGCGTGCAGACCAACTGCATGACGTGCCATGGGCTGGCGTTCTACGACCCGAAGGTGGATTACAGCGCGGATGGCGGTGCGAATCGGGAAAAGCCCTATGCCGCGGATTTCTACATGTCGCTGGACGACGCTGTGTTTGAAGGCAAGCTGAAACTGGATTTCGCCTGGTCCATTCTCGGTGTGCTGGAGCTGGACGCCGAGTAACGGAAACGCGACCTGACCGATCAGCCCGCGCCGTGTTACAGGCGGCGGCGGGCTTCTTCCTGAATGCGACTGACCATGGCGCGGACGCCGTTACCGCGTGTGGGGCTCAGATGCTTGAGCAGATCAATCGCGGTGAAGTAGGTGTTCATGTCGTAGTCGACAATCTGCTGCGGGGTCTTGTGGTTCAGGGCGGCCAGTACAATGGCGGCCAGCCCGCGCACGATCAGGGCGTCGCTGTCTACCGCCATATGCATGCGGTTCTCGCTGCTGTCGTGCTGGATTTCCAGCCATACCTGACTCTGGCAACCGCGAATGAAACGGTCATCCGTTTTCAGGGCATCAGGCAGGGGGGGCAACTGTTTGCCCAGATCGATGATGTAGCCGTAGCGCTCTTCCCAATCGTCAAAGAACGACAGGTTGTCCACCACGTCTTCGGCGGTGATGTCCTGGCCCAGTGCCAGCTGTTCCAGCGGTTGCAACGACTCATTCATCAAGGCTTACTCGTCAGAAGATACCCAGTTCGACCTGGGCCTCCTCGCTGATCATGTCGCGGCTCCAGGGCGGATCGAATACCAGCGCGACTTCTACTGCGTCCACATTCGGAACGCGCGCAAGACGATATTCCACGTCACTGACCAGTACCGGCCCCATGCCGCAGGTCGGGGCGGTGAGGGTCATGCGCACCTGCACGATGTTCTTGCCATCGCGCTGGATGACGTCCACACCATATACCAGACCCAGTGACTGGATGCTGACCGGGATTTCCGGATCGAAAATGGTATCGAGGGTGCGCTCCACATCGCTCATGCGCACACTGCCGTCGGTCTCGGCAGGTTCGAAGGTCAGTTCAAGGGGCTGTTGGCCGATGGCGTCGGCGTCGGTGCCGTCAATGCGCAGCATGTTGCCGTTCCAGGTGACGGTAAAGGTGCCACCCAGTGCCTGGCGCAGATTGACGAAACTGTTTTTCGGTATGGTCACCGGCGTGCCGGCGGGCACGCGGCGAGCCGCTACGTCGCGGTTGACGACGACGGTGCGCTGTTCCTGTTGGCTCATGGCGATCAGACGCTCACAGAGAAGCTTTCACCGCAGCCGCACTCGCCTTCGGCGTTCGGGTTGCGGAACTTGAAAAAGCGGTTCACGCCTTCGGTGACGTAGTCGATTTCGGTGCCGTTGACCAGTGGCAGACTCTTGTCGTCCACATAGACGCGCACGTCATCGGTGATGGTCACCTCATGATCGCCCGGCGCAGGGGCATGCACATACTCCAGCACATATTTGTAGCCGGAGCACCCGGACGGTTTGACACCCAGGCGCAGCCCGCGCGCTTTTTCGCGCAGCAGTTCACGACGGGCCTGCTGTTCGGCGCTGCTCGTCATGGCGATTCGGGGCGATCCGGGTACATAGGTCTGTACGGAAGTCATAGCCTGCTCTCTGTCACGCCTGCCTGGTTCATAGGAAGCGCCGGACTTTTTCCAGCGCCGCGAAAAGCTGATCTACCTCTGCGCGGGTGTTGTAGGGCGCAAAGGCCGCTCGCACCGTGCCGGGGATGCCCAGAGCGTTCATCAGCGGCATGGTGCAGTGGTGGCCGGTGCGCACGGCAACGCCCTGCTGGTCGAGCAGCGTGCCGACGTCATTCGGATGGCTGCCCTCCAGAAGAAAGGATAACACTGCTATCTTGGTCGGGGCGTCCCCGATGATTTTCAAGCCCGGAAAGGCGCGCGCCTGCTCGGTCGCATAGTGCAGCAGGTCCGCCTCGTGGGCCGCCATGGCAGCGCGGTCCTGCTGGTTGAGCCAGTCAATGGCCGCACCAAAGGCGATTACGCCACCAATATGCGGTGTGCCGGCCTCGAACTTGTAGGGCAACTGGTTCCAGGTGCTGGCCTCGAAGGTCACCGTCTCGATCATCTCGCCGCCGGTCTGCCACGGCGGCATGGCTTCCAGCAGGGCCTTGCGGCCGTAGAGCACGCCGACCCCGGTGGGGCCGAACAGCTTGTGTGCAGAGAAGGCATAAAAGTCACAGTCCAGCGCCTGCACATCTACCGGGAAATGCGATATCGCCTGCGCGCCGTCGAGCAGCACTTTTGCCCCCACCGCACGGGCCCGGGCAATCAGTGCCGCCACCGGATTGATGACGCCCAGCGCATTGGAGACCTGCACCAGCGCCAGTATGCGGGTGCGCTCGGTAATGATGTCCTCGAGACGGGACAGGTCGAGCTCACCGTTGTGCGAAGGATGCAGGGGAATGACTTTCAGCGTGGCGCCGGTGCGTGCACACACTTGCTGCCAGGGCACGATATTGGCGTGATGCTCCAGACTGGAGATAACCACCTCATCGCCTGGCTTGAGCGTGTCGCCACCATAGCTGTGCGCCACAAGATTGATAGCTTCCGTGGTGCCACGGGTCCAGATGACTTCCTCGCGGCTGGCATTGATCAGTGACGCGACTTTCTCACGCGCGTCCTCGAAAGCGGCCGTGGCGCGCTCCGCCAGGCAGTGCGCGCCACGATGCACGTTGCTGTTGTCGTGCTCATAGTAGGCGGCCAGCGCGTCGATGACGGCGCGCGGCTTCTGCGTGGTCGCAGCGTTGTCCAGATACACCAGCGGCTTGCCATACGGCCGCTCGGCCAGGATCGGGAACTCGGCGCGCAGGGTGGCCAGATCCAGAGTGCCTGTCATCCGAGTGCCTGTCATGGCTTCTCCGTGACCGTCAGCGCGCCTTCCAGCCAGGGGCGGGCCCACTCGGCCACGGCGGCGTCAGGCAGGGCGCTGAGCAATTCGTTGACAAAGCCGAAGGCCAGCATGCGTTTCGCTTCGTCACCAGGTATGCCGCGAGAGCGCAGATAGAACAGCGCCTGGGCATCCAGTTGCCCGCAGGTGGAGCCATGGCTGCACTTGACGTCGTCGTTGTAAATTTCCAGTTCCGGCTTGGTGTTGATTTCGGCGCCGTCGGTCAATAGCAGGTTCTTGTTGCTCAACTCGGCACGGGTGCCGCGCGCACCTTCGAAGATATGGATGCGGCCGTTGAAGACCAGCTTCGCCTGGTCGCCTGCCATCCCCTTGAACACCTGCTCGCTGCTGGCGTGGGGAGTACGGTGTTCGACGCAGATCTGGTTGTCGGTATGGGTCTTGCCCTGGCCGACAAAGATGCCATTCAGACCGACATGGGCGCCGCTGCCATCCAGCAGCACACGCACGTCATTGCGGCGCAATGCGCTGCCCTGCATCAGCTGGAAACTGTGGGCGCGGCTGTCGCGCCCCGGATTGATGACCAGCGTGCCGATATGCAGTGCCTCGGGGGCTTCAGCCTGCAGACGGTAATGCACCAGATCACCGCCGATACCGCTGAACAGCTCGGTGACGGCATTGGTAAGCACGGCGCCAGTACCGATATAGCGCTCGATCAGGGTGGCGCGACTGCCAGCGCCGACATGCAGGCGCAACCGGGGATGGCATACCGAGGGCGTATCGCCGCAGCTGACCAGCAGCACTTCGATGGGGGCATCCAGGGTAACGCCGTCGGGCACCGTGAGTACCAGGCCATCTTCCAGTGCGGCGCTGTTGAGCCAGGCAAAGGGTGTGCGCAGGCTGTCGTCGATGACGGTCAGAGGGGCATTTTCGCTGCCGTCCAGGCGGGTCAGGCGAAGGCCTTCCGCTGGCGGGTTGGACAGCCCGGGCTGGTAGCGCCCGTTTATCAGCACCAGACGATGGGGCGCCAGCGGCGCCGGCAGGTCAAACGGCAGATCCTTTTCGCTGGCCGCCGCTGCGCTGTGGGCCAGATGGCCGTTGTCCAGGGCGGTCAGACGCGTGTACTTCCACTGCTCGGTGCGCTTGTCCGGGAACACGTTATCGGCAAGCTGCTTGCGCGCCTGCTCGCGCCATGCCGCCAGCGCGTCGTCGCGCGCTGCCGCGTTGGCCAGCGCAATGGCCTGGGCTGCCAGGGTAACGGCGAGCGGTTCAGCGAGGGGCGCGGAGCGGGTTGCGGAAGCGCTCATGCGGTGGCGTCCTCCTGCTCTCCGGTGATCCAGCCGTAGCCTTTCTTTTCCAGCTCCAGCGCCAGCTCCTTGCCGCCGGATTTGACGATGCGGCCACCGGCCAGCACATGCACATGATCCGGCACGATATAGTCCAGCAGGCGCTGATAGTGGGTCACCAGCACGATGGCGCGTTCCGGACTGCGCAGGGAATTGACGCCGCGCGCCACCACCTGCAGGGCGTCGATATCCAGGCCGGAGTCGGTTTCGTCCAGCAGGGCGAGCTTGGGCTCCAGCAGCAGCATCTGCATGATTTCGTTGCGCTTCTTTTCGCCGCCGGAGAAGCCCTCGTTGACACCCCGCTTGAGGAATTGCGGGTCCAGATCCACCTGCTTGCTGACCTCGCGGGCTTTCTTCAACAGGGTCACGGCATCCCAGGGCTCCTTGCCCTGTGCCTTGCGGGTGGCCTCCAGCGAGGCCTTGAGGAATTCGAGGTTGCTGACGCCGGGAATTTCCACCGGGTACTGGAACGCCAGAAACAGGCCGGCATGGGCGCGCGCTTCCGGGTCCAGCTCGCTGATGTCGCGGCCGTCGACCAGCGCCTGGCCGCCGGTGATTTCATAGCCGTCACGGCCAGCCAGGACATTGGTCAGGGTGCTCTTGCCGGAGCCGTTGGGGCCCATGATGGCATGCACTTCGCCAGCCTTGACCGTCAGGTTGAGGCCCTTGAGGATGTCTTTGCCCGCCACACTGGCGTGCAGGTCCTTGATTTCCAGCATCAATATCTACGCCTTTCGGTTGGTAGGGGTTACCCGACAGCCCCTTCGAGACTGACTTCCAGCAGCTTGCCGGCTTCCACCGCAAACTCCATGGGCAATTCCTTGAACACTTCCTTGCAGAAGCCGTTGACGATCATCGATACCGCCTTCTCCGGGTCGATGCCCCGGTTGCGGCAGAGGAACAGCTGATCGTCGGACACCTTGGAGGTGGTGGCCTCGTGCTCGATGGTCGCCGAGCGGTTGCGGCTCTCTATATAAGGAAACGTGTGGGCGCCGCAGGCGTCGCCCAGCAGCAGGGAGTCACACTGGGTGAAGTTGCGGGCGTTTTCCGCGCGCGGGCTGATGCGCACCAGGCCACGGTAGCTGTTGCTGCTGCGACCGGCGGAAATGCCCTTGGAGATGATGGTGCTCTTCGTGTTCTTGCCCAGGTGGATCATCTTGGTGCCGGTGTCCGCCTGCTGCATGTGGCGGGTCAGGGCCACGGAATAGAATTCGCCGATGCTGTTGTCGCCGCGCAGGATCACGCTGGGGTACTTCCAGGTGATCGCGGAACCGGTCTCCACCTGGGTCCAGGAGATCTTGCTGTTCTCGTGGGCCACGCCGCGCTTGGTGACGAAGTTGTAGATGCCGCCCTTGCCGTTCTCGTCGCCGGGGTACCAGTTCTGCACCGTGGAGTACTTGATCTGGGCACCGGGCAGGGCCACCAGCTCGACCACCGCAGCATGCAGCTGGTTCTCGTCGCGCATCGGCGCCGTGCAGCCTTCCAGGTAGCTGACGTAGCTGCCTTCGTCGGCGACGATCAGGGTGCGCTCGAACTGGCCGGTCTTGGCTTCGTTGATACGGAAGTAGGTGGACAGCTCCATCGGGCAGCGCACGCCCTTGGGGATATAGACAAAAGAACCGTCGGAGAACACCGCCGAGTTGAGGGCGGCATAGAAGTTGTCGCCCTGGGGCACGACGCTGCCCAGATACTGCTTGATCAGCTCCGGGTACTCATGCACCGCCTCGGAGATGGAGCAGAAAATGACCCCGGCCTCCATCAGCTTGGCCCGGAAGGTGGTGCCCACGGATACCGAGTCGAATACGGCATCGACTGCCACGCCGGCGAGCATTTCCTGCTCGTGCAGGGGAATGCCCAGCTTCTCGTAGGTGCGCAGCAGCTCCGGGTCGACCTCGTCCAGGCTCTTGGGACGGTCTTCCATGCTCTTGGGGGCGGAATAGTAGGAGACCTCGTCGAAGTCCAGCGGCGGATGCTTCAGGTGTGCCCAGGTAGGCAGCGGCATGTTCAGCCACTTTTGGTAGGCCTGCAGGCGCCACTCCAGCAGCCATGCCGGCTCGCCTTTCTTGCCGGAGATGAAACGGATCACGTCCTCGCTCAACCCCGGGGGCAGCGTGTCCGATTCGATCGCGGAGACAAAACCTGCCGCGTAGTCGCTGCGGATCAGCTTGTCGAGTTCGGCTTGGCTCGTCATAGGCGTGACCTTTGCTGATGACCTGTGCTGGGGCGGCGGCGTGTGCCACCATGAATACCAGAGTAAAACGGTCGGGTATTATATGCCATCGCCGGAACGATTGAAAATCCCGATGGTCTCCACTGGGGTGGGGGTGGCGTGCTCCATGCTGGCTCCATGTGAGCGCCCGCTAACACCCTGTCGGGCGGCCCCGGTGGCGGCGCGGGCGAACGGTATCATATTTCGCCCCGCATGCGTATAATCCTGCGCCTCACGAACCACCCCGAAATCATGTGGAGTTAAGAGTCCGATGGCTGTTGAGCGTACCCTTTCCATCATCAAACCCGATGCCGTGGCCAAGAATGTGATTGGTCAGATCGAGTCCCGCTTCGAGAACGCCGGCCTGCGTCTGGTTGCCCTGAAAATGGTGCAACTGAGCCAGGAGCAGGCGGAAGGCTTCTACGCCGAGCACAAGGAGCGTCCCTTCTTTGGCGACCTGGTGGCCTTCATGACCAGTGGTCCGGTGGTGGTGCAGGTACTGGAAGGTGAAGACGCGATCAGCAAGAATCGTGAACTGATGGGCGCCACCAACCCGAAAGAAGCGGCGGCAGGCACTATTCGTGCCGACTTCGCTGTGAGCATTGACGAGAATGCCGTGCACGGTTCCGACTCGGCCGCTTCCGCCGAGCGCGAGATCGGCTATTTCTTCAAGCCGGAAGAAATCTGCGCGCGCATTCGCTGAGCAGACAGGGGTTTCCCTCATGAGCACTGAACAGAAGGTCAATCTGCTGGGTTATTCCTGGCCGGAAATGGAGGCGTTCTGCCTCGATATCGGCGAGAAGAAGTTCCGTGCCCAGCAGCTTCTGAAGTGGATTCATCACCACCAGGTCGATGATTTCGAGCAGATGACCGATCTGGGCAAGGCGTTGCGTGCGAAGCTGGCGGCCATCGCCGAGATTCGCGCGCCGGAAGTGCTCCATGAGGGGATTTCCCGTGACGGGACCCGCAAATGGGTGTTCAAGGTGGACGGCGGCGGTGCGGTGGAAACCGTGTTTATCCCCGACGGTCGCCGCGGCACCCTGTGTGTCTCGTCCCAGGTCGGCTGCGCCGTGGATTGCAGTTTCTGCTCCACCGGCAAGCAGGGCTTCCAGCGCGACCTGTCCAGTGCCGAGATCATCGGTCAGGTGTGGCTGGCCAGCCGCACCTTTGGCCCGCGCCGCAACCTGGGTGAGCACCCGGTCACCAATGTGGTGATGATGGGCATGGGCGAGCCGCTGCTGAACTATGACAATGTGGTGCGCGCCATGCGCATCATGAAGGACGATCTGGGATACGGCATCTCCAAGCGCCGTATTACCCTGTCCACCTCCGGCGTGGTGCCGATGATCGACCAGCTCGGCCAGGATATGGACGTGTCGCTGGCGATCTCGCTGCATGCACCCAATGATGAATTGCGTAACGTACTGGTGCCGCTGAACCGCAAGTACCCGCTGGACAAGCTGCTGGACGCCTGCCAGCGCTACAGCGAGGGCATCGAGCACCGGCACAAGTCGATCACCATGGAATACGTGATGCTCAAGGGGGTCAACGACCAGCCCGAGCATGCCCGGCAGCTGGTGAAGCTGCTGCGCAACCGTTTCCCGGTCAAGATCAACCTGATTCCGTTCAACCCGTTTCCGCATTCAGGGTATGAGCGCCCGGCCAAGCCGGACGTGCTGGCTTTCCATAAGTACCTGAATGACAATGGCCTGATGACGACCATTCGCACCACGCGCGGCGATGATATCGATGCCGCCTGCGGGCAGCTGGTCGGTGAGGTCATGGACCGTACGCGGCGCAGCGAGCGTTGGCAGCAGACGGTCTTTCTGCGCAGCCATCCACAAGGGCATGCACAAAGCGACGAGGCGACCCCGGCGCAATGATAATGATATCAAGGCACTCCATCTTGCTGGTCCCGATCGTGCTGGCCACGATTCTTTTTCTGGCGGGCTGTGTTACATCGGGCACTGGCGGCCACGAAGTCCGGATCGGCGAGGCGGTGCAGAACCGTATCGCAGCGGGTATGGAATACCTGCAGATGGGCAAGCCGAATGAGGCTCGCCAGCATTTTTCCCGTGCCCTGGAGCTGGAACCGCGCAGCCCGCAGGCGCACAACGCCATGGCGCTGATGTATCGCTACGAGGGTGACAGCGAGCGCGAGGAATTTCATTACCGTCGCGCCCTGCGTGCGGACAGGAATTTCTCCGTAGCGCGCAACAACTACGGCATCCTGTTGCACCAGCGCGGTGACTATCGTCAGGCGTTGCGCCAGTTCGAACGTGCCGCCAACGACCCCGGTTACAATTCCCGCGGGCTGGCTTTCGAGAACATGGCACGCAGTCACATGGCGCTGGGGCAGCGGGATGAGGGCATCGCCGCCTACAACCGCGCCCTGCGCCTGAACCCCAACGCCAGCAGTATCCTGCTGGATCTGGGCAATATTCATCTTGAGGATGGTGATGTGCGCATGGCGCGCCGTTACCTCGACCAGTACTACCGCGTGATCGAGCGTCCTCGCGCCGCCGCTGTCTGGCTGGACATCCGCCTCGCGGCGGCGGAGGGGGATACCAACCGCCAGATGGAGCTGGAGCGTCAACTCACGGAAGACTTCCCTAACGCCGCCGAGACGCGCGCCTGGCGCAGCTGGCGGGATGACATGGCCCGGGGGACTGCCGGATGAGTGATGAACTGAATCTGCCAGGTCAGCGCTTGCGGGCCGAACGTACCCGCCAGGGCTTGTCGGAGCAGGATGTCGCGGCACGCCTGCACCTGTCCATGAGCTACCTGCGCGCGCTGGAGGCCGACGATTACGATCGCCTGCCGGAAGCCGCGTTTGTGAAGGGCTATGTGCGCAACTATGCGCGCATGCTGGGGCTGCCGGGAGAAGAGCTGGTGGCCCAGTTCAAGGCACTGGTGCGTGAGGATCAACGCGATCAACTGGTCTCGCCGGTGCACACCATGGCACCGCCGCGCCGGGTTGTCTGGCTGGCGCCGCTGCTGGCCTTGCTGGTGGTACTGATTGTGGCGATGGGCTGGTGGCTGGTGGGTGCCGACCACGATGCAGGCACAGACGCCCGGCAGCCGGTTGCCCAGGAGCGCGAAGTGATCCCGCCCGATGAAGAGCCGGAAGTGCTCGCCGGAGGACAGGGTGATCTGCCCGAGGCGCAGGACAATCCTGCACCTGAACTGGCGCCAGGTACACCAGTGGGGGAGCCGGAACCGGTGGGCGAGCCACCGGAGGTCGTCAGCCCCAGTGAACCGGTTATCGACCAGCTTGCCATTTCATTTTCCCAGGAGTGCTGGGTGGAAGTCAGCGACGCCGCTGGCGAGCGCCTGTTCCAGGGGCAGCGCAACGCCGGCCAGAACCTGTCCCTGCGCGGCGAAGCGCCGTTCCGGGTGACGCTGGGCAACGCCGCTGCCGTCACCCGGATGCAATTCAACGGTGAGACGATGCCGCTGCCGCAGGGAAATCCCGGGCGGGTAGTGCGCATCTCTGTGCCGTAAACCGTTACAGGCCTGATCATGAACATGGAGCCGGAAATCCGCATCACGCGCCGCCCGACGCGGCAGATCATGGTGGGCAAGGTCCCCGTGGGGGGCGATGCGCCGATCGCGGTGCAGAGCATGACCAACACCGAGACCTGCGACGTTGACGCCACCGTGGCACAGATCCGGCGACTTGAAGATGCCGGTGCGGATATCGTGCGCGTATCGGTGCCGAGCATGGACGCCGCAGATGCCTTTGGCCGTATTCGGCAGCAGGTCAATGTGCCGCTGGTGGCGGACATCCATTACGACTACAAGATCGCCCTGCGTGTCGCCGAGCTGGGTGTGGATTGCCTGCGTATCAATCCGGGCAATATTGGCCGCGAGGACCGCATCAGGGCCGTGATCCAGGCGGCCCGTGATCACGGCATCCCGATCCGCATCGGCGTCAACGCCGGTTCGCTGGAGAAGGAGCTGCAACGCAAGTACGGCGAGCCCTGCAGCGATGCCCTGGTGGAGTCGGCCTTGCGCCACGTCGAGATTCTCGACCGTCACGACTTCCAGGACTTCAAGGTCAGTGTCAAGGCCTCCAACGTATTCATGACCGTACAGGCCTACCGCAAACTGTCGGCGCAGATCGAGCAGCCGCTGCATCTCGGCGTCACCGAGGCCGGCGTGTTCCGCTCTGGCACCGTCAAGTCATCGGTGGCCATGGGCATGCTGCTGATGGAAGGCATCGGTGACACCATCCGTGTATCGCTGGCGGCGGATCCGGTGGAAGAGGTGCGGGTGGGCTTCGACATTCTCAAGAGCCTCAACTTGCGCAAGAAAGGCGTCAACATCATCGCCTGCCCGAGCTGTTCGCGGCAGAATTTCGACGTGATCGCGACGGTCAATGCGCTGGAAGCCCGGCTTGAAGATATCAACGAATCGGTGGACCTGGCGGTGATCGGCTGCCTGGTCAACGGCCCGGGCGAAGCCCGGGAGGTGGATGTCGGCCTGACAGGCGGCACCCCGAATAACCTGTCCTACGTGGATGGCGAGAAAAGCCATCATATCCGCGCCGAGGAACTGGTGGACGAGCTTGAGCGCATGGTGCGTGACAAGGTCAAGCGCATGCGTGACGACGAGCAGGCCGGGGTGATCCTGCGCAGTCAGGATTAAGTCCGGTCCCGGTGTATCCCAGGAGTTTCAATTGAGCAGGAAAGTCGCCTCCATTCGGGGCATGAACGATATTCTGCCGACGCAGACGCCGCTGTGGCAGTGGCTGGAAGCGCGCGTGACCGACGTGCTGGCGGGCTATGGCTACAGCGAAATCCGCATGCCGATCGTGGAGCCGACGGAGCTGTTCAAGCGCTCCATCGGGGAAGTCACGGATATCGTTGAAAAGGAAATGTACACCTTCGACGACCGAAACGGCGATTCGATCACCCTGCGCCCTGAGGGCACGGCAGGTTGCGTACGCGCCTGCGAGCAGCACGGGCTGCTGTATAACCAGGTTCAGCGGCTCTGGTATCGCGGACCGATGTTCCGCTACGAGCGCCCGCAAGCGGGCCGTTATCGCCAGTTCCATCAGATTGGCGTGGAATCCTTTGGCATGTCCGGCCCGGATATCGATGCCGAAATGATTCTGATGACGGCGCGCCTCTGGCGCCAGCTGGGTCTGGCCGACAAGGTGCGTCTGGAACTGAACACGTTGGGACTGGCCGAAGACCGTGCGGCCTATCGGGACGCCCTGGTGGCCTGGCTGCGCGCCCGCGAAGAGCGGCTGGACGACGACAGCCGCCGTCGCCTGGAGCGCAACCCGCTGCGTATTCTGGACAGCAAGCACCCGGACACGCGGGCCTTGCTGGCGGATGCGCCCGCCCTGGCGGATTACCTGGGCGATGAAGCCCGCAGCCATTTCGAGGGCTTGCGCGCGCTGCTGGATGCCGCCGGGATTCCCTACGTGATCAATCCCTCGCTGGTGCGCGGGCTGGATTACTACGGCAAGACGGTATTCGAGTGGGTGACCGATGCGTTGGGCGCCCAGGGCACTGTCTGTGCCGGCGGCCGCTACGATGGCCTGGTGACGCAGCTGGGCGGCAAGCCGACGCCGGCGGTGGGCTTTGCCATGGGCGTGGAGCGGCTGATCCTGCTGCTGGAACAGCAGCCTCCGGAACTGCGTCCGGATGCGGAACTCTATATCGTCTCCAGCGATGCAGGCGCGGCCCTGCGGCTGGCGGAGGCATTGCGTGATACCCTGCCGGGTCAACGCATCCGCTGCCACTGTGGCGGCGGCAGTTTCAAGAGTCAGATGAAGAAGGCAGACCAGAGCGGGGCGCGTTATGCCCTGATTCTGGGCGAGACAGAGCTTGCCGAGGGGCTGGTCACAGTGAAGCCGCTGCGGCAGGATGGCGAACAGCAACAGGTAAGGCAGGCTGAGGTCGGCGCTTATCTGGCAACGTTGGATCACGATACACAGATCGGGTGAGGAGACGCAGGTGCGCAGCGAAGAAGAACAGGCAGAACTGCTGAGGGAGTGGTGGGAAAAGAACGGCCGGGTCCTGATTGTCGCCATTGTGGTGAGCGTCGTGGGTCTGCTGGGCTGGCGCCAGTGGAGCGCGACCCAGGACGCACGCGCCGAGAGCGCCTCCACGGTGTACAGCGCCCTGAGCCGCGCGCTGGAGCAGACCGGCGCGGGTGAGGATCAGAGCGCCATGGCGGCGGTGCGCGAGCACGCGGATCGGCTGCTGGAGGAATACCCGCGCACCACCTACGCTGCCCAGGCCCGTCTGGCCCTGGCGCGTCTTGCTGTGATGGACGAAGACTACGAAGAAGCCGCGTCACAGTTGCGTGCCGTGGTGGACCGCAGCCCGACCCGAGCCATCGAGCAGATGGCACGCCTGCGCCTGGCGCGGGTGCTGTTGCAGCAGGGTGATGCAGACGGCGCGCTGGCGCTGGTGCGCCATGACTACCCCGAAGCCTGGCGTGGCCAGGCCCTGGAGATCCGCGGCGACGCGCTGCGTGCCCAGGATCGCCGTGACGATGCCCGGGCCGCCTACAGCGCGGCCCTGGAGGCCATGGCCTCCGGTGAGCCGATCCGCGACCGGGTGCAAATGAAACTTGACGACATGACGCCTGCCTCGTGAAAAAACTTCTGGTCCTCGCCTGCAGCCTGCTGTTCATCGCCGGCTGCAGCAGCAATCCGCACGCTATCGAGCCCAATCCGCTGCCCGACTTTGATGCCCAGTATCAGGTCAAGTGCGATTGGTCACGCAATGCCGGCAAGGGTATCCACAAGGCGTATCTGCATCTTGCGCCGGCGGCCACCCACCGTGCTGTGTATGCGGCGGACCTGGAGGGCCGAGTCACGGCCTATAGCCACGACCGTGGCCGTCGTCAGTGGCGCGTCAACAACGACGATCGTATCAGCGGTGGCCTCTATGCCGGTTACGGCGTCGTCATGTACGGCACCCGCGAAGGCGATGCGGTGGCACTGTCGGAAGAGGATGGCAGTGAGCGGTGGCGGGTGCGCCTGAGCAGCGAAATTCTGGCGGCTCCGGCGGCCAATGCCGACGCCGCCGTCTTCAAGACACTGGACGGGCAGGTGATCGCCCTGGATATGGAGTCGGGTGACGAACTGTGGCGCTTTGATGATCCGGTGCCGATTCTGGTGCTGCGTGGTGCGGCGCGACCGACCATTGCGGGCGATCGTGTCTATGTCGGTTTCGCCAATGGCAAGGTGATTGCGCTGGATGTGCGCAATGGTGTGCCGGTATGGGAGCGCCGGGTAGCCGAACCGACCGGGCGTTCCGAACTGGAGCGGCTGGTGGATCTGGCCAACAACCTGATCGTGGAAGGGGGTGGCGTTTTCGCTGGCAGCTTCCAGGGGCGGGTGGCGGTGCTGGACCAGGACAACGGCCGCCCCTACTGGGGCAAGGACCTGTCCACCTACGGCATGATGGCCTCGCGCCTGGGGGTGCTGTTCGTCGCCGACAGCACCGGTCATGTCTCCGCCATCGATCAGCGTACCGGCAATGCCCTGTGGAAGCAGGACCTGCTGTACGGGCGCGGCTTGACCGGTGTGGCGGTGCAGGATGACCAGATCGTTGTCGGTGACAGTGAGGGCTATCTGCACTGGATGGATGCGTCAACGGGCCATATCACGGCGCGTCGCCGACACCATCGCAAGGGCTTTGCCGCCGCGCCGGTGGCCCATGATGACGTGATTTATGTACTCGGCCGTCGTGGCCGTCTGTCGGCGTACAGCATCACGCCACGTAACTGAGAAACGCTTCCATGAAACCCGTTCTGGCACTGGTGGGCCGCCCCAATGTGGGCAAGTCCACCCTGTTCAATCGCCTGACCCGCACGCGTGATGCGCTGGTGGCGGATTTCCCCGGGCTGACCCGTGACCGCAAGTACGGTATGGGTCAGGTGGGGGAGCGGCCCTATGTGGTGATTGATACCGGCGGCATCGGCGAAGGACTGGAAGGCGTTGAAGCCCCCATGACCGAACAGGCCAGCGCAGCATTGCAGGAAGCGGATGCGGTGCTGTTTCTGGTGGATGGCCGGGCCGGCCTGACAGCGGCGGATGAACAACTGGCACGCGATATGCGGGCGTTGAACAAGCCGGTGCATCTGGTGGTGAACAAGACCGATGGCCTGGACGAAGACACGGCCAGCGCCGAGTTCTACGCCCTGGGGCTGACCCAGGTGCATGCCATTGCGGCCGTGCACGGTCGTGGCGTGCGCCGCATGATGGACCAGATCCTGGCTGAATTTCCGGAAGCGCCGGAAGAGACTGACCGGGATGATGCCGAGAGCGGCATCAAGGTGGCCATTCTGGGCCGCCCGAATGTCGGCAAATCCACCCTGGTGAACCGCCTGCTGGGCGAGGAACGTGTGGTGGTGTATGACATGGCCGGCACGACCCGCGACACCATCTCCATTCCTTTCGAGCGTCAGGGGCGCCGTTACACCCTGATCGACACCGCCGGCATTCGCCGCCGCGGCAAGGTTTTTGAAGCGGTGGAAAAATTTTCTGCCATCAAGGCCATGCAGGCGGTTGACGATGCCCATGTGGTGTTGCTGGTGATTGATGCCCGCGAAGGGCTGACCGAGCAGGATCTGCATCTGCTGGGTTACATCATCGAGGCTGGCCGTTCGGTGGTGATGGCGGTGAACAAGTGGGATGGCCTGAGTGTGGACCACCGCGAACAGGTCAAGGCCGAGCTGGGTCGACGGTTGCAGTTTGCCCCCTGGATCCGCACGCATACCATCTCGGCCCTGCATGGCACCGGGGTGGGTGATCTGTACCCCTATATTCATCGCGCCTGGGACTCGGCTTATCCGAAGGTCAGCACGGCCCAGCTCACCCGCATGATGGAGGAAATAGTAGCCCGGCATCAGCCCCCCGTGGTGGGCCGCAACCGCATCAAGCTGCGCTATGCGCACATTGGTGGCGGCAACCCGCCGCGTATCATCATCCACGGCAGCAAGGCGGATGCGGTGCCAGCGGGTTACCGGCGCTATCTGGAAAATCGCTTCCGTGAGTTGCTCAAGCTCGAAGGCACGCCGGTGCGGGTCGAGTTCAAGAGCAGTGCCAACCCTTACGAGGGCAAGAAGAACGAGCTGTCCGAACGGCAGATTCGACGAAAGAAGCGCCTGATGAAGCACGTCAAACGCTGATATGCTTGCCTGAACGCAAGTTCGGGGCAAGACATGACATACCGGGGATGGGCCGTTCTGGGGCTGTTGCTGCTGAGCACGCCGCTGCGCGCGGATGAGCTGATCTGGCGTCCGGAGGGCGCCGCCGACATCCCCACTGTGCTGACCCCGGCGCGCCTGCGCCAGCCCCAGTCTGAAGTGCCCGCCAGTGTCACCGTGATCGACCGTACCCTGATTGACGCCAGTGGTGCCCGCGAGTTGTACCAGGTGCTGCGCCTGGTGCCGGGCATGGTGGCCGTCAAGGCCGACGGTAATGTGCCCACCGTGGCTTACCACGGCACCCTGGCCCGCGACACCCGGCGCATGCTGGTGCTGGTCGATGGCCGTTCGGTCTATCAGCCCGGCTTTTCCCGCGTCCTCTGGAACGATATTCCCGTTGATCTGAATGATGTCGAGCGCATTGAAGTGACGCGCGGCCCCAACGCGGCCGCCTATGGTGCCAACGCCTTCACCGGCATCGTCAACATCATCACCCGGCATCCCCAGGACATGCCCGGCGGCAGTGTCATGCTGCGTGGCGGCAACAACGGCGTGCGTGACGCCCGGCTGACAGATGTGCAGCACTGGGCGGGTGGTGGTGTGCGCACGACGGTCGCGCGCCGGGCGGATGACGGCTACGACAAGCCGTTTCGGGGCCGCGAGATACGTGACGGGAAAGTGGTGGAGACCCTGGACGTGCGGTTGTCCCATGACCTGAACCGGCGCGACAGCGTGGACGTCATGCTGGGCGGCGCTCGTTCGGACCTGGCGCGCCTGGAGGAAGGGGCGTTGCTGGATTTTGCCGAGGTCTATGGTGCGCCGGACGAAACCTCGCAAAGTGTGTTTGCCCAGGCCCGCTGGCAGCGCGTGTTTTCGCCGGACCATGCGCTGCGGCTACAGGTTTATGGCCAGCATACCGATGGCAACCAGCGTACCGAGTTGTGCCCGCGGGATATTCGTACGGGCGCCGTGGGACCTGGCGGGGCCTTGCTGTACAGCCGCGAGATGCGCGATCTGTTCGAGGCTACCGGCCGCGATACCCTGGCCACGGTGGTGGCCGCCGCGACGCCCGGGACGGATGCGGCCATCGATCAGCGTTACGCCGCCCTGGTCAACAGTGGTGCCGGTCCCTTCTGCCATCGCTTGCAGCAGGATGTCACGGAACGGCGGGTGGACATCGAGATCGAGGACACCGTGCGTTTGCATGAGCGGGTCCGCCTGGTGACCGGCGGCTCCCTGCGGCGCGACGAGGCGCGTTCGGATGCCTTGCTGGATGGCTCCGTCAGCAACCAGACCCGCGCCCTGTTCGGCAACCTGGAACTGATTCCCCTGAACAGCGTGCATGTGAATCTCGGCGGCTACTGGCAGTGGGACCAGATCAACAGCGGGCGCCTGAGCCCCCGGGCTGCCGTGATCTGGCGTCCGGCGCCGGGGCATGGCGTCAGGCTGGTCTATTCCGAAGCCGTGCGCAACGTGGATATCTATGAAGAGCGGGCCAACACCGCCCTGCGCCCGGCCTTGCTGCCAGCCACCTATGCCGCCGATACGGTCGGTCTGCTGGGCTGGGCAGACCCGCAGCTGTTCGTCACCCAGACCTCCCCCGGTGACTTGAAGCCGGAGCGTATCCGCTCGCGGGAGATCGGCTATTTTGGCCGTGCCGGGCAATTCGAGCTGGATGTGCGGGTGTTCGACGAAGCCTTGCGCGACCTGATCAGCCAGCCCACCAACCCGTTCCGGTTCGAGGCCAACAACGACACCCAGGTCACGCAGCGCGGCTGGGAGTCGCAACTCGCCTGGCGCCCTCATCCACGGCATCTGTTGCGCGGCACCTATGCGCGGCGTCACGGGGACGCCCCGATCGTCGCGGAAACCCGCTTGTTTGCGCGGCACATGAGTAGCATGCTCTGGCGGTACGATTTCAGGGACGGCTGGATGTTCTCCAGCAGCTATTACCTGGCGCGCCGATACGACGACTTCACCTATGAACAGCTGAGCGCCCAGTTGATGCGACGTCAGCGCCTGGGCCGCCACGAGTTGTCCCTGGCCGGGACGGTGGAACACAACGTTTCCGGTGACAGCATCGTGTTCCGGCGCAATGATTATCTGGACCGGAGTCGCTATTGGCTCAGTGCCACGCTGCACTTCTGAATCATGGCGTCGTGACGCAGGGACGACAGGCACGTGATGATGCATAGGACAACCCCACAGGCTGGACACTCCGCGCGGCGGCGCTGCTGGCGGTGGGGCGGGCTGCTGTCATGGTTCCTGGCATGGTCCCTGGCGTGGTCCCTGGTCTTGTTATGGCCGTTGCCGGTGTTGGCCGATGGCCCACGATTGGCCCTGCTCGGTGGTGATGAGGCCTTTCAGGCACGTTTCGGTGCCGCGCTGGCCGAGCAGCTGGTGGAACGCGGAGAGGGCGAGATCGGTTGGCAGGCGCCGCGGCGCAGCGATCTGATTGTTGCCCTGGGGGACGACGCCTTCACGCGGGCCCTCAGTTACCAGCGGCCCGTGATCGGGGTTTTCGTGAGCCGTGATGTGGCCCTGGAGGCCTACTCGGCGGGTTGTGCCTGCACCGCCTTCTTTGCCGAGGCCGATCCGGTGCGTCAGCTGCGTCTGGCGCGGTTGATGTTTCCTGCGGCCCAGCGTATCGGGCTGGTGACCGGGCCTCACTCCGCCTGGGCGGCTGGCCTGTTGCAGACCGATGCCGAGAGCGCGGGTCTGATCCTGGTGCATGAAGCGGTGGCCGGGCCCGCTGATATGGCGCGTCAGCTCCCGCGCCTGCTGTCGCGTGTGGACCTGTTGATTGCGGTGGGAGACTCGGCCCTGTACGGGCCCGATACGGCCCGCACGGTGCTGTTGACCAGCTACCGCCAGGGGCGCCCGGTGATCGGACCGGACGAATTCTTCGTTCAGGCGGGCAGTGTGGCGACCACCTATACCGGCGGCGCCGACATGGTTGAGCAGGTGGCGGACACCATCAGCCGTTTCCGTCGTCGCGGTGCCGCCCGGGGGCGCCTGCCGCCACCGGATTTTGGCAGTCGCTTCTCCGTGCGCGTCAACGAACATGTGGCGCGTACCTATGATGTGCCGGAGCGGGACGCGGACGCGCTGGCGGCAGACCTGGAGGCGGGGTGGTGACCGGAACACGCTCGATCAGACAGCAGTTGCAATGGCTTGGCATCCTGCCAGCGCTGATCCTGTTGTTGCTGTTGCTCGGTCTGCTCACCTGGCAGCGTTTCGGTGATGCGGAAGCCGAGTTGGGCGCCAAGGGCCAGTTCATGGTGCGCCAGCTGGCGATCAGCGCGGAATACGGTGTGCTGTCCGGCAACCACGAAGATCTGCGCCAGCAGGCGCAACTGGCCATGCAGGACCCGGAAGTGCGCTATGTGCTGTTCGCGGATGCTGACGGCAGTACCCTGCTGTATCAAGGCGTGGGCGATGCCGTCAGCCTGGCCGGAGCGGAAGCGTCATCGCTGCGGCATTTCCGGGCCCCCATCCATCGTCAGCCGTTGATGCTGCCTCCTGCCCGTGACACTGGGCTGTCGGCACAACCCGCACAGCCGGAGGTCATCGGTGAGGTCAGTCTGGGCCTGTCCGGCGGCTCCGTGGCACGACGCCAGCGGGAAATCCTGCTGGCCAGTCTGGCGCCCGCGCTGGCGGCCGTGATCGTGGCACTGTGGACAGCCGGGCGCATGGCACGCTCCCTGTCCGGCCCCATTTCCCGCTTGTCCCGTCTGGTGCGCGTCATTCGCGGAGGCGGCTATCATGTGCGTGGCGCCAGCCCGCTGCGCGGCGAGCTGGGTGCTCTGCAACAGGACATCAACGAACTGGCCTCGGCGCTGGAGCGTGCCCGGCGCGAGCAGGAAGCGGCCATGGATGACCTGCGCGATGCGCGTCAGCGCGCCGAGGCCGCAAGCCAGGCCAAAAGCGAATTCCTGGCCATGATGAGCCATGAATTACGCACCCCCATGAACGGTGTGCTTGGCATGCTGCAGTTGCTGGAAACCACGTCGCTGAGTCGCGAGCAGCAGGAGTATTCCAGTGCGGCGGTGGAATCCACCAACCATCTGCTGGAAGTCATCAACGACATTCTCGATTTCTCCCGTATCGAGTCGGGCCGCATGGAGATCGAGCAGCTGTTTTTCTCCCCCGCCGAGCTGCTGCAGAACTGTGTCGCGAACTTTCGTTATCTGGCTGAGCAGAAGCAACTGGCGTTGCGCCTGGAAGGGGTGGAGGCGGTCTCGGGTCTGGATATCTGTTCGGACCCGACCCGGCTGCGGCAGGTGCTGAGCAATCTGATTGCCAATGCCATCAAGTTTACCGAGCAAGGCAGTGTCACGGTGCAGGTGGAATGCGAGCCGCTGGAGGGTTCCAGCCGTGTGTCGCTGGTATGCAGTGTGACCGACACCGGCATGGGGATTGCGCCGGAGAAGCTGCCAACGTTGTTCGATGCGTTCTCGCAGGTGGATTCCTCCACATCGCGCCGCTTCGGCGGCGCCGGGCTCGGGCTGGCTATCTCACGGCGCCTGTGCCG
This sequence comes from Isoalcanivorax indicus, assembly GCF_003259185.1. Lineage (NCBI taxonomy): Bacteria > Pseudomonadati > Pseudomonadota > Gammaproteobacteria > Oceanospirillales > Alcanivoracaceae > Isoalcanivorax > Isoalcanivorax indicus. The sequence continues at coordinate 623,673 of NZ_QGMP01000001.1, forward strand.
CATGCTTGGCGGTCGCCTTGAGGTCAGCAGCACCCCGGGGCAGGGCACCTGCTTTACCGCCAGCTTTGTGCTCGACAGCCGCCGCAATGTCAGCCGCGCCCCGGCCGCCGCCGTCAGCGCGCCACCGCGCCTGGCGGGCCATGTGCTGCTGGTGGAGGACAACCCGGTGAATCGCATGGTGGCGGAACACATGTTGCGCGCCAGCGGCGTCACGGTGCATGCGGCGGAGCACGGCGGCCAGGCCCTCGATATCCTTCAGCGTGAGCGTTTTGATTGTGTGCTCATGGATGTGCAAATGCCGGTGATGGATGGTCTGGAGGCCACACGGCGCTGGCGGGCACAGGAACAGGCGCAGGGCAGCACGCGCCTGCCGATCGTGGCCCTGACGGCGAATGCATTGTCCGGCGAGCGCGAGCGCTGCATGGCCGCCGGGATGGACGATTACCTGGCCAAGCCTTTCCAGCGACAGGCGCTGCTGCTGATGATGAGCCGCTACCTGCCGCGCGAGGCATGACGCGCGCGGCTCAGTCCTGATTCGTGTCCCCCGGACGAATGGCCGTGACGGTTGCCGTGATGCTGCCGTCATTCAACCGGGTGCGCAGCGTATCCCCGGGGGTCACTGCCTGCACCGAGCGCACGGCGGTATCGCCCAGGAAGGTAATGCTGTAGCCCCGGCCCAGCGTGGCCAGCGGGCTGGCGGTGTGCAGGCGCTGGCCCAGCTGAGTCAGCGCGCGCTGGCTGTCTTGCAGGGCGCGTGGCGCGGGCAGCCGCAAGCGTCGCTGCAGGCCCTGCAATTGTTGCTGACGGCGCTGCAGCAGCGCGCTCGGGCTCTGGGCGCGCAGGCGCTGGCCCAGTTGCCGCAGCTGCTGGCCGTGCAGGGCCAGTTGATGGGTCAACTGGCGGCGCAAGCGGCCATCCAGCTCGTCAAGCTGCTGGGCGTATTGCTCCAGTTGCTGGCTCGGGTGGCGCAGGCGCCGCCGCAGGGCAGTAAAGCGCTCGCCATGGCGTGCCAGTTGCTGCTGCATCTGGCGCACCAGACGGCGCCGCGCCGCACGCAGCTGCTCTGCCGCCAGGCTCAGGTCTGGCCCCACCAGCTCGGCCGCTGCCGAGGGCGTGGGGGCGCGCAGGTCAGCGGCAAAATCGGTCAGCCCGACGTCGATTTCATGGCCCACCGCCGAGACCACCGGAATCGCGCTGGCCGCCACATCCCGGGCCAGTTGCTCATCATTGAAGGCCCACAGGTCTTCCAGTGAGCCGCCGCCCCGGGTCAGGATCAGCACGTCGCATTCGTTCCGGGCATTGGCCAGCGCCAGCGCGGCGCGCAGTTGCCCCGGTGCCTCGCGGCCCTGGACGGCGCTGGGATAGATCAGCACCGGGATCTGCGGGCAACGGCGGTTCAGCACCTGGAGAATATCGCGCACGGCGGCGCCGCTGGGTGAAGTGATCAGGCCAATCTGTCGGGGCAGGGGGGGCAGGGCGCGCTTGCGCTCGGCGGCAAACAGCCCCTCGGCCTGCAGCCGGGCCTTGAGCGCCTCGAACTGCTGCCGCAGCTGGCCCTCACCGGCTTCCTCCATGTGCTCCACCACCAACTGGAAGCTGCCGCGAGGCACGTACAGCGTGATCCGCGCCCGGACCAGTACCTGCTGTCCGTTGCGCGGCGTGAAGCGCAGCCGCTGGTTGCGGGCACGGAACATGGCGGCATTGACCTGGGCCCGGTCATCCTTGAGGCTGAAATAGAGGTGCCCGGAGCCGGGCCGGGACAGGTTCGACAGCTCGCCCTCGAGCCAGACCAGCGGGAAACTGCCCTCCAGCAGGCCCTGGGCCTCCAGATTCAGGCGGCTGACGCTGTATACGTGGCGTTCACCGCCGGGAATGTCTGATTTCATGTCAGGGATACTACTGACATTTACCCGAAAGACGCCAGCGCCTATAATTGCGCGCTTAACTTTCGTACACCCCCGTCCACCAGCTACGGTGCCTTATGCTCAGAATTGTGCAAGAAGCACTGACATTCGACGACGTTCTTCTGGTACCTGCCTACTCCGAAGTGCTGCCCAAGGATGTCTCACTCAAGACGCGCCTGACCCGCGACATCAGTCTGAATATCCCGCTGGTGTCGGCGGCCATGGATACTGTGACCGAACACCGGCTGGCCATTGGCATGGCGCAGGAAGGCGGTATCGGTATCCTGCACAAGAACATGGAAGTGGAAGACCAGGCGCGCCACGTGCGCATGGTGAAGAAATACGAGAGCGGCGTGGTCAAGGATCCGATCACCGTGTCCCCGGACACCACGGTCGCGGAGCTGCTGCGCATCACCGAGGCCCACAACATTTCCGGCGTGCCGGTGGTGCAGGGTGACAACGTGGTGGGCATTGTCACCAGTCGCGATACCCGTTTCGTGACCGAGTACAACCAGCCGGTGTCTGCCGTCATGACCGGCAAGGATCGCCTGGTGACCGTGCAGGAAGGCGCCAATGCCGACGAAGTGCAGCAACTGTTGCACCGGCATCGCATCGAGAAAGTACTGGTGGTGAATGAATCCGGTGCCCTGCGCGGCCTGATCACCGTCAAGGATATCGAGAAGTCGGCCAACTACCCGAATGCCTGCAAGGATTCCCAGGGCCGCTTGCGCGTGGGTGCTGCGGTCGGCACCGGTGCCGACACCGAAAGCCGCGTCATCGCCCTGGTGGAAGCCGGTGTGGACGTGATCGTCGTCGACACCGCTCACGGCCACTCGCGTGGCGTGATCGATCGCGTCGCCTGGATCAAGAAGCACTACCCGGAAATCCAGGTCATTGGCGGCAACATCGCCACCGCCGATGCGGCCCGTGCCCTGGCGGAAGCCGGTGCCGATGCGGTGAAAGTCGGTATCGGCCCCGGCTCCATCTGCACCACCCGTATCGTTGCCGGTATCGGTGTGCCGCAGATCACCGCGATCTCCGAAGTGGCGGATGCACTGTTGAAGTACGATATCCCGCTGATTGCAGATGGCGGTGTGCGTTTCTCCGGTGACGTGGCCAAGGCGGTTGCCGCTGGCGCCAGCGCCATCATGATCGGTTCCCTGCTGGCCGGCACCGAAGAGGCGCCGGGTGATGTGGAACTGTTCCAGGGCGGCTACTACAAGGCCTACCGCGGCATGGGGTCCCTGGGCGCCATGGCAGGCAAGACCGGCTCCAGCGACCGTTACTTCCAGGATGCGGCCGCTGGCGTGGAGAAACTGGTGCCGGAAGGCATTGAAGGTCGCGTGCCCTACAAGGGGCCGATGACCAATATCATTCACCAGTTGATCGGCGGGCTGCGTGCCGCCATGGGCTACACCGGCTGCACGGACGTCAACGAAATGCGTACCAAACCGCAGTTCGTGAAAGTCACCAATGCCGGAATGAAAGAATCCCATGTGCACGACGTGGCCATCACCAAGGAAGCGCCCAATTATCCTGTCGGGTAAGCGCTTGACGTATTCATGAAGACCTCAACGGCCGGCATCCACGCCGGCCTTTGTGTTTGACCCGGCCGACAGGCCCAGCGAGCGGACAACGCCATGAAAGACATTCACTCCCAGCGCATCCTGATTCTGGATTTCGGTTCACAGTACACGCAGCTGATTGCCCGCCGCGTGCGCGAAATCGGCGTCTATTGCGAAATCCGTGCGTTCGACATGGACGATGCCGAAATCCGCGCCTTCGACCCGGCGGGTGTGATCCTCTCCGGTGGCCCGGAAACCGTGACCATGAATGAGACGCCCCGTGCACCGCAGCGGGTGTTCGAACTTGGCGTGCCGGTGCTGGGGATCTGTTACGGCATGCAGACCATGGCCTCGCAGCTGGGCGGTACCGTGATTCATGGTGAGAAGCACGAATTCGGTTATGCCCGGGTGCAGAAAGTGGGCGCCTGCCGTTTGCTGGATGACATCGTGGACCACGAGGAAGACGGCCACAATTTCCTGGACGTCTGGATGAGCCACGGTGACCGTGTGGACACCGCGCCGGAAGGCTTTGTGGTCAGCGCCGCCACCGGCTCCTGCCCGGTGGCCGGCATGGCCGACGACGCGCGCCGCTTCTATGGCGTGCAGTTCCACCCCGAAGTCACCCACACGCTTCAGGGCGGCCGCCTGCTGGAGCGCTTCGTGCGCGATATCTGCGCCTGCGAAAAACTCTGGACCCCTGACAACATCATTGAAGATGCCATTGAGCAGATCCGTGAGCAGGTGCGCGACGAAGAAGTGATCCTCGGCCTGTCCGGCGGCGTGGATTCGTCGGTGGTCGCCGCCCTGCTGCACAAGGCTATCGGCGACCAACTGACCTGCGTGTTCGTGGACAACGGCCTGTTGCGCCATCGCGAAGGCGATCAGGTGATGGAGATGTTTGCCGAAAACATGGGCGTGAAAGTCATTCGCGTGGACGCGGAAGACAACTTCCTGGGCAAGCTGGCCGGTGTGGAAGACCCTGAGCAGAAGCGCAAGATCATCGGCAACACCTTTATCGAGATCTTCGATGCCGAAGCCGCAAAACTGAGAAATGCCAACTGGCTGGCCCAGGGCACCATCTATCCGGACGTGATTGAATCTGCTGCCAGCAAGACCGGCAAGGCCCACGTGATCAAGTCGCACCACAATGTGGGTGGCCTGCCGGAGCACATGAAGCTGAAACTCGTAGAGCCCCTGCGCGAACTGTTCAAGGATGAAGTGCGCAAGATCGGCCTGGAGCTGGGCCTGCCCTACGACATGGTCTACCGCCACCCCTTCCCGGGCCCCGGCCTGGGCGTGCGCATCCTCGGCGAAGTGAAAAAGGAATACGCCGATACCCTGCGCCTGGCGGATGACATCTTTATCACCGAACTGCGCGCTGCGGGTCTGTATCACAAGACCAGCCAGGCCTTCACCGTCTTCCTGCCGGTCAAGTCCGTGGGCGTGGTCGGCGACGCCCGCCGCTACGAATACGTGGTGGCCCTGCGCGCCGTGGAAACCATCGACTTCATGACCGCCCGCTGGGCGCACCTGCCGTATGACTTCCTGGAGCATGTTTCCGGCCGCATCATCAACGAAATCCCGGGCATCAGCCGGGTGACCTACGACATCTCGTCGAAGCCGCCGGCGACGATTGAGTGGGAGTGAACCGCATTCCGGATGCCGCCACCCATGCCCGGGTGGCGGGGAACGGCGGTGGCCAGGATGACGCGTTCAAGCGCCAGGAAGTAATCAAACGCCGGGCACTTGCGCCCGACCACGAATGAGTGATCTGCCTCGTCCTCTTCCGCAAGACGCACGATCAGCGCAGGAATGCCCTGGCGTGCGGCGAGCGTCGTGATCTGCTGCCCGAAGGGGTCAGCAGGATCCGTGACCACGATATCGGTGTGGCTGTCCTGCCAGGGCACGATCTCAATAGCCAGGCCGTGCTCGCGGAACAACGCAGCAACCAGCACCAGCTTCTGCACTGTTGCGTCATCGCAGCCCGCATGCGCTACGGTCAGATGCCTCATGGTATGCCCCCGGAACTGCCCGCTGTATTGAACGGTCTTGTGATGGCTGTGCCGTTTGTTCAGCGTCTCGATTATTGGCAGAGCGTGTGATCGGGACAACGCCTTTTTTTACGTATTTTTCTCCTGGTTCATGTTGCGATTATGGTTATTTCTGCCTGTTCATGCGGGGGGCGTTCGCGGCTTGCCGGGGATGTCATCTGTTCATGTTTCCGTAGCCTGAATAAATGACCTGTTCAGGTCTCGTGCGTCGGCAGTCAGGCGCGCCGAAAGCTGTTGTCGCAGCAGATCGCCCAGGCGCTGGGTCAATCCGGGACGGTCGGGCAGTCGAATATCCATCATGGCTTCCAGCAGGGCGACGACAGCCTCGGCGCTGCCCAGCAGATGGCGTTCGATGCGCCCATCGGCATGGCGTCGGGTATAGCGGTCATTGTGCAGGATATGGCGCACGGTGCCGTCCACGCGGCTGGCCATCAGTTGACTGACGAAAGGTGACGATGGATGGCAGGCAGTGTACCAGTTGGCCATCTCGTAATCGGCGGGCCATGCCGTGTGCAGGGCGAAGCGGTACATGGCGCGCCATTGTCCGTGTTCCAGTGCTTCCAGCGTACAGAGGTCATTATCGGTGCGCAGGCGAAAGGTCTCATGGCGTGTCAGTTGCAGAGCGGTGTCGTGCAGTCGCAGCGGGGCCACGCCGGTGAGGGCGCCGAAGGCGGTATCGACGAGATAGTCCTCTCCGGCCAGGGTGACACAGAGAAGCAGATGCGAGGCGGCAGTCCTGGCGTCTTCAGGTTGGCCCCAGAGCACGCGGGCCAGGAGCGGCCGCACTGAAAACCCCAACTGCCGCAGCACCTGGGCAAACAACAGGGCATGTTCATGGCAGTAGCCTCCGCGCTGCTGCATCACCAGCTTTTTTTCCAGATCGCGCAGCGCCAGTGAAACGGGCTGGCCCATCAGCGGGTTCAGGTTCTCGAACGGAATCCGGTTGACGTGCTGCCAGTGCAATGCGGCGAGCGTCTCCAACGAGGCATCCAGCGGGCCGGTATAGCCGATGCGGGCAAGGTAGGCAGAGAGGTTCACGGCGGTCATGCAAGGCTCCTTCTGTTCGGGTGATCGGGAGCAGGCTAGAGGCTGGACCTTGGTTGAGGTAAATCCTGCGGGGAGAGTAATTCGCCAATCGTTGCCATAGGCGAGAGCTATGGTGCGAGGTGATGGGTTTTATATTAAACCATATGGTTGAATTATGAGTGCGCCCATGCGATGCTGTCCGGGTCATGCCAAACCGGAGACAGATCATGCCTGCTCAACCCGCATTCGAGGGCGGCCGCAACATCGCCATGAAAGTGCCGGCCCATCACTATGACGCCACGGTGCAGTTCTACCGTGAGACCCTGCGCCTGCCGGTGCTGGCGCAGTATGCGCCGAATATCGTGTTCGCCTTCGGGGTCAACCAGTTGTGGATCGACCGGGTGCCCGGTGCCGGGCAAACGGAGCTGTGGCTGGAGATGGAGACGGCAGAGCCGGAGGCCGCGGCGGACTGGCTGGCGGAGCAGGGCCTGACCCGCTGCGACGAGGCGGAGCCGCTGCCGGAGGGCTTCCGGGGGCGCTGGATCAGCAGCCCGGCCGGGGTCATTCATCTGGTCCGGGTGGCGCAGTCGTGAGAGCGGCGGCGTCGGGGCTGGACCAGGTGTTTCATGCGTTGGCCGATCCGACACGGCGGGCCATGCTGGGCAGGCTGGCCGAGGGTGACTGCCGCATCGGCGAGCTGGCCGCGCCGTTTGCCATGTCGTTGGCGGCGGCGTCCAAGCATGTGCGGGTGCTGGAGCAGGCGGGCCTGGTGCGCCGCCGTGTCGAAGGCCGGGTGCATCACTGTGGTCTGGAAGCAGGCCCGCTGCGTGATGCCCAGGCCTGGCTGGCACATTATCAACGCTTCTGGACCGCCCGGCTGGATACGCTGGAAGCGCTACTGCGTGACGACGAGACATGAACAGGGGAGATGACCATGGATAGCACTGATTGGGGACAGTCGCTGGCCGCCGACACGCTACGCTTTGAACGCACGCTGCCGGGCACGCCGGAACGGCTCTGGCCCTGGCTTGCCGATGCCGGCAAACGTGCACGCTGGCTGGCGGCGGGTGTGTTGCCAGCGCAGCCCGGGGCGGCCTTTACCCTGACCTTCGAGTATGAGGGGACGCCGGTGCAGACCCGGCACACGGTGCGCCTTTATGAGCCGCCTTCGCGCCTGTGTATCACCTGGGATGAAGGTGAGGACTGGCATTCGGAAGTGACGTTCGAGTTGAGTGCCCTGACGGCCGATCAGGTGCGGCTGTGCATCACCCACCGACGTTTGCGGCAGGCAGACCGCGTGGATGTGGCCAGCGGCTGGCATGCGCATCTGGCGCTGTTGTCGTCCTTGCTGACGGGGAGTGCCGCGCCGGACTTCATGGCCTTGCACCGCGAACTGGAACGGGCCTATCAGCAGCGGCTTGAGGTTTGAGGCTTGACAGCGTCCGGGGCAGACGCCATAAGACCGGGGCGGTTTACATTATCGATCACAAGGACATCTCCCCATGCACAACCCGGATATCGGCAAACTGATCCTGCGTCTTACCGTTGGCATTCTGATGTTGTTCCACGGCGTCTCGAAACTCACCTCCGGCATTGCCGGTATCAAGGGCATGCTGGCGGCCAACGGCTTGCCGCAGTTTTTTGCCTACGGTGTCTTTGTCGGCGAGATCATTGCGCCGCTGATGCTGATCGTCGGCTTCTACAGCCGCATCGGTGCGGCGCTGATCGTGGTGAACATGCTGTTTGCCATCGGCCTGGCGCACATGGGCGATATCTTTGCGCTCTCCGGGCACGGTGGCTGGCGTCTGGAACTGCAGGCCTTCTTCCTGTTCACCGCGCTGGCGCTGATCTTTACCGGCCCGGGTAAATACAAGTTCCGCCACTGAGGCGCGACGGATCGGAGCATGCCCATATTCCCTGATGGAATATGGGCATGCTTTTTTATTCCTTTGCAGTCCTGCAGGTCCGGGGTACCTTGCGCCCCATTGACTGTGCAGGACGCCGCGTGTGATACCCGAAGCCTTCCAGCCCCTTGTTGTCGGCCTGATTCTGATTGGCCTGTTCGCGGCCTTTGTGCGCGAGTGGTTCAAGCCGGACGTGGTGGTGATGATTGCCGTCGCCCTGTTGCTGGGCCTGGGGCTGCTCTCCAGCGGCCAGGTACTCAGCGTGTTCAGCAACAGCGCGCCGATCACCATTGCCTGCCTGTTCGTGATCAGCGCTGCCCTGGAAAAGACCGGCTGCGTGGATCGACTGGGGGACTGGCTGGGCGTCATGGCCGGGCAGAGCGAGCGGCGCCTGCTGCTGGCCTTGTTGCTGGTTGGCATCGTCGTGTCGCCGTTCATCAATAACACCCCGGTGGTCATGGTGCTGATGCCGGCGGTGATTGCCATGGCGTCGCGTTATGGCATTGCGCCGTCGCGCATGCTGATCCCGCTGTCCTACGCGACCATCCTGGGCGGCATGATCACCATGGTGGGCACCTCCACCAATATTCTGGTGGACGGTGTGGCCCGTGACATGGGTCTGGCGCCGTTCAGCATGTTCGAAATTACCGCCCCGGCGATCCTGATGGCGCTGCTGGGCGGTGCCGTGATCTTCTTCCTGGCGCCGAAGTTGCTGCCCGCACGGGAAACCCTGGCCCAGCAGTTCACCGGCAGTGGTGATCGCACCTTCATGTCGGAACTGTTCGTGCCCGAGGGTTCACGGTTGGCGGGGCAAACCTTGCAGGCCGCGCGGCTCAGCAACGGCACCATCGCGGTACTGAAGCTGTTCCGGGGCGATGACGAAATGTCGTCGCCGTCACCGCAGACCCGTCTTGAGGTGGGTGACAAACTGGTTGTGCACAGCCAGAGCGCCGACATGGTGGAGCTGCGCAGCACCGATCTGGTCAGCCTGCAGGGCGGCGCCAGCCGCGACCTGGAGACGCTGCGCAGCCGTGGCGCGGTGATTGTGGAGGCCATCGTCGGACCGACCTCTCGCTACGTGCAGCGGCCGATTCGCGATCTGGATCTGGCTGCCCGTTATGGCATCCACCTGATTGCCGTGCACCGCAAGGACGCCAGCATTGGCGAAATCGTTGATGACTTTCAATTGCAGTTCGGTGATGTGTTGCTGGTGGAAGGCACCCCGGCCCAGATCAAGCGTTTCTGCGAGAACGGTGACCTGTTTGCCATCACCGACGGCAAGGCACCAACCAATCGCCAGAACAAGGCCCCCATCGCGCTGGGCACCATTATCGGCGTGATGGTACTGGCGGCGTTCAAGGTCATGCCCATCGAAGGGTTGGCCCTGATGGGCGCGGCCATTGTGATTGCCACGGGCTGCATTCGCTCCGACGAAGCCTACAAGGCCATTGAGTGGCCCATCATCATCCTGATTTTCGGCATGCTGGCCGTTAGCATCGCCATGCGTGAATCCGGCCTGGCAGACCTGCTGGCGGGTCTGCTGGTGGGCTGGGGCGACGGGCTGTCGCCGTGGATGATGCTGGCCATCGTTATCCTGATGACCTCCATTGCCACGGAGATGATCAGCAACAACGCCGTCGCGGTGCTGTTCACCCCCATTGTCATCGGTGTGGCCCAGCAGTTGGGGGTGGACCCGCGGCCGTTCGTGGTCGGGGTGATGTTTGCCGCCAGCGCCAGTTTCGCCACGCCCATCGGCTACCAGACCAACACCCTGGTCTATGGGGCGGGCAACTACCGCTTCACCGACTTTGCCCGCCTGGGCATCCCCATGAACCTGATTATCTGGCTCAGCGCCACGCTGCTGATCCCCTTCTTCTGGCCGCTTAATCCCGTCTGATGGGTTACTATGGGCGTCCTGACATGATCAAGGAGCCCGGGGGATGAAGACGGGGATGCTTTCAGTGCTGATGCTGACGGCCCTGCTGTGCGCCAGTATGGCGCAGGCCAGCGGTATCTATCGTTGGGTGGACGAACAGGGTGTGGTGCATTTTTCCGATGAACCGGGCGGCCCGGCGGCGGAGCAGATCACGGTCAATCCCATGGTGTTGCCGATGGTACCGGAGAATGCGCGCGGGCGTACCGGGGCCACCACGGGGGCAGCGGGCGGGCAACTGGTCATGTACAGTGCCGAGTGGTGCGGTTACTGCACCCGGGCGCGCAACTACTTCCGTCGTAACAATATTCCCTTTGTGGAAAAGGATATCGAGAAATCCACCCAGGCGCGTCGCGAGCATGAAGCCGCTGGCGGTCGGGGTGTGCCGTTGCTGGTGCGGGGGGATGCCCGTATGAGCGGTTTTTCCGAAGAACGTTTTGAGAGCTGGTATCGCCGCTGATGACTGATTTTTCTGCCCTGGGTTTGCACGAGCGCCTGCTGAGAGCGCTGACTGAAGCTGGCTATGAGGCGCCGACGCCGGTGCAGGCGGCGGCCATTGCGCCGGCGCTGGCAGGCCGGGACCTGCGAGTGACGGCCCAGACCGGCAGCGGCAAGACAGCGGCCTTTGTGCTGCCCATGCTGCAACGCCTGATGGACAAGCCGGATCATCAGGTGGGCACCCGCGCGTTGATCCTGTTGCCCACGCGTGAACTGGCCCGGCAGACCCTGGCCCAGGTGGAAAAGCTGGCGCGCTATACTTTTATCCGTGCCGAGCTGGTGACGGGGGGCGAAGACTTCAAGGTGCAGGCCGCGCGCATGCGCAAGAATCCGGACATCCTGATTGGCACGCCCGGGCGTTTCATCGAGCACCTGACAGCCAATAATCTGGATTTCAGCGGACTGTTGATGCTGGTGCTGGATGAAGCCGACCGCATGCTTGATCTGGGCCTCAGTGAGGACGTGCTGCGTCTGGCGGCGTTGTCCAATCCTGACGCCCGGCAGACCCTGCTGTTCTCGGCCACGCCGGGGCCGCGCAGCATGGCGGAGCTGATCGCCTCGGTGCTGCGTGAGCCGGAGGAACTGGCGGTCAACCGGGTGCAGGAGCTGAACGAGAACACCCGCCAGCAAATCATTACCGTGGATGATGTGCAGCACCGCGAACGTCTGGTGCAGTGGCTGCTGGCCAACGAGCAATACGACAAGGCGATTGTCTTCACCAATACCCGCGAGCAGGCGGATCGCCTGGGCGGCTATCTGACCAATCCCTCGCTGAAGCTGTATGTGCTGCACGGCGAGAAAGACCAGAAATTCCGCAAGCAGGCGCTGGACCGGCTGCGCAATGGCGACATCAGCGTGCTGGTGGCCACCGATGTGGCCGCTCGTGGCCTGGATATTTCCGGCCTGGATCTGGTCATCAATTTCGACATGCCGCGCAGTGGTGATGAGTACCTGCATCGTATTGGCCGCACCGGCCGCTTCGGTAATCATGGCCTGGCCATTTCGCTGGTGGCCGCGCACGAATGGAACCTGATGGCCAGCATCGAGCGCTACCTGAAACAGGCGTTCGAGATGCGCGTGGTGGCGGCGCACCCGGGCCACTACAAGGGGCCGAAAAAACTGAAAGCCTCCGGCAAGGCGGCGGGCAGCAAGAAGAAAAAGCTGAAGAAAAAGCTGGCGCGGACAGAGGGCAAGCGCGAGGCTGGCGCGCCACGCAAAGCGGCGGCGAAGCCGAAGCGCGCCGCCCCGACCGACCTGAAAGAGGGGTTTGCGACGCCGAAGCGCAAGAAGCCGTCCTGAAGGGCGGTACTTGCCCGACGAACCTTGTCCGGGCATGGTGAGCAGGACGTAGATGGAGGAGCAGAACCATGCGTCACTGCCTGCCCTGTTTCATCGCCTGCTGTGTGCTGCTGGGGGCCTGCGCAGCGCCCGGTGGCACCGCCGCTGTTTCCGACACCGTTCCGGACTCTCTCTCAGAGACGTCCGCCGCAGAGATCCATGTCATTCGCCATCGCTGGCACACCGGCATCGTGTTGCCGGCCGCCCTGATCCCGGAATCCCCGCTGGCGTTTCTGTTGCCCCTGTCGGAGGACGCCCCCTATTACGAGATCGGCTTTGGCGACGACCGCTATTACCCCTTGCCCCGTGAAGAGACCAGCCAGACGCGCCGCTCGATGACCGCTGCGCGGGCTATCCTCTGGCCCACCGGTGGTGTCATGCAGGTGATGGCGTTACCGCGACCGCCGGATCAGATGCCGCACACGGATCTGGTCACCGTGTCCCTGACGGAAAATCAGCTGCAGGTGCTGATCGCACACATTGCCGATCACTTTGCGCTGGCTGATGTGCGCACGGCCGTGGCGGGGGATATTACCGGTCAGTGGTTCCTGCCTGCCAGGCGGGCCTTCTGGGTCGGCCATACCTGCAATACCTGGACGGCACGCGCCTTGTCGGAAGCGGAGGCCGCGCAATGGGTAATTCTGCCCCGGCGGGCAGAGCCGGTGATGCGAGGGGTGCAGCGCTGAGGCCGCAGCGGCCCGTCATGGGCCGTCATGAGTAAGCCACGGCCTACGCCATCCATCAGGGATCACTGACAGCAGCTTCATCCCTGGCTGATAGTCGGAGGTGGGCTGCCGGGCCATCATGATTCCCGTCGGCTGCGGCCCGGTCGGGCGGCTCCCCGGTGGCCTGGCAGGGCTGTAGTCGACACCCCTCCTAGCCCTGTTTCCTTTCCCGGCTTGCTCTGGCCGGGAAAGGTTTTTTTCGCTCAGATCTCGAATTTGCCTTTCAGTTTCTTCGGCACGGGCACCGCTTTCAGGCGTGCATGGACCGGCATGCCGTTGCGGAACGGCGTTTCCGCCTCGCCCTGGATCAGGGGCAGCAGATAGTCGCGGGCCGCCTCAGTGATGCCGAAGCCATCGCGGGTGATAAAACTGCGCGGCATCATTTTTTCCACGTTGGCCACCTTGGCCAGCGGCGCTTCCTGAATGCTCCAGCTGTAGCGTTTGCCTTTGCCCCGAATGATGGCCGGCATCACGGCATTCTTCCCCGCTTCCGCCATTTCCACGGCGGCGCGGCCGACGGCATAGGCTTGTTCCAGATCCGTGGCCGAAGCCAGATGGCGACCCGAGCGTTGCAGATAGTCGGGCACCGCCCAGTGGTACTTGTAGCCCAGGGCGTCTTTCACTTTCTGCGCCAGCACGGGCGCCACGCCGCCGAGCTGCTTGTGGCCAAAGGCGTCGGTGGAGCCGGCGTCTGCCAGGAAGGTGCCGTCCTGGTAACGCGCGCCTTCCGACACGGCGATGACGCAGTAGCCGTGTTTCTTGACGGTCTGCTGGACTTTCTTCAGGAATTTTTCTTCGTTGAAGGCAATTTCCGGGAACAGGATGATATGCGGCGCATCGCCGTCCTGCTCCTGGGCCAGCCCGGCGGCAGCAGCAATCCAGCCCGCATGGCGACCCATCACTTCCATCACGAACACCTTGGTGGACGTGGAGCACATGGATTGCACGTCCAGCGCGGCTTCACGGATGGAGACGGCGGTGTATTTCGCCACCGAGCCAAAGCCGGGCGAGCAGTCGGTGATCGGCAGGTCGTTGTCCACGGTCTTGGGCACATGAATCGCCTGGATCGGGTAGCCCATGGTTTCCGCCAGCTGCGATACCTTCAGGCAGGTGTCGGCGGAATCACCGCCGCCGTTATAGAAGAAGTAGCCGATGTCGTGGGCCTTGAACACCTCGATCAGACGCTCGTACTGGCGTCGCGACGTCTCCAGATCCTTGAGCTTGTAGCGGCAGGAACCGAAGGCACCGCCGGGCGTATGACGCAGGGCGGCGATGGTGGCCTTGCTTTCCTTGCTGGTGTCGATCAGGTCTTCGGTGAGGGCGCCGAGGATACCGTTGCGGCCCGCATAGACCTTGCCGATCACCTTGCTGGCCCGGGCGGCTTCAATGACCCCGGCGGCGGAGGCATTGATGACGGCGGTGACACCACCGGACTGGGCGTAGAAAGCGTTTTTGCGGGCCATGATTGTCTCCGTGAATGCGGTGCGGCGCGGTTCAGTGCGGGCGCAGGGCCCGGCGAGGGCGCCATGATAAAGAGGATTGCCGGGCGCTGCCATAGCGGCGCCCGGAGCGGTCTGCGAGAATACGCCCCATGAACTCACTCTGGTCTCTGTATTTCCGCGCCAGCACCCTGCGTAGCGGCCCTGAAGACATGCCGTATTCGCCGGCCTTGCTGCGTTTCACGCTGGGTGCCTGGTTGCTGTTGCAACTGCTCGGCGCCGTGCTGCAGACCCGTTTCAGCACGCTGGACAGCTTGCTGGCCCAGGTCTGGCTGCTGGTGATCCTGCTGGGCAGTGTCTGGTTACTGCTGCATTCCAAGGGCCTTCGCGCCCGCACCGTGCAGACCTTCATGGCCTTGCTGGCGGTGGAGCTGGTGATTGGCGTAGTGGCCCTGCCGCTGGTCATCGCCGCCCGGCCCCTGGGGGACGAGGCGCTGCCGCTGTGGATGCAGACCGCCTATCTGGTGCTGTTATGCTGGAATCTGGGCGCGCGCGGCTACATCCTGCACCGGGCACTGAATATCGGACCCTTCCTGGCCATGGCGCTGGTGATGACACTGCTGGTGATCAGTTTTGTATGGCTGGCGCTGCTGATGCCGTCGCTGGCGGCGGGGGCCTGACGCCACCCGGATTAACCTGATAACGGAATCGTTCATGCACATTCATATCCTGGGTATCTGCGGCACCTTCATGGGCAGCCTGGCGCAACTGGCGCGGGCACTGGGCCATCAGGTGACCGGCTCTGATCAGCACGTCTATCCCCCCATGAGCGATCAGCTGGCGCAGGCCGGTATCGAGGTGCGAGAAGGCTATGATCCGGCGCACCTGGACCCGGCGCCGGACCTGGTGGTGATTGGCAACGCCATGAGGCGGGGCAATCCGGCGGTCGAGCAGGTGCTGGACAAGGGGTTGCCGTATACCTCTGGCCCGCAGTGGCTGGCCGAGCATGTGCTGCAGGGCCGCTGGGTGCTGGCGGTGTCCGGCACCCACGGCAAGACCACCACCGCCAGTCTGCTCGCCTGGATTCTGGAGCATAACGGCCTGGCGCCGGGTTACCTGATTGGCGGCGTGCCGGGCAATTTCGGTGTCTCTGCCCGGCTCGGGGAGACGCCCTTCTTTGTTGTCGAGGCCGATGAGTACGACACCGCCTTTTTCGACAAGCGTTCCAAATTCGTGCATTACCGCCCGCGCACGCTGGTCATGAACAACCTGGAATTCGATCACGCGGATATCTTTGCCGACCTGGCCGCCATTGAAACCCAGTTCCACCATCTGGTGCGCACCGTGCCCGGGCAGGGGCGCATCATCCTGCCGACCGGTGAAGACGCCCTGGAGCGGGTGCTGGAGCGGGGTTGCTGGAGTGAGGTGGAGCGCTTTGGCGACGGCAGCGAGATCGAGGTGACACGTCACAGCGATGATGCCTCGTCCTTCTCCGTGGTCGAGACCGGACGAGAACCGGCGCGGGTGGACTGGGACATGACCGGCGAGCACAACCTGCGCAATGCGGTGGCCGCCATGCTGGCCGCGCGTCATGTCGGTGTGACCCTGGCCGATGGCGCCGCAGCCCTGAACGCCTTCAGCGGCGTCAAGCGACGGATGGAGCTGGTGGGCGAGGTCGGCGGGGTGCAGGTGTTCGATGATTTTGCCCACCATCCCACCGCCATCGCCCTGACGCTGGAAGGGCTGCGCAAACGGGTCGGCCCGCAGGGCCGGATCATCGCGGTGATCGAGCCGCGCTCCAATACCATGCGCATGGGCCGTCATCGGGAACAGCTGGCGGCCAGCACGGCGGCGGCCAGCGAGGTGGTCTGGTATCAGCCGCCGGGCATGGACTGGTCGCTGGCGCCGGTGGCCGACGCTGGCCCCGTGCCCGCGCGCGTGGCTGGCGATCTGGAGGCCCTGATTGCCGAGCTGGCGGGGACGCGCGGGCCGGCGCATATCGTTATCATGAGCAATGGCGGCTTTGGGGGTATCCATCGCCGACTGGTCAACGCCCTACAACAGACAGGATAAAGCCATGACCGCAGCACTGATTGCAGCCATTCACTATCTCGGCGTGATGTTGATCGCGGCCACCTTGCTGGTGGAGTTCCTGACCTTGAAGGGAGGTCTCAGTCGTCCGTTGCTGGATCGACTGGTGCGTGTGGATGTGCTGTATGGCCTGGCGGCGCTGGCGGTGCTGATTACCGGCTTCCTGCGCATTACCGTGGCCTACGGCAAGGGCCCGGCCTTCTACATGCAGAGCATGGTGTTTCACACCAAGGTCGGTCTGTTTATTGTGATGGGGCTGATTTCCATTGTGCCGACGATCCGGTTTCTGCGCTGGCGCAAGGCGGCGGCCGCAGGCCAGCCGCTGCCCACCGCGCAGTCCATCGATGGCACCCGCAAGCTGGTGCTGGTGGAACTGCATATCCTGTTCGTATTGCCCTTCCTTGCCGCGATCATGGCGCGCGGGTTGATGTAATAACGGTTTTACCGGAGGTTGCATGAGCGACACATCATCACCCTGGTCCACCCGCGTCACGCTGGCGTTCACGGGCGCATCCGGTGCCCAGTATGGCTTGCGTCTGCTGCAATGCCTGCTGGCGGCCAACGCCGAAGTGTTCGTGATCCTGTCGAAAGCCGCGCGCGTGGTGATCGGCACGGAAACGGATCTGCGCCTGCCTGCGGGCACCGGCGCTGCGGAAACCGCATTGCGGGAATACGTGCAGGTCGATCAGGGCAGGCTGGTGGTGTGTGGTCTGGAACAATGGACCGCGCCGGTAGCGTCTGGCTCCGGTGCGCCAGCGGCAATGGTGGTGTGCCCGTGTTCCACCGGCACCCTGTCGGCGATCGCCACGGGCGCCAGCAACAACCTGATCGAGCGCGCCGCCGACGTCGCCATCAAGGAAGGCCGCAAGCTGATTCTGGTGCCGCGGGAATCGCCGTTTTCCGCCATCCATCTGGAAAACATGCTCAAGCTGGCGCGTCTGGGGGTGACCATCATGCCTGCTGCGCCCGGCTTTTATCACCAGCCGCAAAGCGTGAATGATCTGGTCGATTTCATGGCCGCGCGCCTGCTCGACCATCTCGGTGTGGCGCAGACGCTGGTACCGCGCTGGGGTGAGCACGGGGGCTGACGCCCCCGTGTGATTCAGAAGCGGTAACTGCCCCCCAGTGAAAGACCGGCGGGGCTGCCGCCCGGCACGGTGGCCAGTTCACCGCCGCCGCCTGTGGTACGGCCCTGCACATAAGGCCGCAGGGTGGCCGCGTCTTCGTTATCGATCCACGCGTAGCTGAAGTAGAACAGCATATTGCGGGCCAGCGTATAGTCCACGCCGACGGCATACAGATCCGCCCGCAGGTCATCGTCGTCAGCATCCAGCCGGTAGACCTGGGTTTTCAGGGCCCAGCGTTCGTCCAGGGTATATCGCGCGCCACCACCATAGGCCTTGTCATCCGGATTGTCGGCGTACTGGTACAGGGCGGCGAGCCGCAGCGGGCCGATGTCTTGCCAACCGGCTACGCGGGTGGCCTTGCGGCGGTACTGATCGTCGGTCAACAGACCGGCGCCGGGGTCGCCTGCTGGTATTGCTGCAACGTACTGCTGTTGCTCATGCGCGACGGCGACATAGGTGCGGCTGCCCTGCCAACTGACCGAGGCGCTCCAGGCGTTGGTGTCGGAGGTCGAGGTGCCATTGCCGTCAAGGCGGGTCGCATAGTGAAGATCACCCGTGACGCCATGCCAGACGGGGGTGCGGTAGGCGATGCCGTTGCGAAAACGCTCATCCCAACCTATCGGCCCCTGGCCCTCGGGGCCTGCAATCCGGTTGCGCAACACGTTCCGTGCATCGCCGACCTGATCGGCGAAAAAGTCCACCTGGCCACGCAGGTTCTTCAGCGGGGTGTTGAACTTGCCGAAACGCACCAGTCCCCAGTCGCCGCGTGCCCCGACAAAGGTATCGCGATCAATCCACTCGCCCCCCTGGTTGTCGATGCGCAAGGTGGTTTCCGCCTGCCACAGCAAGGTCAGATCATGGGCCTCGAAATAATGATCGCCCCGGAAGCCGATCCGGCTGTTGTTGCTGGACAGGTTCAGGGCCTCACCGTTGCCATCGGTATCCAGAAAATCCACAGAGGCATTCATGCGACCATAGATTTCCACGGGCTGGGCCGTGGCCAGCGGCGGGGCAGTCAGCAGCGGGGCGATCAGCAGGGGCAGGGCAAGCCGGGGGGCGTGGCGCATGAAATTCTCCTTGCGATGTCATTCTTGTGGAGGCGGTAACCCTTGTTCAGGCGGTAACAATAGTGTCATGTAACCGAAAAATGAAAGCATATAAAACTCTTTGAATATTGTTTTTTGTTATATGACACTGTGAAGTCTCGACATGCCACCGGCCCCCGCCATGACCCCGCACAGTGATGCCCCGGTACAAGAGATTCCGCTGCGTGAAGCTTTCCGTGTATGGCTGCGCATCGGCCTGCTCAGCTTTGGCGGGCCCGCCGGGCAGATCGCGCTGATGCAGCGCATCCTGATCGACGAGAAAGGCTGGATCAGTGAAAAGCGCTTCCTGCACGCGCTGAACTACTGCATGTTGCTGCCCGGACCCGAGGCCATCCAGCTGGCGATCTATATAGGCTGGCTGCTGCACCGCACTCGCGGTGGTCTCATGGCCGGGCTGCTTTTCCTGCTGCCCGGCGTGATCGCATTGATGGCTCTGAGCCTGCTGTACGCGCTGGCGGGTAACCTGGACTGGGTCGAGGCCCTGTTCTTCGGGCTCAAGGCGGCGGTGCTGGCCATCGTGGTCAGTGCCGTGGTGCGTCTGGCCGGGCGTGCGCTGGGAACGCCAGTGCGCTACCTGATCGCGGCAGGCGCCTTCGTTGCCCTGTTCGCCCTGGGGGCGCCGTTCCCCCTGGTGGTGCTGGGCGCAGGGTTGCTCGGTCTGGTCGGTGGGCTACGTGGCTGGCAGAGTTTTCAGCCCCCCGCGCCTGCAGAAGGCGGCAGTGATGATCGCCATCTGCACAGCGCGCCGCCGTCGCGCTGGCATGTGCCGCGCACGCTCGCCATCTGGCTGCCCTTGTGGCTGTTGCCCGTGGCGTTGCTGGCGCTGACCCTGGGCGGTGACAACGTCTTTACCCGTATCGGGTTGTTCTTCAGCCAACTGGCGGTGGTGACGTTCGGTGGGGCCTACGCGGTACTCAGCTACATGGCCCAGCAGGCGGTCGAGAATTACGGCTGGCTGTCCGCTGGCGAAATGCTCGACGGTCTCGGGCTGGCGGAAACCACCCCCGGGCCCCTGATTATGATCGTGCAGTTTGTCGGTTTTCTCGGCGGCCTGCGTGACAGCGGGCTGGACCCGATTCTCGGCGGCATCCTGGGTGGTCTGCTGGCCACCTGGGTCACCTTTGTGCCGTGCTTTCTGTGGATATTCATGGGCGCGCCTTACGTGGAAGGGCTGCGCCAGCGTCCGGCCATCAGTGGCGCGCTGGCCGCCATCACCGCGGCCGTGGTCGGTGTCATTCTCAATCTGGCACTCTGGTTTGCCGTGCATGTGCTGTTTGCACAGGTGGGCGAGTGGCGCGCCGGACTTCTGGCGCTGCCCCGACCGGAATGGGCAACGCTGGAGCCCTGGGCGCTGGTGCTGGTGCTGTTCGCACTGGCCTGCCAGTTCGTGTTCCGGCTGGGGCTGTTTTCGGTGCTGGGGCTGTGTGCCTCAGCAGGCCTGTTAATCGGCCTGCTATTCGCGTGAATATTAACCCGGCAAGGTTTTATTGCCGGGTTAATGCGGCACAGGGATGTGCCGCCGCTGAGCGGTAGCTCGGCGCGAGCCCATGAAATACAAGAAGATCCACGCATCTTCGCCAGTATTTCATGGGCGACAATCAAATGGTTCAGGACGAACTATTTGATTGTCAGGTTAATAGTGCGCGGTGACGCCGCGCATGAAGGCAATCATTTCGCCGGTATGTGCTCTGAACTCGGGGTCAACGCTGGTTTTTACGATCACGACATCGGCGTTCTCGTCGATCCAGATGGTCTGCCCCCAGACGCCATTGAAAAAATATTCGCCGTCGGGATTTTCCGGTGTCCACAGGTGGTAGCCGTAACCGCGCTCGGCGTAGCCGTGCCCGGCGGCCAGCCAGGGTTCCGGGCGTCGGGTGGCGTCGAACACCCAGTTGTCGGGCAACAGCGCTTCCCCGTCCCACACGCCCTGCTGCAGGTGCAGCTGGCCCAGTTTGGCGTAGTCGCGCAGCGTCGCATTCAGGCAACAGAACCCCAGCTCATCGCCGTGCTGATCCAGATTCCATAGCGCATCGTCCTCCATACCCAGCGGCTGCCACAGGCGTCGTGTGGCGTAATCACTCAAGCGTTCGCCGGTGGCGGCTTCCAGCACCCAGGCCAGCACCTGCGTGTTCGGGCTGATGTAGTGGAAGCGCTCGCCGGGCGGCCCGGCGGCGGGGCGGTTGGCCACCACCTCGCGGGCGGAGTGGCCGAACAGGAAAACACGATAGAACAGCTGATTGATATCGGAGAAATGATCGTGATAGGTCTCGTCAAAATCGATACCGGTGGCCATGCGCAACAGATCGTGCACGGTCACATCACCGTAGGCCTTGCCGTCGAGTTCGGGCACGTACTGACGCACCGGATCATCCAGTGAGTCGATCAGGCCATCCGCCCAGGCCATGGCGATCAGGGTGCTGACCACGGTTTTCGCCATCGACCAGGAGGTCAGGCGCGATGTGGGGTCGGTGCCCTGAAAGTATTCCTCCATCTGGATTTCGCCCGCCCGCAGGATCATCAGGCCGGTGGTTTCGGTGCGTTCCAGAAATTCCTGCGTGTCGACGGTTTCGCCCTGGTAGGTAAAGGTCTCTGGCAGCGAGCCGGGCTGCGCTGCCCGGGGGAAGGGGCGTGGCGTATCGCTGGCTTTCAGCGTCGTATAGGGAAACACACGCTCCATGGCGCGGAAGTTATCCAGCCGGTATTCCGGATGAAACAGGCGCGTCATGGCACTGGGGGAATAGGGAGACCAGGGGCGGAACCACCAGAGGGTGGCGGCAACAAGCAATGCCAGCAACGCCAGCAGAACAATGCGGGTACGCATGGGTGAGGCCTTTATTGGAATCATGACCCCAGAGTCTGCCAGCGTGTGGCGCCCGGCGCCATGCCGATGCGGATCAGTTCAGGGTATAGGCCACCGGCACGGTGATGCCGCCGGCGATGCGATCGGCAATGCTGTCCGGCGGTTCCGGCAGACGCAGGCGGCGCAACATGCGTTCGGTGGACATATCCAGAATGCGGCTGCCGGAACTGTTGAGCACTTCGATATTGTCCACGCGGCCGTTGCCGTTGACCTCGAAGCGCACTTCGACCACGCCTTCCTGGCTGCGCAGCCGGGCCTGGGCCGGGTATTCCTTGTGGCGCTCGATGGCGTCGCGAATCTTGCCCAGGTACAGGTTGTAGTCGTTCTCCACCTGCCCGGCCATGTCCGCACCCTCACCGATTTCACCGGCACGGGCGCGCTCGGCGGCATCCGCCTGTGCGCTGTCAGTGGTGGCCCGTTCCTGCGGTGTGTCGCGCGGGGTGTCCACAACCTGCGTGGGGGGCGTGGTGACCACGGGCTCCGGCTCAGGCTCTGGTTCGGGCTCAGGCTCAGGCTCAGGCTCGGGTTCCGGTTCCGGCTCAGGCTCCGGTTCGGGTTCTGGCTCCGGCTGCACCGGCGCTTCGGTGTCTTCAGCCTCCGGTGCGGGGGCTTCGCTGTATTCTGCCAGTGACAAGGTCATGGCCTGTTGCTGGCCGGGGCGTCCGCCGGCCAGCGTGTCCGGTTCGCGGCTCAGCAATACCACCGCGTGTACAGCCAGTGACACCAGCACCCACAGCCACAGGCGGCTACGCCGGGGTGTCAGATCGGTGGCTGTCATGGTGCGCTCCGCGACACCAGCCGTACCTCGCGTACCCCGGCCTGTTGCAAGGCGGTCAGTACCGGGCGCATGGCGTCCAGTCGGGTGTCGGCATCGGTGAGCAGCCGCACTGGCGGCATCTTGTCTGTGCCTTCTTCAGGCTGCGGCAGCAAGGCGGGCAGGTCTGCCAGCGTCAGCGCTTCGCCCTGTTGCGACAGGTTGCCGTCGCGGTCCAGAGTCAGCAGCAGCGAATCGGCTTCTTCGGCCAGTGGCATGCGTGTTTCCGGCGGCTGCACGTCGATGCGGTTGGGCGCGACCTGGCCGGCCACCATGAAAAACACCAGCAGCAGGAAGACCACATTGATCAGCGGCAGGGCCGGTTCCAGTGCCGGGCGGCGTGGCGGTTGTTCGGTCAGCAGGCCGCGTCTCATCGCATCAGCTCCAGCCGGGCTTCGGTCAGCCCGGCGTCCTGAAGGATGTCCACCACGCGCATGATGCTCTGCACCGAGGCGCCGTCGGCGCCGGTAACGCGGGTCGCGCGTTGCGGGTCACGGCGCAGGGCCTGTTCCAGCGCCTCCAGAGAAACGGTGTCACCATCCAGATCCACCTGGCCATCCTCGCGCACCTGCACCTGACGGACCGTGTCGTCGGCAACCACGGGGGTGGTGGAAGGGCTGCTGACGCGCACCGGCAAGTCCTGCCAGGCGCCAAAGCGGGTGGCGAGCATGAAGAACACCAGCAGGATGAACACCACGTCGATCAGGGGTGTCAGGCCGATGGTCGGCGTGCGGTGACTGTGCTCATTGATATGCATGGATCAACCGATCAGTAGGCGTGGGCCGGGTCGGCTTCGGTTTCCTGATGCCCTTCTTCAGCGCTGCTCAGGCGACCGTTGAGTTGCACCCGCAGGCGCGCCAGACGGTCTTCCATGGTGTGGCGGCATTGTTCGATGGTGCGGTCGCACCAGTGAAAGGCCGCCAGAGCAGGAATCGCCACGACCAGGCCGGCCGCAGTGGTCAGCAGGGCTTCCCAGATGCCGCCGGAAAGCAGGGCAGGGTCCACCTGGGAGCCGGCCATCTCCAGCTGCTGGAAGGCGCTGATCATGCCGAATACGGTGCCGAGCAGACCGATCAGGGGCGCCAGGGTGCCGACCACTTCCAGCAGTCGCAGGCCGCCGCGCAGGGCTTCCAGCTCGGCGCGCGCCTGGCGCAGGACTTCCTCCTGCCATTGCACGGCGGTGACGCCGGGGCGGGCCAAAGACAGGGCGCTGGCGATCACGCGGTCTGCCGGGGTGGCCGGGCTCGTGAGGGCTGCTTTGGCAGCGCCGCGATCGCCACGGGCCAGTGCGCCCAGGGCATCATCGGCGGCGGGTGTGGCCAGCGGTTTGACGCGCAGGAACTGCACCACCTTGCTCAGCAGTACGGCGAGGGAGATCACCGACAGCACCGCCAGCAGCCACATGGCAGGGCCACCGGCCAGGAACCAGGCGGGCAAGGCAGAGGATTCGACGGCGGAAACGGGCATGAGGCACTCCGTGTGAGGTCGGGGCCGGGGGCAAGAATGGATTCAGGTCTGAAAGCGCGCAAAGGGTAGCGCCAGGGAAGGATAAATGCAAGTCATTATCATTTGGCGCGGCAGAATGCCGCAGCCGTCATCTCGGCGCAGGGGCCATTCCGGCCTGCTGACCCCGCAAGCGGAGCACATCGGCGCGCGGTGGCGCGCCAAACAGGCGGCTGTACTCGCGGCTGAAGTGGGACGGGCTCTCGTAGCCGACCCGATAGCTGGCCGTGGCGGCTTCAAGGCCTTCGCTGAGCATCAGCCGCCGTGCTTCATGCAGACGCAACTGCTTCTGGAACTGCAACGGCGACATGCGGGTGACCTGTTTGAAGCTGTGATAGAGCGTCGACTCGCTCATATTGACCGTATCGGCCAGCTCGCGGATACGCAGTGGCTCGCTGAAGCGGTCCTTGAGGGTGGCAATGACGCGGGAGATGCGATGCGACTGGCTGTCCACGGCGGCGAACTTGCGCATGCGCGGCCCCATGTCGCTGACCAGGGCCCGATAGATGATCTCGCGTCGGGCGAGGGGCGCCAGCACGGGAATGTCCTGCGGGGTATCCAGCAAACTCATCAGTCGGGTCAGTGATGAGAGCATGCCTTCATCCATTTGTGACAAACACAGGCCGCAATTGATATCAGGGCACTCCACGTCTTCATGATGCGCGGCCTGATGACCGTTCTGCCCGAGTTCAACCACCAGTTCACTGACTTCCTGCGGATCGACGTTCAGTTTGGCGGCCAGATAAGGGTGATCCGGGCAGGCGTCGACCACGCGACCGGTTACCGGAAGATGAACGGAGTTCGCCATGAACGTCAGTGGTGCATAAATGATTTCCCGATCACCAAGCTGAACGGTTTTCGATCCCTGAATAATGAAACACAGCGACGGTTCATACACGGTGGACGCACAGCCGGTTTCGCCATCCGAGCGTAACAGGGTCACGCCATCAATCGCGGTGTCATGCTGGCCAGGTTCTGGCGCCCAGTCAGCAGCAATACGGGCAAGCTGTTGCTGAAACAATGCAGACCGGACCTCGATCGGGGTCGGGTTATTCGACGTCATGGTGTGTCCTCCCTCCGGTGGCAGTATTGGACAACCGCCGGCCTGCCGAAAGTGACGGGGTCGCGGTTTGCAGAATAAGGCAATCACTTCGCAGAAATGTGCAAGTTGGAGTTTTTCTGCAGCCTGCCATACGAGTGTGACGGAATCTGGCAGCAGGACGCCAGCCATATTAATCGGCATTAATGCGAGCAGAATCAGGCAATGACGCTGCAGTAATCCGATACCGTCTTGCCGCTCGTGCTGCCTAAAGTGCCGCTTCGATATCAGGGCTTGACCTTAACCTTGATTGAGGATCTAGAGTCGCCCCCGAACGAGTACACACTGCGGAGTGCATGGGCATGATGGTTTCCAATAAAGCAAAAGCGAGTGGCGCTGGCTGGATAGTGGGCGCCTTGATCGGTGTAGTGGTGGCGGCGCTGTCCGGCTGTGATGCCCGTAGCGATGCCATGATGTTACCGCCGCCGCCGGAAGTGGACGTGGCTCAGGTACTGGCCGAACCGGTGACGATCTGGGACGCCCTGATTGGTCGCGTTGCGGCGCCGGAAACGGTGGACCTGCGGCCGCGTGTCAGCGGTTATATCGACGAAGTCGCGTTTACAGAAGGGGCGCTGGTACACGAAGGGGATCTGCTGTTCCGCATTGATCCACGCCCGTATCAGGCGTTGTTGCAAACGGCGCGGGCCGAGCAAAGCCGGGCGCGTAGCCAGCTTGCCCAGGCAGAAAGCGAAGCCGGTCGGGCGACGCAATTGCTGGAAAGTCGTGCCATTTCCCGCGAGGAATATGATCAGCGACGCACGGCGTTGCTGGCAGCACAGGCCCAGCTTGAAGCCGCCAATGCGGCGGTGGAACGGGCGCAGCTTGATGTGACCTACACACGCATTACTGCGCCAGTCACGGGGCGAGTCGGGCGCGCCATGGTTACGCGCGGCAATCTGGCCAGCGCCGATCAGACCCTGCTCACTACCCTGGTGTCGGTCGATCCCGTGCATGTGTATTTCGACAGTGATGAACAGGCGGCATTGCAGCGTGCTGCATTGTTGACGGATACCGGGCCGGTGCCCGTGCGGATCGGGTTGGCCGGGGAAGACGGACTGCCCCATCGCGGCGAACTGGATTTCGTCGATAACCAGGTTAATGCCGGCACGGGCACCTTGCGTTACCGCGCGGTGTTGCCGAATCCGGATGGCGTGTTCCGCCCGGGGCAGTTTGCCCGCGTACAGATGCCGCTGGCGTATCTGGATAACGCCCTGCTGGTGCATCGGCGCGCCGTCATGACCGATCAGGATCGCCGTTTCGTCTATGTCGTCGATGACGACAACCTCACCGTACGGCGTCAGGTGGTGACCGGTCGTCCCGTGGACGAACTGCTGGTCATCCAGGAAGGCCTGGAACGCGGTGATCGCGTCATCGTCAGCGGGGCCATCAAGGTTTATGGCTCCGGCATGGAAGTGGTGCCGCGCCAGGTGGCAATGCGTGACGCTGGCGTGGAAAGCGATGTGGCCCTGAACGCCGCACAGCACTGAACTGGAATATTCCCATGAATTTTTCGCGATTTTTCGTGGACCGGCCGATCTTTGCGGCGGTGCTGTCCATCATCATGTTTGCCGCCGGCCTGATTGCCATTCCGAATCTGCCGATCAGTGAATACCCGGATGTCGTGCCGCCCTCCGTGGTGGTGCGCACGGTGTATCCCGGTGCCAACCCGAAAGTGATTGCCGAAACGGTGGCGACGCCGCTGGAAGAATCGATCAACGGCGTCGAGGACATGATGTACCTCAAGTCGGTGGCGGGTTCGGATGGCGTCTTGCAGATGACCGTTACCTTCCGTCCGGGCACCGATGCAGACGATGCCACGGTGCGCGTGCAGAACCGTGTCAGCCAGGCGCTGGCACGGCTGCCGGAAGATGTGCGGCGACAGGGGGTGACGACACAGAAGCAGTCACCGACGTTCCTCATGGTGGTGCACCTGACGTCACCGGACGGTCGTTATGACACGCTGTATCTGCGTAACCATGCGCGCCTTCATGTGCGTGATCGCCTGGCACGGGTGCCGGGAGTGGGCGATGCCCAGGTCTTTGGTGGAGGTGATTACGCGTTGCGCGCCTGGCTTGACCCGGACAAGGTGGCGGCTCGCGATCTGACCGCCAGTGACGTGGTGCGCGCGATGCGCGAGCAGAACGTGCAGGTGTCGGCCGGGCAGTTGGGGGCTGAACCCATTGCCAACAGTGATTTTCTGACGCTGATCAACGCGCAGGGGCGATTGCGCACGGTGGAGGAGTTCGGTGATATCGTGCTCAAGCGCGGAGCTCGGGGCGAGATTGTACGTCTGTCGGATGTGGCACGGCTGGAACTGGGCGCGGGGGACTACACCCTGCGGTCGCAGCTGAGCGGCAAGGAGGCTGTGGCCATCGGCATCTTCCAGGCACCTGGCGCCAATGCGCTGCGCATCCGTGATCAGGTGATCGAGATCATGGACGAGCTGTCGGCGGGTTTCCCCGATGGCGTGGAATACGAGGCCGTGTATGACACCACGATTTTTGTCAGCGACTCGATCCGCTCGGTCATCAAGACGTTGCTGGAAGCGGTGTTGCTGGTGGTGCTGGTGGTCACGCTTTTCCTGCAAACCTGGCGCGCCTCGATCATTCCCTTGCTGGCCGTGCCGGTGTCCGTAGTCGGTACCTTTGCCGTGCTGCTGTTACTCGGCTATTCGATCAATACCCTGACCCTGTTCGCGCTGGTGCTGGCTATCGGCATCGTGGTGGACGATGCCATCGTGGTGGTGGAAAACGTCGAGCGTAACATCGAGGAAGGGCTGGCGCCGCTGGCGGCGGCACATCAGGCGATGCGTGAGGTGTCCGGGCCCATTATCGCCATCGGCCTGGTGTTGTGCGCCGTCTTTGTGCCGATGGCGTTCCTGTCCGGGGTTACCGGGCAGTTCTATCGCCAGTTTGCGGTGACGATTGCCATCTCTACGGTGATCTCCACCATTAATTCGCTGACCCTGTCGCCCGCGCTGGCGGCCATGTTGCTGAAACCGCATGATGCGCCGAAGGATCGATTGACGCGCTGGATTGATGCGCTGTTCGGCTGGGTGTTTCGGCCCTTCAACCGCTTCTTCAATGCCAGCTCGGAGCGCTATCAGCGCACCGTCAGCGGTTCACTCATGCGTCGTGGCATGGTGTTCGGGATCTATGCCTTGCTGCTGGTCAGCACCGGCCTGATGTTCAAGGTGGTGCCGCCGGGTTTCATTCCGACCCAGGACAAGCAGTATCTCATTGCGGGGGTCATTCTGCCGGAAGGCGCGTCGCTGTCGCGCACGGATCAGCTCTTGCAACAGGTCACGGATATCGCGCTGGACACCGAAGGCGTGGCCGATGCCGTCGCCTTCCCCGGCCTGAACGCGCTGCAGTTTACCAACACGTCGAACACGGGCGTGGTGTTTTTCCCGCTCGACCCGTTCGACCAGCGGCGTCGCAGTGCGGCGGAAATCAACGCCGAGATCAACGAGCGTATTGCTGGCCTGACGGACGGCTTTGCCTTTTCCTTCATGCCGCCGCCGATTCTCGGGCTGGGTAACGGCAATGGCTACCAGATGTTTATCGAGGACCGGGCCGGACACGGCTACGGTGCCCTGCAGGAAGCCGTGGAGGCGTTGCAGTACGCCATCGCCGGCACGCCAGGCATGGGCTACCCGATCACCAGCTATCAGGCCAATGTGCCGCAGCTGGACGCTGAAGTGGATCGCTTGCGCGCCAAGGCCCAGGGCATTCCGTTGACCGAGTTGTTCGATACCCTGCAGACCTATCTGGGTTCGACCTACGTCAACGACTTCAACCTGTTCGGCCGCACCTGGCAGGTCATCGCCCAGGCCGACGCGCCGCATCGCGCCAGCGTGACCGATATCGCCCGGTTGCGCACGCGCAATGAGCAGGGCGAAATGGTCCCCATTGGTTCGGTGGTGTCCGTGCGCGAGACCTTCGGCCCGGATCCGGTGCTGCGTTACAACGGTTTCCCGGCCGCTGATCTGGCCGGCGAAACCGATCCGCGTGTCATGTCATCGGCCCAGGCCATGCAGCAGCTCACGGCGCTGGCAGAAAGTGTCTTGCCCGAGGGCATGGGCTTTTCCTGGACCGACCTGAGTTATCAGCAGGCCACCCAGGGGAATGCGGCGCTGGTGGTGTTCCCGTTATCCATCCTGCTGGTGTTCCTGGTGCTTGCTGCCCTGTACGAGAGCTGGACCTTGCCCCTGGCCATTATTCTCATTGTGCCGATGTGCATGTTGTCGGCGTTGATCGGCGTCTGGTTCGCCGGGGGTGACAACAACATCTTTGTTCAGGTGGGGCTGGTCGTGCTGATCGGGCTGGCGTGCAAGAACGCCATCCTGATTGTCGAGTTTGCCCGGGAGCTGGAAACCCAGGGGCGCGGCGTGGTCGAGGCGGCTCTGGAAGCCTGCCGCTTGCGTCTGCGGCCGATCATCATGACCTCAATCACCTTTACGGCTGCGGTCGTCCCGCTGCTGTTCAGCAGTGGCGCCGGGGCTGAAGTGCGCCAGGCACTGGGCACGGCGGTGTTTGCCGGCATGATCGGCGTCACCCTGTTCGGTCTGTTTCTGACGCCCGTGTTCTATGTGGCCTTGCGGAAACTGGCCCAGGCGATGGAGCGTCCATCGGGACCGGTAGCGGGAAATCTGGAGGAACGTCATGCGTAATGTCATGCATCTGATGGCTGGCGTGCTGTTGTTGGCGGGCTGTGCTTCCGGCAGACACCACGACGTGCCCGAGTACGGCATACCCGAGGCGCATATGCCGGCACGCTTCACGGCAGCAACGGAGCACGGCGGTGAGCAGGATGACCGGCACTTCTGGGCCGGTTTTGAAGACCCGTTGCTGGAACAGCTGCTGGCCCGCACGCTGCAGGCCAATCATGATTTGCTGGGTGCCCTGGCGCGCTACGACAGCGCCGCCGCACTGCTTTATGGTGCGCGACGGGAGCAGTGGCCGAGTATCACGGCCAGCGCCGCAGCCAGTGAGCAGCATCTTGCGGCGGTGGAGCAGATGCCCGGCGGCGACACGCGCGTGACGCGGTACCAGGCCGGGCTGGCGGCGAGTTGGGAGCTGGATCTGGCGGGCCGCCTGCGTCGTGCTACCCAGGCCCGGCGTGCAGACCTGGAGGCGGCGGGCGCTGACATCGCGGCCCTGCAGGTGGCACTGACCGGTGAGGTGGCGAGCACCTACTTCACCTTGCGCGGTTTGCAGCAGCAACATGAGGTGGCGCAGCAGAATGTCGCCCTGCAGCGTGCCACGCTGGAGATCGTCGAAGCGCGTGTGGCGGCCGGTCGGGGCACCGACTTCGATGTCGTGCGCGCCCGCAGTCAGCTTGAACGGACCCGCGCGGCCCTGCCGAGCCTGGAGGCGGCCATGCGTGCCCACATGCACCGCCTGGCCGTGCTGACTGGCGCCCCGCCTGCCACCTTGATCGACACCCTGGCGACGGCCGGTCCCCTGCCCGAGCAGAGGCCGGTGATTCCGGTGGAGACGCCCGGCGAAGTGTTGCGTCGGCGTCCGGACATTGCCGCCGCAGAACGTCGCCTGGCCGCCGCCACCGCGCGCATCGGTGTGGCATCAGCCGATCTGTTCCCGCGTTTCACCCTGAGCGGCCTGTTGGGGTCGGTGGCCAGCGACGGCAGCGACCTGTTCAGTGGCGCGGCCGAGTCACGCCGCGTGGCGTTGGGGGTGGACTGGACGTTCCTGGACCATGGCCGGGTGCGGGCGCGTATCGAGGCGGCTGATGCCGACAGTCGTGCGGCGCTGGCCCAGTACCAGCGAACGGTGCTGCAGGCGCTGGAAGAAACCGAAACCCGGCTGGTGAACTATCAGCAGGCCCAGACCCGTGCAGCGCGCCTGCAACAGGCCGCCGAGGATGCGGCGCAGGCCGCTGCACTGGCGCGCACCCGCTACGAACGTGGCTTTATCGGGTATTTCGAGGTGCTGGCGGCGGAGCAGGAACTGAGCGAGACCCGGGATGCTGCCGTGCGCAGCCGGACCGAGGTGACACTGGCGATGGTGGATCTGTACCGCGCGCTGGCCGGAGCGCCGTCAGCGGTCGATGTCCAGCAGCAGGTTGAAGGGTGACCAGAACTCGCGCTTGAACTCGTCCAGCAGCTTGATGCGATCATCATCCAGACGCAGGAAGTTGCGGGTGCTGCCCGGGCGGTCAAAGTCGAGCTGATAGATGACGGCGTCGGGGTCGGTGTCGTTGCCGGTCACGCGGCGCCACTGACCGACACTGCGCTGTGCGGTGTCGGGGGTGCCGTTTTCAGCAAGGCGGGTTTCTGTCACCCGGTAGATCTTTTCCTGATGGTCGAGCACCAGCTCCACATCCAGGCCGTCGCAGTCGGGGCAAGGCAGGATGCCACGGTAGGTCACGGTGGTGGCCGCCGCCGGTGTATCGGCCGGCGCGGTGGCGGTCGGGGTGTCCCTGGCAGGGCGAGTGCTGCAGGCGCTCAGCAAGGCGAAACACAACAAGCCCAGACAGGCCGAGCCGATGGCGTGCCGTTGCGGATGAATGGCGGTGGTGCCCATGCTTGCGTCCCCTTCGCTGGCGGATGGTGACCTCCTGATAGCACTCAATAGTACCGCAGAAGCACCCGCTGTCACGGTATGGTGACGCGTTCTGTCGTCGTGTCAGCCTGCCTGCCGACGGGCGGGCTGTGCTTCGGCTCGCACGCGCAGGGCGTGATTCATCCTGTTGAAGCCCGCGCGCGTCTCGCGGTCCAGCTTGCCACGCAGGAACGGCACCAGCAGACCCCGGAAGGTTTCACTGTGGCTCAGGCGCACGGTGCCATCTTCCAGCGGTGACAGGACGAAGGTGTGCTCACCATCAAACAGGCCGGGCATCAGGAAGCGCCCACGCCAGGCAAAGACCTGACCATGCTTGAGGGCGATCACTTCCGGGCGGAAGGTCATGCTGCGGCCTGGCCGGGTGGCGATGCTGAGGGTCAGCCGCTGACCGGGTCGGGGCACACCACGGGCCGCGATGATGAACGGATTCCACTCGCTGTAGTGTGCCAGATCAATCAGGATCGCCCAGATACGCTCGGGGCTGGCGTTGATGTCAATGGTGGTGTCCAGCGTAAACACGGTGCGCCCCGACAGATGAACAGGTCCAGAAGGGTATCAGAATCCGGCGGGCGTGACGCCCCGTATTCAGAGATGTGGCCCGTGTCAGCGTCATGGCAAGGTCACACTCAGTCCGGCGTAGATCATACGGTCGGGCGCCGGTTCGTAGTACTGGCCGTTACTGGCGTTGATGCGAATATTGCTGAAATAGTCGCGGTTGAACACATTGTTGATGCCCAGGTGGGTGTCCAGCCGTTGACCGCGCACGGCCCACTGGCGGCCGATGCGGGTGTTGACCACGGCATGACTGCCAGCCCGCTCGTCGTTGGCGTTGTTGGTCTCGATGTCGCTGGCGAAACGACTGTCCATGATGACAAAGTGCCCGCCCTCATGGCGCCAGGCGGCTTCGGTAAACAGGGTATGACGTGGCAGGCCCGGCAGCCGGCGGTGACTGAAATCGTTGCCGTTGCGGTCGAGAAAATCGTCAAAGCGGTAGCTGGCCCAGGTCCAGGCGGCGGTCAGTTGAAGGCGTGCAGTGGTGGCGTGGATCAGCGCCAGCTCAAGCCCCTGGCGTTCGGTACGGGCGGCGTTCTCGTAAAAGGTGCGACCGTCCTGTTCGAACGGCGTGATTTCATCCCGTACACGTATGGCGAACAGCGCCACATCGTAACGCAGGCGAGGCAGCAACATGCCCCGGGCGCCGGTTTCCGCGCTGCGCGTTTTCTGCGGGCTGATATCGGGGTTGAAGCCGCCGCTGCCGTCGGGGTTGGCGAACTCGGTAAAGGTCGGGGTTTCGAAGGCGGTGCCGACATTGGCATAAAGCTGGTGATCGACATGGGCATGCCAGAGCAGGCCAGCACCGTAGCTGTATTCATCGAAGGTGCGTGAACCGGAATCATCGCCGTTGGTGGTCAGTCGGTCATCGATCGCCAGCCTGACCCGGTCTGCCCGTGCGCCCAGCGTCAGGGTCAGGGTCTCCGTGAGCGCCGAGTCGCTTTGCAGAAAAAACCCGGTACTGGTGCCGGTCTGCAAGGCGTCGCCGCTGATGGCGGTGACTTCGCCTGCCGGATTGACGTTGCGGCGCAGCCGGTCGTCTTCCTGGCGTGCGATATCGGCACCGAGCA
This sequence comes from Isoalcanivorax indicus, assembly GCF_003259185.1. NCBI lineage: Bacteria > Pseudomonadati > Pseudomonadota > Gammaproteobacteria > Oceanospirillales > Alcanivoracaceae > Isoalcanivorax > Isoalcanivorax indicus. Next base: position 656,862 of record NZ_QGMP01000001.1, read on the forward strand.
CATAGCGATGGGCCAGGCCGAGCAGGCTGGCCTCGCGGGTGTAGTCGATACCTGCGCCGTAAAAGTTACGGTCATAGCTGACCAGACTGCTGCCGGGGAAGGGCAACTGCTGGACAAACTCGCGCCGGGTAAAAAAGGTATGGCCGCTCAGACTGCCACCGAGCAGGGCGCTGTCTTCGTAGCGCAGGCCCACCCGTTGTTGCCGGACTGCCTGACCGGCATCCAGATTGATTGCATTGGCCACCGCCTGGCGACGGTTGTCGCGCACCTGCTGCCGGGTCAGGCCGCCGGGGTCCTGCGCCGTGTCGGTGTCCAGCGCATTCAGCAGCAGTGTCAGCGAGCGCTGGTCCGTCAGCGCCAACCCGACACCGGCGTTCAGTCGCCGCTGGCGCACCGCGCTCTGCTGGCGGTAACCGTCATAGTCCAGTTCCGTCAGGCTGACCTGATGGTGGAAGGAGCCGTCGCTGCCCGCCAGCCGGGCGTTCAGCTTCCGATAACCGTACTCGCCCGCTTCGCCGCGTACGGTCGCCGTGTACGGGGCATCGCGACCGTCCACGCTGCGCACGTCGATGACACCGCCACTGGCGTTACCGTACTGCACAGAGGCCGGGCCGCGAATGACGTTGATCGACGCGGCCGAGTCGAGGTCCAGGGCGTCCACCTGGGACTGCCCGTCCGGCAGGGTTTCGGGAATGCCGTCATAGAGAATGCGCAGCCCACGGATACCGAAGGGCGCGCGGGCGCCGAAGCCGCGTGCCGAAATACGTTGGCCCTGGGCAAAGTTGTGACTGTTCTGCAAATAGAGTCCGGGCACGCGGCCGAGTGATTCAGCCAGCTGCAACTGAGGTTGGCCGTCAGCGATATCGGCGCGCTCGATACGGGTCACAGCCAGCGGCGTGTCATCCAGTGAGCGACTCAGGCGTGTGGTCTCGATCACCACCGGCGCCAGGGTGGCCCCGGGCGAGGACGCAGTGTCGGCGAACGTCATCGCCGTGACGCTGCACAGGAACAGGCCGGTAGCACCTGAAAAAAAAGAAACCGGAAGGCGACAGCTCATGGATCCACTTTCCCTCGCAGGGCTTTGGTCTTGCCGCGTTGTTTCTTGCCGTCCAGTCGTCGCTGCCTTGCCCCGGCGCCCGGCCGAGTGGCAATACGCTGGCGTGGCACCACCGTGGCAGCTCGGATCGTCTCGGCCAGGCGTTGCAGGGCATCTTCGCGATTTTTTTGCTGGCTGCGGAACTGCTGCGCCTTGATCACCAGCACACCATCACTGGTTATGCGCTGATCCGAGCGGGCCAGCAAACGTGCCTTGCAATCCTCCGGCAGCGACGAGGCGTGAATGTCGAAGCGCAGGTGTACGGCGCTCGATACCTTGTTGACGTTCTGGCCGCCAGCGCCCTGGGCACGCATGGCTTCCATCTCGATTTCGGCGAGCGGCAAGCTGATCTGGCTGGTGATGAAGAGTGTCTCGGACATGCTGCAGCATACCATTTTCAGGCTTTCACAATCTTTTCCCAATTATCGATGTTCCGTGAAGGCGGCCCGGAAAGAGCATGGGTTTCACTGATAACTATATGAAAACAGAACATAAATCGTAAGTCGGCGGTTTTACATTTTGTGCACATTTTCATGATGGACGCGCATGGCCTTGCGCAGTCCTGCGCACCGCCTTGAGGCACTGTGCCACCTGGAGGAGACTGAACGCCGATGTTCTCTGCCGAGGCCAGAGCCATGACACGTCACACTCTGTTTTTACGTCCCACCAGCCGCTGGCTGACTCTGTTGTTGAGCGGGCTGCTGCTGGCGTCGCTCTCTGCCTACCTGCGTGCCCAGGACGAGCTGTTCAGCCAGGCAGAGCTGGACCAGATGCTGGCTCCTGTCGCCCTGTTCCCGGATTCATTGCTCAGCCAGGTCCTGATTGCCGCCACCTATCCCCTGGAAGTGGTGGACGCCGCGCGCTGGTCGGCCGCCAACCCGGATCTGTCCGGAGGCGATGCGGTGCGGGCGGTCGAACGGCGTGACTGGGACCCGGCTGTCAAATCACTGGTCGCCTTTCCCGATCTGCTGGCGCGGATGGATCGTGATCTGGACTGGACGCGACGCCTCGGTGATGCCTGGCTGATGCAGGAAGCGGATGTCAGTGACAGCATCCAGGCCCTGCGTCGTCGCGCTGAGAGCGCCGGACACCTGCGCCAGGATGAACACATCCGTACCCGCCGCGAGCGTGACGTCATCATCATCGAACAGGCGCGCCCGCAAGTGGTGTATGTGCCTTACTACCGCACCACCGTGGTGTATGGCCCCTGGTGGCATCCGGCCTACCCGCCGGTGTACTGGCATCCGCCGGTGACCACCAGTGCTGTATTTTACTGGGGGAGCGGGGTACGGCTTTACAGTAACTTTTTCTTTACCCGCTTCGACTGGCCACGCCGCAATATCGTCATCATCAACGCGCACCAGCCGCCGCAATATCATGTCCATTATCATGGCGGCCGCCCGCCGCGCGGCGGCTATACCCGCTGGCGGCACAACCCGCAGCACCGTCGCGGCGTGACCTATCGCTCGCCAGCGCTGAACCGGGATTTCACTCGCCATACCGCCTCTATCGACGCTAACCGCCGTCCTGTCTGGCAGCGTGACCAGGCAGCACGAAACGAGACACGACGCGAGACACGGCCTGAACCCGGGCAGTGGCGCGGCAACCGTGATGGCGCGCGTCGTGACGGCGGACGCCGCGACGCCGCAGACAACACACGGCGTATGAGACCACCGGCCACCCCCGATACGGGGCGCGAGCAGCGTGCCGACCCCCAGCGGCCTGGTCGGGATGCCCG